>NZ_KE386572.1:629638-944457 GCF_000427665.1 Geminicoccus roseus DSM 18922
CTTAACCTTCCGGCACCGGGCAGGCGTCAGACCCTATACGTCCTCTTTCGAGTTCGCAGAGCCCTGTGTTTTTAGTAAACAGTCGCCACCCCCTGGCTTGTGCCCCCCGCCAACAGTTGCCTGCCAACGGGGCCCTCTTCTCCCGAAGTTACGAGGGCAATTTGCCGAGTTCCTTCGATACCGTTCTCTCAAACGCCTCGGTATGCTCAACCAGTCCACCTGTGTCGGTTTCGGGTACGGTCTATACGTGGGAGCTGTTTCCTGGACGTCCTTCGCGGCACCTCCAATCCGTTAAGGAGGTACAACTTACGGCCGCCGTCACTACCCACAGGCCGGGGAATGTTCACCCCGTTCCCATCGACTACGCCTTTCGGCCTCGCCTTAGGGGCCGGCTCACCCTGCGCGGATTAGCCTTGCGCAGGAACCCTTGGACTTTCGGCGGGAGTGTCTCTCACACTCCTTGTCGCTACTCATGTCAGCATTCGCACTTCCCATACCTCCAGCCGACCTCACGATCGACCTTCACAGGCCTAGGGAACGCTCCGCTACCGCTCGTACAAGTACGAGCCCGCGGCTTCGGTGCGTGGCTTGAGCCCCGTTACATTTTCGGCGCAGGACGGCTATTAGACCAGTGAGCTGTTACGCTTTCTTTAAAGGATGGCTGCTTCTAAGCCAACCTCCTGGTTGTTGTGGCCTTCCCACATCCTTTTCCACTTAGCCACGACTTGGGGACCTTAGCCGGCGATCTGGGCTGTTTCCCTCTTGGCGACGGACCTTAGCACCCGCCGCCTGTCTGCCACGCTGGACACTTCGGTATTCGGAGTTTGGTTAGGTTTGGTAAGGATTGCTCCCCCCTAGCCCATCCAGTGCTCTACCCCCGAAGGCAATCACGTGACGCGCTACCTCAATAGCTTTCGCGGAGAACCAGCTATCTCCGGGTTTGATTGGCCTTTCACCCCTAACCACAGGTCATCTCCGTCTTTTTCAACAGACGTGAGTTCGGTCCTCCAACAGGTGTCACCCTGTCTTCAACCTGCCCATGGCTAGATCACCCCGGTTTCGGGTCTACCGCCGCCAACTAAAGCGCCCTGTTCAGACTCGCTTTCGCTGCGCCTTCGCCTATCGGCTTAAGCTTGCTGGCGACGATAACTCGCTGACCCATTATACAAAAGGTACGCCGTCACCCACCCCATGTCCCGAAGAACATGGTCAGGCTCCGACTGCTTGTAGGCATCCGGTTTCAGGTTCTGTTTCACCCCCCTTGTCGGGGTGCTTTTCACCTTTCCCTCACGGTACTGGTTCACTATCGGTCGTCGAGGAGTACTTAGGCTTGGAGGGTGGTCCCCCCATGTTCGGACAGGGTTTCACGTGCCCCGCCCTACTCGAGGACCTGTTGGAAGCTCTACCCGTACGGGGCTGTCACCCGCTATGGCGCGCCATTCCATGCGCTTCCGGTTCGTTCCAACAGGCCACTGGCCTGATCCGCGTTCGCTCGCCACTACTAACGGAGTCTCGGTTGATGTCCTTTCCTCCGGGTACTTAGATGTTTCAGTTCCCCGGGTTCGCTTCCGCCACCTATGGATTCAGTGACGGATACCGCACACGTGCGGTGGGTTTCCCCATTCGGAGATTCTGGGATCAACGGTTGCTCGCACCTTCCCCAGACTTATCGCAGCGTGCCACGTCCTTCATCGCCTCTCGACGCCAAGGCATCCACCAGATGCCCTTGATTACCTCTTCTCCACCCCACAACAGCGACCGACCCGTGTTGTCTTCTTGCTGGGCTATCGGCCTTCGGCCTGCTTGAGCCCGGTTTGCACCGGATCCAACCAACAGCTTCAGATCCTCGAGCCTGACAAGATCACGTGCCCTTCGCTGCGGCAGAGCCCCACCGGTCGTGAGAGACGACCGGCAAGTTCTTCCACACCCCCCGATCGCTTGCGATCGGGAGTTTGATTGAGCATCCCGTGCGTCCCAAACTCGAACCACCGGAACAGGCTATTCCACCTGCACCGACCGTCCGAGCGGTCACACAGTCATCAAACACAACACCATACGATGATAAACAGAACGTCCGCCGGGCCAACGCCCGGGAACGACCATCAGGACCAGGCCCCAAGGGGCCATGATCCGGTCATGGAGCACTTCATCCGTCGCGCATGAAGACATCCTGTCCATCCACCGCCAGTCGCCTGGCGGGGAATGGTGGGCCCGGGCCGATTCGAACGGCCGACCTCACCCTTATCAGGGGTGCGCTCTAACCGACTGAGCTACGGGCCCGAACTCAGGATTGTCTTCATCTGGAGGGATGTGCGGACGGCGCCCCGCAGAAGCGAACTTCCGCATGGGACTTTGCTTTGCCGACTTGCGCCGGCTGTATCGACCTCAGCGACCCCGGGCAGTCCGTGAGATGCCCGACATCGAGGGTCCAGAAAGGAGGTGATCCAGCCGCAGGTTCCCCTACGGCTACCTTGTTACGACTTCACCCCAGTCGCTGACCCGACCGTGGTCGGCTGCCCCCTCTTGCGAGGTTAGCTCACCGGCTTAAGGTCGAACCAACTCCCATGGTGTGACGGGCGGTGTGTACAAGGCCCGGGAACGTATTCACCGCGGCGTGCTGATCCGCGATTACTAGCGATTCCACCTTCATGCACTCGAGTTGCAGAGTGCAATCCGAACTGAGATGGCTTTTAGGGATTTGCTCGGCCTCGCGACCTGGCTGCCCTCTGTCACCACCATTGTAGCACGTGTGTAGCCCAACTCGTAAGGGCCATGAGGACTTGACGTCATCCCCACCTTCCTCCGGCTTGTCACCGGCAGTCCCCGTAGAGTGCCCAGCCCAACCTGATGGCAACTACGGACAAGGGTTGCGCTCGTTGCGGGACTTAACCCAACATCTCACGACACGAGCTGACGACAGCCATGCAGCACCTGTAACCGCCCCCTTGCGGGACACTGCCTCTCAGCAGCTTTAACGGCCATGTCAAGAGTTGGTAAGGTTCTGCGCGTTGCGTCGAATTAAACCACATGCTCCACCGCTTGTGCGGGCCCCCGTCAATTCCTTTGAGTTTTAACCTTGCGGCCGTACTCCCCAGGCGGTGTGCTTAAAACGTTAACTCCGACACCGAGAGACAAGTCCCCCGACATCTAGCACACATCGTTTAGGGCGTGGACTACCAGGGTATCTAATCCTGTTTGCTCCCCACGCTTTCGCGCCTCAGCGTCAGATCCGAGCCAGTGAGCCGCCTTCGCCACCGGTGTTCCACCCAATATCTACGAATTTCACCTCTACACTGGGTATTCCACCCACCTCTCTCGGTCTCAAGCCCGCCAGTATCGAATGCAGTTCCGGGGTTGAGCCCCGGGATTTCACACCCGACTAAACGAGCCGCCTACGCGCCCTTTACGCCCAGTAATTCCGAACAACGCTAGCACCCTCTGTCTTACCGCGGCTGCTGGCACAGAGTTAGCCGGTGCTTCTTCTCCGGGTACCGTCATCATCTTCCCCGGCAAAAGGGCTTTACGACCCGAAGGCCTTCATCACCCACGCGGCGTCGCTGGATCAGGGTTGCCCCCATTGTCCAAGATTCCCCACTGCTGCCTCCCGTAGGAGTCTGGGCCGTGTCTCAGTCCCAGTGTGACCGATCATCCTCTCAGACCGGTTACGGATCGCAGGCTTGGTAGGCCGTTACCCCACCAACTACCTAATCCGACGCGGGCCCATCCCAGGGCGTGAACTTTCCACTCCCGTGCGTATCCGGTGTTACCTGCAGTTTCCCGCAGCTATCCCAGACCCCAGGGCAGGTTCCCACGTGTTACTCACCCGTCCGCCACTCACTCTTGCGAGTGCGTCCGACTTGCATGTGTTAGGCGCGCCGCCAGCGTTCGTTCTGAGCCAGGATCAAACTCTCAGCTTGATCGCTGACCATCTAGGCATACGCAAGGTACCCATCAGAACCTCCGAAGAAGTTTCCAATGAACACCAAGATGTACCAGACGATCATCCCCACCCAGCCAGCCAACCAAAGTCAGCCAGACCAGAGGACGCCGCCCGCACATCCCTCCAAAACGCTTTTTCTAAAAAGCGCTCCACCAACCAACGATGTCAAACAACAACCCGCCGACCACCGCCCAGCCTCAACCAGACGACCATCGGGCAGCCCTTCCAGGCCGCCACCCAATCCCAACAGACCAGGCCGAAATCTTCACCAAAACCCGGCTAAACCACCAGGCAGCAGGCCATCCCCGCCGCCCAGCACCCCGCCGCGCTTCGTGAGCCGGGTTCTAGGACCAACCAGTGAATGCGTCAACAAGGTTTTTGTGAGAAAGTTCCGACGGAAGTCATTCTACCTTCGGCAACTCCGTCGGAGCCTGTCTGGTTCCCTTGGAGGGGCCGGTGTCGGGCCCATGCCGGGGGCGGCGGATCCTGTTCGGGATCCCGATGATCCGGCACGTCCATGAGCCCGGCTTCGATCGGTTGACAGGGCCCCCTGCCCTCCGCATGGTCCCACTATCATCTTGATACGATGAGGGGTGCAGGTGGCCGGATCGAAGGAGCCGGCCCCGCACGGCTCCAGCCGGTAGCGGACCGGCTTGATCCAACAAAGGGGGATGCCCCGCTATGGGAGGGAAATAGCGTTGCGTTCACCCAAGGCCTCCCGTCCGCGCACCCGCTGGGCGCCCCTCGCCGCCGCGGCCGGTTTGGCCTTCACTGCCGGGTTCGGGGTCGCCGGCGTCACCTTCCATCTGATGGGCAGGAGCGGCGACGACGCCGTCACCCAGATCGTCCCGCCGCCGACACCACCCGCCGTCGTCACGCCGCCCGAGCTGGCCGCCGCTGTCCTGTTCGCCGAGCCGGCCCGAAGCGGCAGCCCGCCCGCCGCCACCCCGGTGGCCGCAGTAGCCCGGCAGGACAGGGAGTGGCCGAGGGACTGGGCTCTCGACCAGATTGACCCGGATGCCGGCGATGCCGCCACGGCGGCCCCAGAGCAGCTTCTGCCGCCGGAAGTCGGCGTGCTGGAGGTCGACGTCGAGAAAGGCGACACCCTGATCGACATCCTGATGCGGGCCGGTGCGGTCGGCGCCGATGCGCATGCCGCCATTGCCGCCCTGAAGGACATGTACGATCCGCGCCAGCTTAGGGTCGGGGACAGGGTGTCTGTCGAGATCGACAGCGACGACGAGACGATGCCCCTGAAAGGGCTGACCATCCCGGTGGCCTTCGCCGAGGAACTCAAGGTCCAGCGCAGCGACGAAGGCAGCTTCGTGGCCGAAACGGTCCAGCTCACCCTGGATCGCGAAGACATTCTCGCCGCCGGCGACATCCGGGGCAGCCTCTACGACAGCGCCCGTGCCGCCGGGATGACGGCAGAAACCATCATGCGCTTCGTGCGCCTCCTGTCCTGGGACGTCGACTTCCAGCGGGACCTGCAGGACGGCGACCGTTTCGAGGTGATCTACGACCGGCTCAGCACCTCCGATGGCCGCGCCAGCCGCTATGACGGGATCAGCTTTGCCCGTCTGGTCACCGGTGGGCGCGACCTCATCCTCTACCGCTTCAAGGGCAAGGACGGAACGGTCGCCTGGTACGACGCCGACGGCAAGTCGGTGCGCAAGTCGCTCCTGCGCACGCCGATCGACGGGGCGCGGCTGAGTTCCGGCTTCGGCATGCGCCGCCACCCGGTGCTGGGCTATTCGCGGATGCACAAGGGGACCGACTTCGCGGCACGACCCGGCACGCCGATCTTCGCTGCCGGTGACGGCGTCATCGAGGTGCGCGGCCGCAATCGCGGCTATGGCAACTACATCCGGATCCAGCACAACGGCGAGTATGCTACCGCCTACGCCCATATGAGCCGCTTCGCCAAGCAGCTGAAGGTCGGCAGCCGGGTCCGGCAGGGCGAGGTGATCGGCTATGTCGGTTCCACCGGCCTCTCCACCGGCCCGCACCTGCACTACGAGGTCCTGAAGAACGGCAAGCAGATCAACCCGATGGAGGTGAAGCAGAACGTGGCCGAGGAACTGGGCGGGGCCGAACTGGCTCGTTTCCAGGCAGAGCGGCAGCGGCTCGACCGCCTGCGCCGGGACCTGGCCGAACCGGCCATGGTGGCCCAGAAGCAGGGATAGGGCGACCTCCCGATCCGAGCACAAAAAAAGGGCCGCCCGGCCTGACCGGGCGGCCCTTTGGCTGTCTGGACGCTCCGCCTTGGTCAGGCGGCCATGGCAAGCCCTTCCGGCGTGATCGACAGGGCGCCCTCGCCCGCGCCGATCCGGACGCGCTCGCCATCCTGGATCCGTCCTTCGAGGACGGCTGTCGCCAGCGGATCCTGCAGGTGGCGCTGGATCGCCCGCTTGAGCGGCCTAGCCCCATAGACCGGATCGTAGCCCGCCTCGGCAAGCCAGGCGATCGCCGCCTCGTCGATGTCCAGCATGATCCGCCGGTCGGCCAAGAGCTTCTCCAGGCGCTGCAGCTGGATCCGGACGATCCCGCCCATCTGGGCGCGGCCCAGCCGGTTGAACAGGATGATCTCGTCCAGGCGGTTCAGGAACTCCGGCCGGAAGCTCGCCTGGACCACCGCCATCACCTGCGCGCGGGCATCCTCGGCCGGCGCGCCGTCCGGCAGTGCCGCCAGGAACTCCGAGCCCAGGTTGCTGGTGAGCACGATGATGGTGTTGCGGAAGTCGACCGTGCGCCCCTGGCCATCGGTCAGCCTGCCGTCGTCCAGGACCTGCAGCAGCACGTTGAACACATCCGGATGCGCCTTCTCGACCTCGTCGAACAGGATCACCTGGTAGGGCCGCCGCCGTACCGCCTCGGTGAGCGCCCCGCCCTCGTCATAGCCGACATAGCCGGGCGGTGCGCCGATCAGCCGGCTGACGCTGTGCTTCTCCATGTATTCGGACATGTCGATCCGGATCATCGCCTGCTCGTCGTCGAACAGGAAAGATGCCAGCGCCTTGCACAGCTCGGTCTTGCCCACCCCGGTCGGCCCGAGGAACAGGAAGCTGCCGATCGGCCGGCTCGGGTCCTGCAGGCCGGCGCGGGCGCGGCGCACCGCCTTGGCGACCGCCTCGACCGCCGGATGCTGGCCCACCACCCGGGTCTCCAGCTTGTCCTCCATCTGCAGCAGCTTTTCCCGCTCGCCCTCCAGCATCTTGTCGACGGGGATGCCGGTCCAACGGGACACCACATGGGCGATGTCGCTCTCCGTCACCTCCTCGGCCACCAGGGGGCGGCTTTCCGCGGCCTGCGCCTCGGCCAGCTTCTTCTCGGCCGCCGGGATGTCGCCATAGGCGAGCTTGCCGGCGCGCTCGAAGTCGCCCTTGCGCTGGGCGATCGCCAGCTCGTTGCGCAGCTGCTCCAGCTGTTCCTTGAGCTTGGTGGCCGAGGCCAGCTTCTCCTTCTCCGACTGCCAGCGCGCGGTGATGTCGGCCGAGGTCTTCTTCAGCCCATCCAGCTCCTTGTCGAGCTTGGCCAGCCGGTCCTTGGACGCCTGATCGCTCTCCTTCTGCAGCGCGGCCTTCTCGATCTCCAACTGCAGGATGCGCCGGTCCAGCTCGTCCAGTTCCTCGGGCTTGCTGTCGATCGCCATGCGCTTGCGCGCCGCCGCCTCGTCGATCAGGTCGATCGCCTTGTCCGGCAGGAAGCGATCGGTGATGTAGCGGTTCGACATGGTCGCGGCCGCCACGATGGCGCCATCGGTAATGCGCACGCCGTGATGGAGCTCGTACTTCTCCTTCAGCCCGCGCAGGATCGATACCGCGTCGGCCACGTCCGGCTCGGCGACCATCACCGGCTGGAAGCGCCTGGCCAGCGCCGCGTCCTTCTCGATGTGCTTGCGGTACTCGTCGAGCGTGGTGGCGCCCACGCAGTGCAGTTCACCGCGCGCCAGGGCCGGCTTCAGCATGTTGGAAGCGTCCATCGACCCTTCCGCCTTGCCGGCACCCACCAGGGTGTGCAGCTCGTCGATGAACAGGATCGCGTCGCCCTCGCCATGGGCCAGCTCGCTGAGCAGGCCCTTCAGCCGCTCCTCGAACTCGCCCCGGTACTTGGCCCCGGCGACCATGGCGCCGAGGTCCAGCGACAGGAGCTTGCGGTCCTTCAGGCTTTCCGGCACGTCGCCGTTCACGATCCGGGTGGCAAGGCCTTCGGCAATGGCGGTCTTGCCCACACCGGGCTCGCCGATCAGCACCGGATTGTTCTTGGTCCGCCGCGAGAGCACCTGCACGACCCGGCGGATCTCCTCGTCCCGCCCGATCACCGGATCCAGCTTGCCCTCGCGGGCGGCCGCGGTCAGATCGCGGGTGTACTTCTCCAGCGCCTGATACTGGTTCTCGGCGGAGGCGCTGTCGGCCTTGCGGCCCATGCGGATCTGCTCGATCGCGCCGTTGAGCGCCTGCGGCGTGACGCCCGCACCCTTCAGGATCTTCGATGCTTCCGGATCGGAAATCGCCAGCGCCAGGAGCAGCCGCTCGGCCGTGACATAGCCGTCGCCCGCCTTCTTCGCGAGAGTCTGGGCCTGGTCGAACAGCTTGGCCAGCTCAGGGGAAAGACCGACCTGTCCCGCGCCGGGCCCCTCCACCTTGGGCAGTCGGCCAAGCGACAGCTCGGTATCGCGCAGGGCGACCTTCGGGTCGCCGCCGGCAGCCCGGATCAGGTTGGCGGCCAGGCCTTCCTCGTCGTCCAGCAGCACCTTGAGCAGGTGAATCGGCAAAAGGCGCTGGTGCCCCTCGCGCAAGGCCAGCGACTGGGAGGACTGCACGAAGCCCTTGGCGCGGTCAGTGTATTTTTCAAAGTCCATCGGACACCTCCATCAAAGGCTCCCCGTATCCCGGGCAAGCCATCGGTCGCGGGCCTTACCTCAGAAGCACCCGCACCGTATTGATGATCGAGGTGGGACGTCGTTGATCCAGCGCAAGATCTTGAAAACGGAGAGAAGCTACCGTTCCAGCTCGACCAGCCTCGCCACGATGCAGGTCAGGACGCGGTTGATGGGCGTGTCAGCACGAGACAGCGGCCAATTCCTGCCAGATCCGGCCGCACCACGACATCGAGATCATGCTGGCCGAACCAGTCGGACAATGGGACGTCCTGGCCCTGGCCGATTTCCAGCAGGACCACCCCGCCAGGTGCCAGCAGGCGCAAGAGGTCAGGGGTCATCGCCCGATAGGACGCTGTCCCATCCGCTCCGGGCGACAATGCCTCTCCCGGTTCCCAGGCCAGTTCCGGCTCCAGCAAGGCGAGGTCGCCGGCATCGACATAGGGCGGGTTGGAAACGATCAGGTCGAAGGCTCCATGGATCGCCCCTCCCCAGTCGCTCTCGAACAGATCAAGCCTTTCTTCGGCTCGCAGGGCTGCGGCGTTCTTCCGGGTATATTCGAGCGCTGTCCTGCTCCGGTCGACGCCGACGCCGCTGGCGGACGGGAACTCCGCCAGGAGGGTGAGGAGAATGCAGCCGGAGCCCACGCCGATATCGAGGATCCGCAGGTGTGCCTCCGGGTCGGGGAACACTTCCCGCGCGGTGTCGATCAGGATCTCGGTCTCCGGGCGCGGCACCAGCACGCCCGGCCCGACCTGGAAGGGACGGCCATAGAACTCCCGCAGACCGGCCAGGTAGGCGAACGGCTCGCGCGCCGTGCGCCGCTCGACCAAGCGGGAAAGCCGGTCCGCCTGGGTCGGGGTCAGGGGAGCCTGCTTGTTCACCAGCTGCTGGGTCCGGCTCCACCCGGTGGCGAGTTCCACCAGCAGCATCGCCTCCCGCCTGGGCGCCTCGATGCCGGCGGCGGCCAGCTGCCCCGCTGCGGCCCGCAGCGCCTGGGCGAGCGTGGTCACTCCAGCTGCGCCAGCTTGCGGGCCTGATCCTCGGCCACCAGCGCCTCGACGAACCGGCCGAGACCGGGGCCGGCGATCACCTCGTCCAGCGCATAGAGGGTCAGGTCGATCCGGTGATCGGTGACCCGGTTCTGGGGGAAATTATAGGTGCGGATCCGTTCAGAGCGGTCGCCGGACCCGATCTGCTCCCTGCGATCGGCCGAGCGCTCCTGGTCGGCCCGGGCGCGTTCCTGGTCGAACAGGCGGGCGCGCAGGATCTTCATCGCCCGGGCCTTGTTGCGGTGCTGCGAGCGTTCGTCCTGCTGGAACACGACGATCCCGCTCGGCAGATGCGTGATCCGCACCGCGCTCTCGGTCCGGTTGACATGCTGCCCGCCGGCGCCGGAGGCACGCAGCACGTCGATGCGCAGGTCCTTGTCGTCGATCTTGACGTCGACCTCCTCCGCTTCCGGCAGAACTGCCACGGTAGCGGCCGAGGTATGGATGCGGCCTCCCCCCTCGGTCACCGGCACCCGCTGAACCCGGTGCACCCCCGATTCGAACTTCAGCCTGGCGAAGACACCCTGGCCCTCCACCGCCACGGAGACTTCCTTCAGTCCGCCAAGATCGGTCTCGCTCTCGCTCAGGACCTCGAACTTCCAGCCCTGCAGCGCCGCGTAGCGCTGGTACATCTTGAACAGGTCGCCGCCGAACAGGGCGGCCTCCTCGCCGCCGGTCCCGGCGCGGATCTCCAGGATCGCGCTGCGGTCGTCCGCGGCATCCTTGGGCAGGAGCGCCAGACGCAGGGCCCGTTCCGTGGCGTCCAGCCGCAAGCGCGCCTCGGGCAGGTCAGCCCAGGCGAGTTCGCGCATCTCCGCATCGTCCAGCATCACCTCCAGGCTCTCGACCTCGGCCTCGGCATGGCGGAAGGCGTCGATCGCCTCCGTCACCGGGCGCAGATCGGACAGTTCCCGGGCAAGCTGGACGATGTCGCTGCGGCCGGGTTCGGCCAGCAGCGCTTCCAGCTCTTGCCGGCGGGCGAGGATCGGGTCGAGGTCGAGCTTGGCTGCCATGTCGATCGCGGGCTGGAGTGACGGGACCCTCCTGTCGACGAGCCAGCCCGGCGGGTCAAGTCGGCAGACGCTCCTGGTCGGGCACCTCGTCGACATCCCGCGCGCGCAGCCGGCTCGCGGCGAGTTCTCCCTGCCGCTCCAGGATAGGATACGCCACGGCGACGACATGGGCATGGATACGCTTGAGGTCGCGCATGACATCCAAATGAAGGCTGGAACTGTCCCGGGTGTCGAGTCGGCCGGTCATCAGCCTGGCCAAGTGACTCTCGGTGTAGCGCCGTTCCAGGTCACGTATTCTCGACTTCGCGGCAAACAACCGGCGCGCGTCACCGATTTCGGAGGTAAGGAACACAGCGAAGGCCAGTTCCATGTCGCGCAGGATCTCGCCGTGGAACGCCTCGATCTCCTTCATGCCGTCCACGGAAAACTGCGTGCGGTTGCGGATTTTCTTGGCCGCAAGGTCCATCAGGTTCTTGTCGATGATGTCGCCGACATGTTCAAGATTGGTGACGAAGGTCAGGATCTCGATGTGCCGCGCCCCTTCCTTGCGATCCAGCTCACGCTGGCCAAGCTCGGTGAGGTAGTTCTTGATCGCCTCATGCAGCCGGTCGACCACATCGTCCTGATCGCGGATCTGCTGGACCAGCCGCGGGTCATCGGTGCGGAGGACCTCCGTGACCCCACGCAGCATCGTCTGGATCACCTCGCCGACGCGCAGCGTCTCGCGCACGGCCGAGGCAAGCGCCACGGAAGGCGTATCCAGCGCGTCGTGCTCAAGGAAGCGCGCGGCGCCAGGATCGGCAGCATTGGGCTGCTCGGGCATCAGCCGGGACATCAGCCGGGCCAGGGGTCCGGTCAGCGGCAGGAACACCAGGGCCAGCAGAAGATTGAAGCCGATATGAGCGGCGATCGTCACCATGCCCGGCGCACCGATGCTTCCGGCGATCGGGGGGATCTGCTCCACGAAGGGCAGCAGCAGGAGCGCCATGCCGGCCCGGCTCGCCAGGTTGCCGATCGGGGCCCGGCGGCCCGCCGGCGGCGCCCGCGAGGTGAGCATGACGGCCACCAGCCCACCCCCTGCATTGGCGCCCAGCACCAGGGCCATGGCCAGGGCCAGCGGCACGACCTCGCTGCTTGCTAGGGAGGCCACCAGCAGCACGACGGCCAGGCTGGAATGCAGCAACCAGGTCAAGAGGGCGGCAAGCAGGAAGCCGACAAGGGGAGTATCCGCCAGGGCTGCCATCACCTCGCCCATGACGGGCGAAGCCGCCAACGGGCCAGCAGCCAGCACGATCTCCTTGAGCGCCAGAAGGATGAGACCCAGCCCGATGCCGACCCTGGCAATGTTGCGCGCACGGACATGCTCGCTGCCGAGAAAGACGGCGACGCCGAGGAACAGGAAAAGATAGGCCAGCCAGGAGATCCGGAACGACAGCAGCAGGCTGATCAGGGCCGTGCCGACATCGGCGCCCAGCATCACCGCCAGGGCCGGGCCGGTCTCCATGATGCCGCGCGCGGCGAACGAGGAGGCCAGCACCGAGGTCGCGGTGGACGACTGCAGCAGCATGGTGACGCCCAGGCCAGCCGCGAATCCGGCGAACCGGTTCTGGACCGATGCGCCCAGGAAGTGGCGCAAGCCTGCCCCGAAGGCCCGCGTCATTCCGGTCCGGACCACGCGCACGCCCCAGAGCAGGAGCGCCACGCCACCCAGCAGGTGCAGAAGTGTTTCGGTGCCGTTCAACGCATTGGTGGCCCTTGTCGGAGGACCACCTACGTCAGCGAAGCGTCAGGGCAATGTCAAACCTCGCGTGTCACGCCGAGTGGTTGAGTTCGCCCAGTAGCAACTCGCGCGACACACTGCGCTCCTGGCCGGTCGTCAGGTCGCGCAGCTTCACCACGCCAGCGGCCAACTCGTCCTCGCCCAGGAACAGGGCCAGCCGCGCCTGCAGGCGGTCGGCGCGCTTCATGCGCTGGGCGGGCTTGCCCTTGTAGGCGAGTTCCACGGAGTGCCCGGCCCGCCGGAGATCCGCAGCAAGCTGCCAGGCAGCTTTCTCCGCCGCCGGCCCGATCGGCACGATCGCCAGGGGCCGGATCTCCGCCGGCGGCGCCTCGATCAGGGCCGCCAGCCGCTCGACACCGGCTGCCCAACCGATGCCGGGCATCTCCGGACCACCCATGCTGCGGATCAGTCCGTCATAGCGGCCGCCACCCAGGACGGTACCCTGCGCTCCCAGGTGGGAGGTGACGAACTCGAACGCCGTGTGGCTGTAGTAGTCCAGGCCACGGACCAGCCGCGGGTCGAGCTGGTAGCCGATCCCAAGAGCCTCCAGGCCGTCCGTCACGGCCTGGAAGAAGTCCCGGGAGGCCTGGTTCAGGCTGTCCGCCATCAGCGGCGCGTTTGCGACGACCGCCCGGTCGCCCTCGTCTTTGCTGTCCAGGATCCGCAGCGGATTCTTATGCAGGCGGGTCCGGCTGTCCTCGGACAGGGTCGCTTCATGGTCGCGCAGATAGGCGACCAGCCGCTCACGGTAGGCCAGCCGGCTCTCCGGGTCGCCCAGGCTGTTCAGGTGCAGCACGGTCTTCGACAGCACGCCCAGCTCGTCCAGCACATGGGCGCCCAGAGCGATCGCCTCGACATCCGCCATCGCCTCGGCGGCACCCAGGATCTCAACGCCGATCTGGTGAAACTGGCGCATGCGTCCCTTCTGGGGCCGCTCGTAGCGGAACATCGGGCCATGATAGAACAGTTTCACCGGCAGGGACTGCTGCAGCCCGTTGGTGATGAACGCCCGGGCTACGCCCGCGGTGTTCTCCGGCCGGAGGGTCAGCTGGTCGCCGCCCCGATCGGTGAAGGTGTACATCTCCTTGGTCACGACGTCGGAGGTATCGCCGAGCGTGCGGGCAAAGATGTCGGTGAACTCGAAGATCGGCGTCTCGATCTCGGAGAACCCGTATCGGGCCGACAGGCTGCGCGCCGTCTCATGGACGTGACGATGGCGCAGCATGTCCTCGCCCAGGAGATCGTGGGTGCCGCGGACGGGGCGCAGGTCGCTCATCGCTGTTCAGAACTCTCGGAAAGACGGGAAGAAATCAGGCGGCGTCGCGCCGCCCGTAGCGGCGCTCGACATAGGCCTGCACGATCGCCTGGAACTCTTCGGCGATCGTCGGGCCGCGCAAGGTATGGCGCTTCTCGCCGTCGATGAACACAGGTGCTGATGGGTTTTCGCCCGAGCCCGGCAGCGAGATGCCGATATCGGCATGCTTGCTTTCGCCGGGGCCGTTCACGATGCAGCCCATCACCGCGACCTTCATGGTCTCGACGCCCGGATGGCTGGCCTTCCAGACGGGCATCTGCTCATCCAGCCAGGTCTGGATCGACAGCGCCAACTCCTGGAACAGCGTCGAGGTCGTCCGGCCGCAGCCAGGACAGGCGGTCACCGCGGGCGCGAACTGGCGCAGGTCGAGCGCCTGCAGCACTTCCTTGCAGGCCTCGACCTCGCGCGCCCGGCTCTCGCCGGGGCGCGGGGTGAGCGAGGCGCGAATCGTGTCCCCGATCCCCTCGGTCAGCAGCAAGGACAGGGCGGAAGCCGAGGCGACGATGCCCTTGGTGCCCATGCCGGCCTCGGTGAGGCCCAGGTGCAGCGCGTAGTTCGAGCGCCGTGCCAGGTCCTTGTAGACCGCCACCAGATCGTGGACGCGGCTGAGCTTGGTGGAAATGATGATGCGATCGGAGGGCAGGCCCAGCGCTTCGGCGCGCTCGGCCGACTGGAGCGCCGAGATCACCATGGCCTCGCGCATCACGTCGTCTGCCGGACGCGGGTCGGACCGGCGGGCATTGGCGTCCATCAGGCCGGTCGCCAGCTCCTGGTCGAGCGAACCCCAGTTGACCCCGATGCGCACCGGCTTCCCATAGCGCAGCGCCGCCTCGATCATCTGCTCGAACTGGATGTCGCGCTTCTTGCCGAACCCGACATTGCCCGGGTTGATCCGGTACTTTGCCAGGGCCATGGCCATCTCGGGATGGTCGGCCAGAAGCTTGTGACCGTTGAAATGGAAGTCGCCCACGATCGGGGTGTCCCATCCCAGGAGCCGCAACCGCTCCACGATCGCTGGCACTGCCTTGGCGGCGGCGTCATCGTTGACGGTGATCCGCACGATCTCCGAGCCGGCCTTCGCCAGTTCGATGATCTGCCGGGTGGTGGAGTCGGCGTCGCCGGTGTCGGTGTTGGTCATCGACTGCACGACGATTGGTGCGCCGCCGCCCACGGCGATTCCGCCCACGTCCACGGCATGAGTGCGATGACGAACGATCTGGCCCAAAGCCACCATGAGCGGAACCGGTCCCGGCTTGCGTTACGTGCGGCGGGGATAGCCCAGACGACCGGCCCGTGTCACGATCCAACGGCTCTCCGGCCGCTGTCGCCCTGTCCTGCCACCATCATCGTGGAACGGAGCGGGCCTTCAGCGCTGCCGGATCGAGGGGAATGTTCTTCAGAACAGCCCCCCGCGCCCCAAGCGGAGCTAGCTCGATCCCGTCCACCATGACCTGCAGCCCGCCGGCATTCCCGGTCCAAAGGGCCAGGTCGGTGCGCTCCGGCAGCAAGAACCGCTCGCCCGCCTCCATCAGCCGGCTGCGGGAGAACTGCCGGTCGGCCGAGCGGATCTGGATCCAGGCTGGTTCGGTCGCGACCAGAACGACCCTGGCCTCGCTGGCGATCGCGGCCCCCACGCCCATGGCCGGGCGTTCGTCCGCCACCGGAGGCGCAGGCGCCTGGGCGACAGCGGCAGGCTGTGCGGGCGATATACCGATCGCGACCTCCGTCGCTCCCCCCGCCTGGAAGGCGCCTCCCTCCACGACGGCCACGGCATCCGCAGGTGGGGACGGTGCATCAACGGCAGCCAGACTGGTTTCGGGCTGCGCGGACGGTTCCGGTGCGACCGGAGCCGGCACGATTGCGAGCTCGGTCGGCTGCGGCGTGGTCACCACGACGGGCGGCGGGGACGGCGGCTCCTCGTCGACGATGTCGACCGGCGTCGAGATCTGGCTGCTCAGGTAGGACCAGCCGCCATAGCCCGAGCCAGCCAGCACCAGAGCCGCCAGCACGGCGACCAGCAACGGACGCCGTTCCTCCCTGGGGACCGGCATCGGGCGCATCCCGGTCGTTCCCTCCATGGAAGCCGGTCGACCCGCCTTCAGCCGCCGGACCAGCCGCTGGCCATCCAGCCCCAGATGATCCGCGTAGCTGCGCAGGAAGCCCGAGAGGTAGGGCAGGCCCGGCATCGTGCCATGGTCCCCCTCCTCGAGCGCGAACAGGTAGGACGGCTTGATCCGCAGGAGCTCGGCGACGTCGTAGAGATCCTCCCCGCGCCGCTGCCTGGCAGCCCGCAGTTCCCGGCCGATCAGTGTGGCGGCATCCTCGCCACCGGGGCCGTTGATCTTGTCGATGGAAACGGATCCTGGAGACATGGGTCGGGATCGACCTCGGTCACGCTGGAGGGGCGGTTCGGAAGAAGAAATAGCAGAAATCGGCAACCAAACCAAAGAAACAGACCAGCCGGAAACCCCGAGGAGACTCACACTTCAGGGGCGATAGACACCCGGCGGCAACACTACCTGGTGATCCTGGGCGTAAGCCTGCAGTCGTCGACGCAGCGAGTGGTCGGAAACTTCCAGCAAACTCGTAAGATAAGTGTGTAATGGCCCGATCTCGACCGATCTGAGCATCGCCTTGACTGGCGCCAGGTCCGCGGTGGTGACCGAAAGGTGCCGCACACCCAGCCCGATCAGCGCCAGCGCCTCCAGCGGCCGGCTCGCCATCTCGCCACACACCGACAGCCGCACGCCGCTCGCCCGGCAGCGCTGCACGAGATCATGCACGAAGTTCAAGAGGCCCGGCGAGAGGACGTCATAGCGGTCGGTGAGCTGCGGGTTGCCCCGGTCGCAGGCGAACATGAACTGGAACAGGTCATTGCTGCCGAGCGAGACGAAGTCGACCCGTCGCAGGATCGCCGGAAGCTGCCAGAACAGGGCGGGCACCTCCAGCATGACCCCGACATCCAGCTTCACGGGCCGCGGCCGTCCCTCCGCATCCAGGCGAGCGAGTTCCCGATCAAGGAGCGCGCGAGCCGCATCGAACTCGGCCACCTCGGTGATCATTGGGAACATGACGCAGAGGGGACGGCCGTCCGCGGCGCGCAGCATGGCGCGGAGCTGCTCGCGCAAGACGACCGGCCGATCCAGCATCATCCGGATCGCCCGCCAGCCCATGGCCGGGTTGTCCTCCGCAGGCGTGCGCCAGTAGGGAAGCTGCTTGTCGCTGCCGACATCGAGGGTGCGGAACAGGATGGGCAGGTCGCCCACCTTTTCCATCACGCTCCGGTAATACTCGGTCTGCGCCTCCAGGTCCGGGTAGCGAGCCCGGTTCATGAAGGTCAGCTCGGTGCGGAACAGGCCGATTCCCTCCGCCCCGCTCTCGTCCAGATGGGCCAGATCGATCAGGAAGGCGGCGTTCAGCGACAGGCCGATCCGGATACCGTCCAGGCTCACCGAGGGAAGGTTGCGCTGCGCCTCCAGGATCCGCCGCCGCTCGACCCGGATCAGGATCGAGTTGGCGAAGGACTGCTCGACGTCTTCTGACGGGCGCAGGAAGACGTGGCCATGGTCCCCGTCGACCGCGATCAGGTCGCCCGGATCGGTCGCCGCCATGACCCCTTCAACGCGACCGAGCATCGGGATGTCCAGGGCCCGCGCCACGATGGTGACGTGCGCGGTCCGGGAGCCCTCCTCCAGCACGATCCCTTTGATCTTCGTGCGGTCGTACTCGATCAGGTCGGCGGCCGAGAGGCTGCGGGCGATCAGGATCGTTTCCGCCGGCAGATCGGAGGGGTCGTGGTGCAGCGTCTGCCCAGTGAGCTGACGGAGCAGCCGGTTGGCCAGATCGTCCAGGTCCTGCAGCCGCTCGCGCAGATAGGGGTCCGCGACATGGCCCAGCTTGAGCCGGGTCTCCTCCTGGACCCGGCGCACCGCCGCCTCGGCGGACAGGCCCGTCTCGATCGTCTCGCGGATCCGGCGGACCCAGCCGGGATCATGCGCGAACATGCGCAGGGCCTCGAACACGTCGCGATGTTCGCCGGTACCAAGGTCCGGGCTCTCGACCAGCGCGTCCATCGAGGCGCGGAACTTGGCCACCGCCACGTCCAGCCGCGCCAGCTCCGAGGCGCTGTTCTCGGCGATCAGCTTGCTGATGACGATCTTGGGCTCGTGCAGCCAGGCCCGGCCGATCGCCACGCCTTCGACCAGCCGCACGCCGTCTAGCCGTGCCGACTCACGGCGCAGCCCAGCGATGTAGCCATAGACCTTGAGGTCGACCAGGCCGCCCGAGGCGAACATCTCGGCCAGGATCGTGCCGATGACCTCGAGCGCCTCGACTTCGTCGTCGGAATAGTTCCGGGGCGCCCGGTTCTGCACCGTGAGCACGCCCGCCACCCGCCCGGAGCGCAGCAGCGGCACGCCCAGGAAGGAGTGGTAGATTTCTTCCCCCGTCTCCGGGAAATACCGGAAGTTCGGGTGCGACTGGGCGTCGGACGTGTTGACCACCTTGCCGGTGGCCGCGATGGAGCCGACCAGCCCCTCCCCGACCCGCATGCGGACCCGGTGCACCGAGTTGGGTGCAAGGCCCTCGGTGGCGAACAGTTCCAGCAGGTCCCCGGAGCGCTGTGCGTAGACCGAGCAGACCTCGGCCACCATGTCGGTCGCGATCATCCGCACGACCCGGTCGAGCCGCTGCTGCGGCTCCAGGGGGATCGCGGCGACCTCGATCAGGCGGCGCAGGAGCCGTCGGGATGCGGCGGACTGATCGTAGCTGCGCGGCTTGTCGCCCGCGGACGGGTCGACCGCCCCGTGCCGCGGGGCCACCGCCGCTACTCCGCTGCTGCGGGCACAGGGCCCGCCTGGAGGCCACGCGCCAGCGCGGCCTCGGTCTGCCCGACCAGTTCGGCCAGAATGTCGGCGACCGGCTCGACCGCCTTGACGAAGCCGACGCTCTGTCCAGCCATCACCGACCCCTGCTCGACATTGCCCTCGACCACGGCCCGACGCAGGGCGCCGGCCCAGAACCGCTCGATCAGCAGGGAGGCTTCCTCGAAGCTGGTCTCGCCCCGGCGGTGGCAGGCGATCACCTCGACCTGGGTCTCGGCGAAGCGCTGCGTCCCCGCATTGGCCAGCCCCCGCACCGGGATGACCTTGAACTGCGGATCGATCTGCACCGAGGTCACCGCATCCCGGGCGCTGGCACGCACGAAGGCCTGCTTGAACGCCGGGTGGGCGATCGATTCGGTGGCGGCGGCGAAGCGGGTTCCCATCTGGACCCCGGCAGCGCCCATGCGCAGGTAGCCGGCGATCATCTCGCCGTGGCCGATTCCCCCTGCCACGAACACCGGCACGTCGGTGACGAAGGGCAGGATCTCCTGGGCCAGCACGGAGGTCGAGACTGGTCCCACATGGCCGCCCGCCTCGCTGCCCTCGATCACCAGCGCATCGGCGCCCGAACGCACCAGCTTCTTGGCAAGCGCCAGGGTCGGCGCGAAGCAGACCAGCTTGGCGCCGCCCTTCTTGATCGCCGTGATCGTGTCCTTCTGCGGCAGCCCGCCGGCCAGCACGATATGGGTGACCCTGCGGTCCAGGCAGACCTGGACCAGCTTCGCCAGGTCCGGATGCATGACGATGAGGTTGACGCCGAACGGCGCCGAGGAGAGCGCCTGGGTCGCCTGGATCTCTTCGTCCAGCCGCTCCGGCGTCATCGCCCCGCAGGCCAGCACCCCGAACGCCCCAGCCTGGCCCAGCGCGGTGACCAGGTTGCGCTCGCTGACCCAGGTCATCGCGCCGGCCATGAACGCCAGTTCGCAGCCCAGGAAGCGACGACCGCTGGCGGAGGCGGCGGCGAGCAGCGGATGGGAGGGCAGCATCGTCACGTTACGTAGCGTCCAGACCATAGGCAGAATGCAGCGAGCGAATGGCAAGTTCCATGTAGTCCGCCGCGATCAGCACGCTGACCTTGATTTCCGAGGTCGAAATGGCCTGGATGTTGATGCCGCGGGCCGCGAGGGTCTGGAACATGGTGTGCGCGACGCCGGCATGGCTGCGCATGCCCACGCCCACCACCGAGATTTTCACGACATTGCCGTCGGCATCGACGCGCTCGATCCCGACCGTGCTCTTCAGCCCGTCCAGCACCGACTTGGCCCGGACCAGGTCCGTCTTGCCCACGGTGAAGGTCATCGAGGTGGTGGCCCCGTCCGAGGACACCGACTGGACGATCATGTCGACATTGATGTTGGCTTCCGAGAGGGGCCCGAAGATCGCCGCGGCGACCCCAGGCTGATCCTTGACCCCGGCGAGCGTGATCTTCGCCTCGTCCTTGCTGTGCGCAATCCCGGTGACGATGTTGCTTTCCATGATCTCGTCCTCGCCGGCCACCAGCGTGCCGGGCTTGTCTTCGAAACTGGAGAGGACCTGGACCCTCACCTGATACTGCATCGCCAGCGCGACCGACCGGGTCTGCAGGACCTTGGCGCCCAGCGAGGCCAGTTCCAGCATCTCCTCATAGGTGATCCGGTCGATCTTGCGGGCCTTGTCGCTGATCCGGGGGTCGGTCGTGTAGACTCCATCGACGTCGGTATAGATGTCGCAGCGCTCCGCGCCGATCGCGGCCGCGATCGCCACGGCGGACGTGTCCGAGCCGCCCCGCCCCAGCGTCGCGATGCGCCCCTCGGGCGAGACCCCCTGGAAGCCGGAGACCACCGCGACATGCCCGAGTTGCAGGGTCCTTTTCAGGCTGTCCGCCGGGATCTCGCCGATTCGGGCCTTGCCATGGCCCCCTTCGGTCACCAACGGGATCTGCCAGCCTTGGAACGAGCGGGCCGGCACGCCAAGCTTGTTGAGCGCGATCGCCACCAGGCCACTGGTGATCTGCTCGCCGGCGGCCACCACGGTATCGTACTCGGCGGGATCGAAATGCCCGTCATCCAGCTCGTCGACCCATTTCACCAGCTGATTGGTGGTGCCTGCCATGGCCGAGACGACCACAGCGACCTGATGGCCCGCGTCGACTGCCCGTTTGACGAGGCGCGCCACGTTCCGGATGCGATCTGGATCGGCGACGGACGTGCCGCCATACTTCTGAACCAGCAGAGCCAAGGATCGACGCTCTCGAGTGGGGTGGGAGCGGCCGACGTCGCATGCGAGCCACGTCATCCCACGATTTGATGGACGCGGTTCTCTTACTGATGCGGCCGGCCTACCACAAGCCCACCCGCCGTCGCTCCACTGGTCGGGAGAACCCGGAACAAACAACTGGTAGAAGCCGGAAGCGGCGGATCTGCTCTTGAAGGAAAGCCAAGACGTGAAGCGCAGGGCAGGACACGAGAACAAGGGCGACACGGAGCGGACCCAACCCGGGATCGACCGGCTCGAGGTCCGCAAGTTCGCGGCGCTGGCGGACGAGTGGTGGGATACCTCCGGCCCCATGGCGCCCCTTCATGCGATCAATCCCTGGCGGATCGGCGCCATCCGCGCTGCGGCCTGCCGGCATTTCGGCGTGGATCCGGAGGCGCGGGCGCCGCTGGAAGGCCGCAGCCTGCTTGATGTCGGCTGCGGCGCCGGGCTCCTCTGCGAGCCGATGGCGCGTCTCGGCGCCAGCGTGACCGGCATCGATCCGGCCAGGGAGGTGATCGAGGTCGCCAGGTTGCATGCGGCGGGGCAGGAACTGCCGATCACCTACCGGGCGGGCACGGTCGAGGAGGTGGTCCGGTCCGGGCAGCGTTTCGACCTGGTCACTGCCCTGGAGGTCGTGGAGCATAGCGAGGACCAGGCGGAGTTCGTCCGTGCCGCGGCCGCCTGCGTCGCGGACGGCGGCCTCCTGGTCCTGTCGACCCTGGCTCGGACCAACCGGGCCTGGCTGGAAGCGATTGTGGCCGCAGAATATCTGCTGCGCTGGCTTCCAGCCGGGACGCACGACTGGAGGCGCTTCGTCAAAGCGTCGGAACTGGCCCGGATGGTGCGGGCAGCGGGGCTGACCGTGCAGGAGGTGCGATCGGTTCGCTATGAAGCAGGCACCGGCCGCTTCGTCGATGCGCCCCGACCGGACGTCAACTACCTGATGGTGGCGGCACGCTGCTGACAGTCAGCCAACACAGGGCTGCCACGACATTTCCAGGAAATTGCACACTAGCACCAGAAAAAATCTGAAACTCTGAATAAGACCCGCCCGTAAATCTTATTTTCGTCTTGCCAAGTATCAGGCAGCGGCAGAATGAGTGGGAAAACAGCGCACCCCGGCGCTGGTGCAGGGTGGAGGATGTCGCATGTCGGGTGGATCGGTATGGGGGCGGCGGCTGCTGGTCGCGCTTGCGGTGGTCGTCGGTGCAGGCCAGGCCGGCTCGGCGCTGGCAGCCTGCGCGCAAGCGGATGTCGCCGGGACGTGGCAGGCCTACAGCCTCATCTCCCCACTGGCTTCCTCACCCCTGGCGCCTGCCAAATCGCTGCCCTACTGGTACCGTTGCACGTTCTCCATCAAGCCCAACGGCCAGATCAACAACCAGAACTCGATTTGTACCGACCAGGCTGGCGCCAACACGCGCGCGTCCGGCACGATCGGCATGATCGGCACGGGCTGCATCCTTCACGGATACTACCAGGTCGGCAACGTGCGCATCGCGGTCAGCCGCGGGGCCATGAACCGCGCGAAGGATCATATCGACGGGGTAGGATCCGCGCCTACGGGGATCGTCATCTTCAATGCGACCAAGCTCTGATCCGTCGGCTCCGGGTCATGCCATCGCAGGCACCTGACCGGGCCTCTCAGAACGCAGCCACGCATGAAGTGACCGCACACGCGGAGAATAGTCTATGTTGCATGTGAACCGCTCCATCCGGCGCCTGGCCGCGATTGGCCTGTCCCTCGGCAGTCTGGCACCAGCCGCTCCGGCCATGGCCGCTTGCAGCCAGAGCGATCTCGTCGGCACCTGGCAGGTCTTCTTCTCCAGCCACTACGGATACTATTCTTCGAGTTCCACGGGTTCTTCGGGGATGGATTTCACCTTCAACTCCTCCAGCAACGAGGGGTTGCTTTCCTGGAACTGCACCATCCAGATCAAGCCCAACGGAGCGTTCACGGCAGACCGCTCCACCTGCCAGGGCGGCCTCCCCATCAAGGTCTTCGGTCTTGTCCGACCGACCAGCGGGCCGAGTTGTACCTATCAGGGCTATCTACAGACCGCTGGCACCGTTAGCGCTCGCATGGACTTGACCCATGGCACGCTCAGCCGGTCCAAGGACCACATCAACGGGGTCGGCGCCTTCAACCTCGGCCTCATCAAAGGCGCCGTGATGTACAGCGCGGTCAAACTCTGACCCGCATCCTGGCGCCCGTGCCGCGGGAGTTGTGATGGCCCACGAACAAGGACCGGCTTCGGCATTGCTGCCGCCGGTCCTGACTTGGTCGCTCGCCCGGCGAAGACATCGAGGTCCTTCCGGGCACCGCTTTCGGGCTACGCATCCGCCTTGGGCAGCGGCGGCAGGAAGCCGAAGCTCACGCCTTCGTCGTGCAGTTCCTTGGCTTCCTGAAGCGTAGTCTGCCCGAAGATATCGCGCTGCTCCTTGTCGCCATAGTGGATCGCGCGGGCCTCCTCGGCAAATCGTTCGCCGACATTCTCGAAGTTCTTCTCGACATGCTCATGGGCGGCCCGAAGCTGCTTCATGACCGCCGCCATCCGCGCGTTCTTCTCGGCCTGGGCTGCCGCGGCATTCTCCGATGTGCGCACAGCCGGCGCCATGATCGACTTGGTGACCCGGCCATCGCCGCAGACAGGGCAGGAAAGCACACCCTTGCCAGCCTGCTCCTCGAACGCGGCGTTATCGCGAAACCATCCCTCGAACTCGTGCTCGGCCTCGCAGCGCAAGGTGAACTTGATCACGTCCCGGCTCCTGGCAGCATCACGGACCGGCGCCTAGGCACGACCGGCGGGTTCGTCCGCACCGGGCTGCAGCAGGCCGTCCAGCCTGCCGGCCGCGTCCAGGGCATGCAGGTCGTCGCTGCCGCCGATGCCGCGGCCGTCGATGAAGATCTGCGGCACGGTGGTCCGGCCATCCGCGCGGCCGAGCATCTCGGTCCGCCGGCCGGGATCGGTCCACAGGTCGATCTCCTCATAGGCCACGCCCTTGCGGTCCAGCAGCCGCTTGGCGCGGATGCAGTAGGGGCAAATGGGCGTGGTGTAGATCTCGACCTTGGGCATCGCTGAACCAGTACTCCGAAGATCACGTTGCCGGATCGAGGGAAGCACCCGGCCCGACAGCGGCTAGTCTATGGACGATATGGTCATCGGATCGCCTCGCACCACCCTTGCCAGGACCAGGACATCCACGTTTGTGGCTCCGGCACGACGCAGAGCCTCGGCACAGGCGGACAGGGTGCTCCCGGTGGTAAGGACGTCGTCCACCAGGACCAACTTCCGTCCCTGCACGAGGCTCCGCCGCCGCTCCGGGACATCGAACACGCCGCGTCCCATGTTGCGCGCCCGCTCCACTCCGCCCAGGCCCTGCTGGCTGGGCGTCGCCCGTACCCGGACCAGTACTTGGTCCAGCACC
This sequence comes from Geminicoccus roseus DSM 18922, assembly GCF_000427665.1. Taxonomy (NCBI): domain Bacteria; kingdom Pseudomonadati; phylum Pseudomonadota; class Alphaproteobacteria; order Geminicoccales; family Geminicoccaceae; genus Geminicoccus; species Geminicoccus roseus. The sequence goes on from NZ_KE386572.1 coordinate 654,165, forward strand.
GGCAGCCCGATCGTCCTGCCGACCATGCGCGCGAGAAGGCATGACTGGTTGAAGCCTCGGTGCAGCATCCTCCACCGGTGCAGAGGCACCGGCACGAGGCCGTCGGCGGACCGGTAATCGGCTGCGGCCCGGGTCATCCAGGCGCCGAACGCCTGGACCGCCTGCAGCTTTGCCCGATGCTTCATCGCCAGGATCATCGGGGCGGACGCAGAATCGTAGCGCAGGGCGGCCCGGGCACGGTCGTAGGCCGGCGGGCTGATGACACAGGCCGGGCACACCACTATACCCGGCGGAGCCTGCAGGATGGGGACAGCGCAGCGCTCGCAGGCAGGCTCCGCGATGAACCGCAGCTTCGCCCAGCAGGCCGGACACAAAGTGCCTTGTTCCCCGACCGTCTCGCCGCAGGACGGGCAGCGGGGCGGCAGGATGGCATCCAGGAGCGAGCGGCCAAGCAAGCTGACGATGCCAAGTTTCAGGAGGGTCATCGGGCACCGCCCATTTCCGGCAGAGAAATCAATCAGGGGTTGCAATCGCGCTAGCAGGATCACCCCTGGGAGACAATACTTGCCGCGGGTGGCGAGCCCGGTCCTCAGCCGTCGGGCGGCGATGGATGCAGGCTTGAACCACAATAGGTTCAGGCGTGTCATGACATCGCAGTCCGGCGAAGCTATAGGGGCCAGACTTTACGGCATGAGGAAGCACCATGCGTCGCGAACGCTGCGCCAAGATCGTGGCCACGCTGGGTCCGTCCAGCAGTACCGAGCAGCGCATCCGCGAGCTGGCCAAGGCCGGCGTGGACGTGTTCCGGTTCAATTTCAGCCATGGCAGCCATGACGACCATGCCGAGCGGTTCCGCATCGTGCGGGCTGTCGAGAAGGACCGCGGCCGGCCGATCAGCTGCCTGATCGACCTGCAGGGCCCGAAGCTTCGGATCGGCACCTTTGCCGAAGGCAAGGTCAACCTGACCGCCGGGCAGCCCTTCCGCCTGGACCTGAACCGCGGCCCGGGTGACGAGCAGGGCGTCCAGCTCCCCCACCCGGAGATCTTCAAGGCGCTCAAGGCCGGCACCGACCTTCTGCTCGACGACGGCAAGATCCGCCTGCGGGTCGAGAAGGTCGGCAGCGACTATGCGGAAACCGTCGCGGTCACCGGCGGCCCCTTGTCCAACCGCAAGGGCGTCAACGTTCCGAACGCGGTGCTGCCGATCTCGGCGCTGACGCCCAAGGACCTGAACGACCTGGCGTTCGGCATGGACATGGGCTTCGACTGGGTGGCGCTGAGCTTCGTGCAGCGCCCCGAGGACGTGGCCGAGGCGCGCAAGCTGGTGGTCGGCCGGGCCGCGATCATGGCCAAGATCGAGAAGCCCCAGGCGATCGACCGGCTCGACGAGATCCTGGAACTGGTCGACGGCATCATGGTCGCCCGTGGCGACCTGGGCGTCGAAATGCCGCCCGAGCTGGTGCCCGGCCTGCAGAAGAAGATCATCCGGGCCTCGCGCGAGCAGGGCAAGCCGGTGATCGTCGCGACCCAGATGCTGGAGAGCATGATCAAGGCGCCGGCACCGACCCGTGCGGAAGCTTCCGACGTCGCCACCGCCGTTTATGACGGCGCCGACGCCATGATGCTGTCCGCCGAAAGCGCGTCCGGCGACTATCCGATCGAGGCGGTCCAGATCATGGACCGGATCATCAAGACCACAGAGCGCGACCCGCTCTACCGGACCTATCTCGACGCGTTCCACGCCGAGGCGCAGCGCACCACCGCCGATGCGATCACCCTGGCGGCGGGCCAGGTCGCCCACACCATGCAGGCGGTGGCGATCGTCACCTATTCCACCAGCGGCGCCACCACCCTGCGGGCAGCGCGCGAGCGGCCCGACCGGCCGATCATCGGCCTGATCACCCGGATGGGAACGGCGCGCAAGCTGGCGCTGGCCTGGGGTGTCCACCCGATCTTCACCGGCGATGCCCATTCGCTCGACGAGATGGTCGACAAGGCGCGCCGCTATGCGGTGGAGGAAGGCTTCGCCCAGGCCGGCAACTGCATCGTGATCACGGCCGGGCTGCCGTTCGGGACGCCCGGCGCCACCAACCTGCTGCGGATCGCCTGGGTCACTTGAGCGAAGGAGCGGGCGGCTCGCCGTCGAAGCAGGCCGCCCGCTCCGGCAGGATCACCCCCGGCAGCTTCTCGGCCGTCCAGATGTGGCTGGCGGTGGTGAGGTCGACCGGCTCGTCCAGCGAGCCGCCCTTCACGCTGAACGTCCCGTCGCGGGCGGAGCGATGCCAAAGCCGGCTGCCGCAGGTCGGGCAGAAGGCGCATTCCAGGGTATCGCCGGTCGAAGTCGGCCTGCTCCAGCTGGCGGGAATCCCCTGGAGCAGGCGCACCCCATCGGCCGGAAGGATCACCGAAATCCCGAACGCGGAAGCCGATTGCCGGCGGCACTGCCGGCAGTGACAGACATAGAGGTCGACGACCGGCGCGGTCAGGGCATATCGGATCTGCCCGCACTGGCAGCCTCCGGTCCGGAGCCCGGTGTGCTTGTCCTGGTCCATGCGTCTTTTCCACCTGTCCCGTGGGCCGGCTCCATCCTGCCGGCGTGAAGGCGGCTTCCCGTGAAACCGCTCTGTGCCACCTCCGTGCAGAGGTCTGACCATTCGCAGTTCTGGCAGGCTGCGCGGATGCTGCCACCGCGAAAGGCGGTCCGCATCCGCTCCAGCCCTGCCGCATCCAGGATCAGGCGCTCTCCAGGCGCGATCGGCCGGCCCAGCAGGTCGGCGACCGCCTGGGCGGCCCGTCGGTCGCGCTCGCCCACGCCGGGACGATGGCAATGACTCTGCTGGTCAGCCAGGAGCGGGGCACAGACGTCGTCCGGGCCGCTGACCAGCAGGATCTCCTCGCCGTTGCCAAGCCGCGCCGCCAGCTCGTTGAACCGCGCCACGAAAGCCGGGCTGTAGCCCTTGCCGACATAGGTCAGCATGCAGAGGAGGTGATGGGCGCGAAGCCGGACAGTCACTGTTCGCTGGACGTCCGGCCCAGCCGCCGCGATGCCTCGACGACGCCCACCGTCAGCCCGGACTTCAGCGCGGCGCCGATCAGGAACGGCATCACGCCCAGGGCAACCGCCTGCTCCCCGCCGATCAGGACCGCCAGCCACGACGCGCCCAGCGCTAGGATCAGGGCATTGCCCAGGAGCATCACGGCGAACGAGCGCACGACGTTGCCGACGGTCCAGCCACGCTCCGCCAGGAAGCCCACCAGCATCGCAGCGATCGGGAAGGCGGCGAGGTAGCCGGCGGTCGGGCCGGCAAAGTGTGCCGGACCAGCAGCGCCACCGGACAGAACCGGCAGGCCGATCATGGCTTCGCCCAGCCAGGCCAGCACGGTGATCGCGCCCAGGCGCCAGCCGTAGAGGGCGCCGACCAGCGTCACCGCGAAGGTCTGCATGTTCATCGGCACCGGCACCATCGGCACCTCGATCCAGGAGGCCGATGCCAGGAACAGCGTGCCGAACAATACGGCCAAGGCCTTGAGGGCGAAGGTGCGGTCGGAGAGCCGCAGGGGCACGAAGGTGTCGGGCAGGACCGCAGCCCCGCTCACGTTGCGCATGGAAGAACTCCTCTGGAAGGTCGATGGCGCCGGCTCACTCCCTGGGCATGCCGAGCGTGCCCATGGCGTGACGCATGAACAGGCGCTTGAGCGGTGGCAGCCGCTCAACCACAGCCAATCCGGTCTCGCGCGCCAGCTTGAGGGGAAACAGGTCGTTGCCGAACAGCCGGTTGATCCCGTCGGTGATCGCCACCATCGAGATGCCGTCGAACCGGCGCCGGGAGGCATAGGCCTCGAGCAGGGCTGCGTCACCCGGATCGAGGCCGGCATGCAGGCGCCCTTCCACCAGTTCCACGATCGCCTCGACATCGCGCAGCGCCAGGTTCCAGCCCTGCCCGGCGATCGGATGGATGCCGCGCAGCGCATCGCCCACCAGCGCCACCCGCTGGTCGGTCGACCGCTCGGCCATCACCATGCGCAGCGGATGGGCAAAACGAGGCCCGATCAGTTCCAGCTGGCCCAGGGCATCGCCGAACCGCTCCGCGACCTCGGCCAGGAACATCGCGTCGTCCAGCCGGCCGACCTCCTCGGCCAGGCGCTCATCCAGCGCCCAGACGATCGAGGAGCGGTCGCCGGTCATCGGCAGCATCGCGAAGGGGCCGTCGGGGAAGAAGCGCTCGACGGCGCGGCCCAGATGCGGCTTCTCGTGACCGAGGGTGCAGACGAAGGCCCGCTGGTGATAGTCCCACTCCTCGACCTCGATCCCGAGCAGGGTGCGGGTCCGGCTGAAACGCCCCTCGGTCACCAGCAGCAGCTTGGCGGTGACGGTGCGCCCGGCGCCGAGCGTCACGGTCACTCGCTCGGGCGTCCGCTCCATGTCGACGAACCGGGTGGATCCCAGCACCTGCACGTCCGGGAGTTCGTCCAGCCGTGCCAGCAGCGCCTGCCGGATCGCGCGATTCTCCACGATCCAGCCGAACGGCTCAACGCCGACATCCTGGTGGCGGTAGTGCACCGTGGCCGGCGAGCCTTTCTCGCCAACCTCGATCTCCAGGATCGGCTCGGCCTGGCCGGCCATGCCCTCCCAGGCGCCATAGCGCGCCAGCTGCCGCTTGGAGCCCAGGGCGATCGCGGTGACCCGGCCGTCGAAGGAAGGCTCCGTCAGCCGGTCGATCCGCTCCTGCTCGACCACCAGGACGCGGCCGCCCGCCTGTCCGAGCCCGGCAGCCACGGCCAGGCCGGTCAAGCCGCCACCCACGATCACCACGTCGAAGTCCGTCACCGATGCTCCTCTTCCGCCGCCACGCGCAGCACCATCCGGCTGCCGCCAGGATAGGCATCTGGCCAACCCTTCACCACGGCCAAGCCGTGCAGAATTGGAAGGCCTGCCCGCAGCCTGGTTTGGCACGCCTCTTGCTGGTGATGTAGCGTGACCATCTTCCTTTTGGCCCGAGCGTCACGAACGGTTTCCCTGGTGCTGCCGTGTCGTGACCATTCCAGCCCGGAGGCTCGCCTCCGGGCCTTTTTTTGCCCATGTCCGGGCAGCCCGGAACCCTCAGTGATATGGGTCGGCCGCGTCGCGCAGACCATCGCCCATGAAGTTGAACGCCAGCACCACCAGGATCACCGGCACCACCGGGAGCAGCAGCCAGGGATAGAGCGCCACCACGTTGACATTCTGGGCATCGTTCAGGAGCACGCCCCAGGAAACGATCGGCGCGCGCACGCCCAGGCCCAGGAACGACAGCGCGGTCTCGCCCAGGATCATGCTCGGGATCGACAAGGTGGCCGAGGCGATCAGGTGGCTGGTGAAGGAGGGGATCAGGTGGCGGCCGATCACCCGTGACGGCCGGGCCCCCATGAAGGTCGCCGCCTGGGCGAAGTCCTCCTCCCGCAGCGACAGGATCTTGGAGCGCACCGCCCGGGCAAGCCCGGTCCAGTCGATCAGGCCGAGGATCAGGGTGATGCCGAAGAATACCCAGATCGGGTCCCAATCCACCGGCATCGCCGCCGAGAGCGCCAGCCAGAGCGGGATGGTCGGAAAACACCGGATGACCTCGATGACCCGTTGCACCGCCGAATCGACCCAGCCCCCGTACCAGCCAGCCATGCCGCCCAGGGAGATCCCGAGCACGAAGCTGACCGCGATGCCGATCAGGCCGATGGTGAGCGAGATCCGGGCGCCATAGAGGATCCGGGAGAACATGTCCCGGCCGAGCCGGTCGGTGCCGAGCAGGTAGAAGCTGCCCCCTTCCGGGGGACACACCAGATGCAGGTCGCCCGGAATGATCCCCCAGAACTGATAGGGATCGCCCGAGCAGAAGAACCGCAGCTTCTGGACCTTGCTGGTGTCGGGAACATAGATCCGCTTGAGCGTCTCCATGTCCAGGGTCTGCTTCCAGCCATAGACGAACGGCCCGACCAGTTCGCCTTCGTGGAACAGGTGCACCATCTGAGGCGGGCTGTTGATGGCGAAGGCGTTGCGTGCATCGCGGCCGTGCGGCGCCAGGAACTCGGTGACGAAGATCGTGGCGTACATGAACGCCAGGAACCACATCGAAACCACGGCCAGCTTGTGGCGCTTGAAGCGCCACCAGAGCAACTGCCACTGCGAGGCCTTTGCCCAGCGTTCCCGCTCGGGATCGACCGGATCCTCCTGGTAGGGGTCGAACGGCGCCCGATCGACCCAGCGCTCGGACAGGGGATGGCGGCGCTCGCTCATCGTTCGGCCCCGGCGCCCAGTCGGATCCTGGGGTCGAGGAAGCCCAGCAGGATGTCGGAGACCAGCGTGCCGATCACGACCAGGGTCGCTTCCAGCATGAGAAAGGAGCCCGCCAGGTACATGTCCTGGGTCTGCAGGGCCCTGACCAGCATCGGGCCGGTGGTCGGCAGGGAAAGCACCACCGACACCAGGGCAGCGCCACTGATGAACTCGGGGAGAAGATTGCCGATATCGGCCACGAACGGGATCAGCGACACCCGCAGGGGGTATTTGATGAGCACCCTTCGGGACGGCAGCCCCTTGGCGTGCGCGGTGGTGACGTAGGGCTTCTTGAGTTCGTCCAGAAGATTGGCGCGCAGCCGACGGATCATGGCTGCCGTGCCGGACGTGCCGATGATCAGCACCGGGATCCACAGATGCTCCAGCACCGAGAGGAACTTGCCCCAGGACATCGGCTGGTCGAGGTAGCGCGGGTCGACCAGGCCCCCGATCGAGGTGCCGAACCAGACGTTGGCGAAATAGAGCATCAGGAGGGCCAGCAGGAAATTCGGCGTCGCCAGGCCCAGGAAGCCCAGCAGGGTCAGGCTGTGGTCGCCCCAGGAATATTTATGGGTCGCCGAGTAAATCCCGATCGGAAAGGCGATGATCCAGGTGAAGATGATCGTCGCGAAACTGACCAGGAAGGTCAGGAGCACACGGTCGCCGATCACGTCTGCGACCGGCAGGTTGTACTCGAACGACCAACCGAGATCGCCTTGCAGGAGGCCTACCACCCAGTACAGGTACTGCTCCCAGAGCGGTCGGTCCAAGCCGTACTGGGCCCGCAGATATTCCAGCTGCGCCTGGGGCATGTTCTCGCCCTGCGACTGCATCTCGGCCATCTGGCTGGTGAGATAGTCGCCCGGCGGCAGCTGAATGATGACGAACACGACGACGCTGATCGCGATCAATGTCGGGATCATCGTGAAAAACCGACGGATCACGTAGCTGAGCAACGAGCGTTCCCCCGACCGGACGTTGCCGATGCTAATGCCTTTTCATGACCATAGAAATCGCCCCTGGATCGGGAAAGACCAGTCAGGGCGATTCGCGCGGCTTCTCACGGACCGGAAACGCCGCGCAGCCTCGGGTCGCACAGCACGAACAGGACCCGCTCCACCAGTTCGCGCCGGGGCGGGCCTCCCTCGCTCTTCAGGCGCAGGTCGAGCTCCAGCAATTCCCGCATGCCGCGCTGGGCCGCGCGGGCCGGCCAGCGGCCGAGGGCGCGCTTCCAGGGGTCGCGGATCTTCCAGAACAGGCTGGCCACTACCTGGTCGGCGGGAGTCCCGGCATCCAGCTGCGCGCGCATCCGGATCAGACGCCCGAATGCCGCGATCAGCCGGTTCACGATCTGGATCTCGTTGCCGCCCTCGGCCAGGAGCCGCTCCAGGCCGCCCGAAAGCGAGGCGGCGTCACCCGTCAGCACATCCAGGATCAGGTCGTCCAGGGTCAGCGTTCCGGAATCGGCGATCACCGCGCGGACGTCCTGGACCGTCACCTTGCCGCCGGAAGCGCCGCCGACATAGAGGGCCAGCTTCTCGATCTCGGCCATGGTGACGGCGCGATCGGCGCCGAGCGACGCAGCCAGGGCCTGCATCGCATCCCGGTCGGCCTGCAGGCCGTGCCGGTGCAGTTCCTGGCGCAGCACGTCGTCCAGGCCCTTTCCCTCGTCGCGATAGCACGGCAGGGCGGCGGCGCCCGGCGCCTTCTCGATCGCCTTGCGCAGGTCCGACGAGCCCGGCAGGTCGCCACCTTCCAGAAGGATGAAGCTTTCCTGGGACGGCAGCTTGAGAAGGTCGCGCAGGGCGACCTTGAGCCGGTCGTCGGCATCCCGCACCCGCACGGCGCGCCGGCCGCCCAGGAGCGACATGCTCTGCGCCTCCTCGACAAGAAGGCGGGGATCGGCCGCGATCTGCTCGGCCGCCAGGTCGCCGACCTTGAACGGGTCCTTCGGATCGCCGACCAGCCGCTCCAGCAGCGCCTCGATCCGCTGCACGACCACGCCGCGGTCGGGGCCATAGACGAGGAAGGTCGAGATCCCCGCATCGGGCTTGGCCAGGAACGCGTCAATGCGCTTGGCCTGGACGATCACGAAACCGTCTCGGCCGGACCCACCTTCTGCTCGCGGAAGAAGACCGCGATCAGGGTCGCGATCTGGCGTGAGGCCTCGACCGCGGCACGCCGCTCGGCATCCTCCTCGGCGACCTGGGTCGAGTAGGGCTCCTGGCTCACATTGTAGCTGGCGATGCGGCGGACCCGGTTGCGATAGACGGGGGCGCCGTCGCTGCGCCGGTTCAGGCTGAACACCGCATCAAGGATCAGGTCATAGCGGGTGATGGTGGTGTCGAGCTGGATCGCCAGCGCCTTGGTGGTCCGGCCGAGCGAGATCAGCAGGTCGTACTCGGTCGGCACCGACAGCATGGAAGGATTGAGGTCGTCGGCCAGCGCCGCCTTGAGCCACTGGCCAAGCCGGCCGTGCGGCACGGTCACCTCCACCGCCGCCGTGTCCGCCAGGACGTCCTCCCCTCCCGCGGCATCACCATAGAGCGGCTGGAACCCGCATCCCGCCAAGGCCAGGACGGGGGGCAAGGCCAGCAGGACGCGCCGCCGGAGGATCGGACCCGCCATCACACCACCACGTTCACGATCTTGTCGGGCACCACCACGATCTTCTTCAAGGGCCGGCCCTCCATGGCCCGGATCGTGCCGGGCTCGGCCAGCGCCGCCGCTTCGACCACGGCACGATCGGCGCCCTTGGCCACGCGAATCTCGCCGCGCCGCCTGCCGTTGACCTGGATCGGCAAGGTGATCTCGTCGCTGCCGGCCAGCGACATGTCCGGCGCCGGCCAGGGCGTCTCCGCCAGGAGCGTGGCATGGCCCAGCGCTTCCCAGGCCTCCTCGGTCACGTGCGGGATCATCGGATTGAGCAGGCGCACCAGGGTCTCGATCGCCTCACGCAGCACCGCCGGGGCGGGATCGCCGCGCTTGATGTGGCTTTCGATCGTGTTGTGCAGCTCGCGCAGCAGGGCGACCGCCTTGTTAAAGTGGAAACGCTCGATCGACTGGGTGACCCCGTCGATCGTCGCGTGCACGGCCCGGCGCAGCTCCAGGTCCGCGCCGGCGGCGGCGGACGGATCCGCTCCGGCCTCGCCCAGCCGCTCCCGGGTCTCCTCGACCAGCCGCCACAGGCGGTTCAGGTAGCGCCACGCCCCGTCGATGCCGCCGTCGGTCCATTCCAGGTCGCGGTCCGGCGGGCTGTCGGACAGCATGAACAGCCGGGCGGTGTCGGCGCCATAGGCCTGGATGATGTCGGTGGGGTCGATGGTGTTGAGCTTGGACTTGCTCATCTTCTCGACCCGGCCGGCCTTGACCGGCCGCTCGCCATCGACCGTCACCCAGTCCCCGGCCTCGTTCTTCCGGACCTTGCCCGGCTCCAGCCAGGCGCCGTTCTCGTCCTGGAAGGTCTGGTGGTTGATCATGCCCTGGGTGAACAGGCCCTGGAACGGCTCCTCCACCGAGAGATAGCCGACCTTCTTCATCGCGCGGGCATAGAAGCGCGAATAGAGCAGGTGCAGCACGGCATGCTCGACGCCGCCGATATACTGGTCGACCGGCAGCCAGTAATCGACCTCCTCCTTGCGGCAGGGGCCGTCGTCGTAGTGGGGCGAGCAGTAGCGTGCGAAATACCAGGACGATTCGACGAAGGTGTCCATCGTGTCGGTTTCGCGGGTGGCAGGCCGGCCGTCCGGCAGGGCCGTGTGCTTCCAGGTCGGGTGCAGGTCGAGCGGATTGCCGGGCCTGGAGAAGTCGACGTCCTCGGGCAGGGTCACCGGCAGCTGATCGCGCGGCACCGGCACCACCGTGCCGTCCTCGGCATAGAGCACCGGGATCGGGCAGCCCCAGTAGCGCTGCCGGGACAGGCCCCAGTCGCGCAGGCGGAACTGGACCTGGCGCTCGCCGACTTCCATCTCCTCCAGCCGGTCGATCACCGTCTTCTTGGCAGTCGGCACGTCCAGGCCGTCCAGGAATCCGGAATGGAACAGCCGTCCGTCGTCGGTGTAGGCCTCGTCGCCGATGGTGAAGCTGGCAGGGTCGGCCCCCTCGGGCAGAACCACCGGCAGGACCGGCCGGCCGTACTTGCGGGCGAACTCCAGGTCGCGCTGGTCATGGGCCGGGCAGCCGAAGATCGCCCCGGTGCCGTAGTCCATCAGCACGAAGTTCGCGACATAGACCGGCAGCAGCACGTCCGGCAGGAACGGGTGCCGGGCCTTCAGGCCGGTGTCGAAGCCCTTCTTCTCGGCCTTCTCCAGCGCCTCTTCGGACGTCCCGAGCAGCTTGCACTCCTCGGCGAACGCCTTCAGGCTCGGGTTCGTTTGTGCAATTTCCTCGGTCAGCGGGTGATCCGGGGCGATCGCCAGGAACGAGGCGCCGAACAGGGTGTCGGGCCTGGTGGTGTAGACCACCAGAGGCTCGTCCCGCCCCTCGATGCTGAAGCGGACCCTGGCGCCCTCGGAGCGGCCGATCCAGTTCTGCTGCATCAGCCGGACCTTGTCCGGCCAGCGGTCCAGCTTCTCCAGGCTGTCCAGCAGGTCCTGGGCGTAGTCGGTGATCTTGAAGAACCACTGGTTCAGCTTGCGCCGCTCGACCGGGGCGCCGGAGCGCCAGCCTTTGCCATCGATGACCTGCTCGTTGGCGAGCACGGTGTGGTCGACCGGGTCCCAGTTGACCCAGCTCTCCTTGCGGTAGACCAGGCCGGCCTCGAGGAAGTCGAGGAACATCGCCTGCTCGTGCTTGTAGTAGTCCGGCGAGCAGGTGGCGATCTCGCGCGACCAGTCGAGCGACAGGCCCATGGTCTTCAGCTGGGCGCGCATCTCGGCGATGTTGTCGTAGGTCCACTTGGCCGGATGGATGCCGCGCTTGATCGCCGCCCCTTCCGCCGGCAGGCCGAACGCGTCCCAACCCATGGGATGCAGGACGTTGAACCCCTGCGCGCGCTTGTAGCGCGCCACCAGGTCGCCCAGCGTGTAGTTGCGGACATGGCCCATATGGATGCGCCCCGAGGGATAGGGAAACATCTCCATGGCGAAGAACTTGGGCTTGGTCTTGTCGACGCGCGCCTCGAACAGGCGGCGGTCTTCCCAGACCTGCTGCCATTTCTGTTCGGCGGCACGCAACGAGTATCGCGACATGGCGGAAGCTTATCCGGTCGAAGGAAGCGGGAGAAACGAGAGGTCCGGCGCGACTACTCGCTGTTGGCGGCGATCCGGAGCTGACGGGCACGGGTAAGGATGCGGTCCTCGAGGGCGGTCGCCGTCTGGGGGTCCACGGCCGCATCGAGCCATTCGCCACCCTCGGAGCGGGCCTGGCGCCAGACCGAGACCTTCACGCCGTCGGCGCGGAGGGTCTTGTCGCGGATCAGCACCTGCAGCTTGAACCGCTCGCTGGGCGCCTCGGCCGGCTGGTACCAGTCGGTGGTGATCAGGCCGCCGAACGGATCGGCGCTGGCGACGGGCATGAAGTCGATCGTGTCGAGCGAGGCGCGCCACAGATAGTTGTTCACCCCGATGCCGCCGGCATCCTCCTGGCGCGCCTTCGCTTCGCGGGAACGGGAGCCGTACAGGGTCAGGCCGTCGCCGCCGAAGATCGTGCCGGTGTCCTCGCGCCGACGCGCCTCATCGGGCTCCCACGGGCCGGCCTCGGATGGCGGCTTGGCCGGAGTCGCATCGGTGCATCCGGCCAGCACAGCCAGGAGAAGCAAGGTCGTCGATGATTTGCGCACGTTGCGAGCCCGAGTCCGCGATGATCCGAGGGGCGCTCTGAGGTCCCCTCTCCCCGGGGCGACCATAGCACGGTGCCGGGGAATCGCCAGTACAGGCAATGTTCCGGGCGCGATCTGCCAGCGCCCGCCGGCTCAGAAGCTCAGGCGGATGCCCAGCCGGCCAGCGGCGTCGCCCTGGGGCTGGCTGTCGGAGCCGCCGGTGAGCGCCAGATCGCCTTCCAGCGTCAGCCAGGACCACGCGGCCAGGTCGGTGCTCAGCAGCATCGTGGACCGGGTATCGCCGACCGGAGTCTCGGTCTCGGCAAGCGCCAGGCGCGCGGTAACCGCACCGTAGCCGATGCCTGCTCCCACCATCTCGGTGTGGAAGCCGCCATCGTTCAGGCGGAGCACGCTGCTGTTGAAGGTCCAGTCGTTCCAGACCAGCGCGCCGCCCAGCACGAAATCTTCCGACATGGCCCTGGAAGGGGCCGCGCCCGTGCGCGGCTGCACGGCAACCTCCAGAGGAGCTGCCGAGAGATCGAAGCGGAGCCGATCGGTGGAACTGCCGCGCGGGGTGAAACCGAAGCTCATCGTGGCCGGACGATCGCCCTCCACGCCCGCATCACCGGCACCGCCCACATAGCCGCCGGGCACCAGGTCCGCCGCAGAAGCAAGCTGCGTCGTCCCGATCAGCACAACCATGCCGGCAACCAGCAGCCGCCACATTCCAGACACTCCGATGACCCAGCCACCCTGGCTGGCCATGATAAGATTTCGCCGTCTCGGTCACTTTGCCAGGGGGCTGGCCACAGTGCGAGGAAGAAACAAAAAAACTGCGGCGGGGTGGTACCCCGCCGCAGCATTCCCAGATGACCGGCCCCGAAGGGCCTGGATCAGAACTGGATGTCGATCGCCACCAGGCCGGCGAAGTTCTCGTCGGCGCCCGGCAGGTCGGTGTCGTACAGGCCGATGTCGGCCAGCAGCGAGACGCCCGGCATGATGCCCATGGTCGCGGAAGCGACGATGGCGGTCGGGTCGGTGTCGTTGGTGACGCCACCCACGGTCGCGTCGCCGCTGGCGGTCGAGTACTCGAGGCTCAGCTGCGCCGGACCGAAGGCGCCACCGACGCCGACGTTCCAGAAGTCGACATCCGGGGTGTCGCCACCGCGGTAGCCGTACGAACCAGCGACGTTGAAGCCGCCGAAGCCGACCGACACACCACCGGCCAGACCGTTGGTGTCCTCGTTGTCCGGACCGACCTTGGCGGTCGCACCGGTGACCGAGGCCAGGATGTCGACGCCGGAGAAGGCACCCTTATAGGTGACCGCACCTTCGACGTGCTGACGACCACCGCCGTCGGAGTCGTCGTTCTGGCTGATCAGGCCGCCGGCATCATCGTCCGGAGCGAACGACACGCCAGCCTGGAAGCCGGCGATCTCGGGGGTGTAGTACACCACCTTGGTCGCCGCGCCGCTCAGCGGAACGACATAGGTGTAGATCGGGTTGTCGAAGGCGGGGTTGAAGTCGCCGTCGACACCGCCGGTACCGGCAGCGATCGTGCTGGAGATGACCTTCGAGTTATCGGCCGGGCCGACCTCGTTACCCACACGGACTTCACCCCAGCCGCCGCGGATGAACAGCCAGCCGCGGTCGACGAACTGGCTACGGCCGTTGTCGAGACGCAGACGGAAGCGTCCGCCGTACTCCATCAGGCTGCCGTCGTCCTTGCCGCGGACGTCCACGAACAGACGGTTGTTCGAGTACATCCCGTAGCCGGGATCGTTGCCGCTGAGGGAGTCGTTCTCGCCGAACACCACGCCAGACCGGAACTGACCCGACAGGGTGATGTCGAGCGCGCCACCCGGCATCACCTCGGCCGCGTTGGCGGCACCCGAAGCCGCGACAACGCCTGAGGCCACGCCGGCCAACAGGAGGGTCTTGATCCTCATATCTATCCTTCCTTCTCGAACTAGCGCGACCTTTTGAACCGGACCGGAGGTCCCGACCAAGGTCCTATCCGATTAACCGGACGACCTGCACGGCCCAGTCGCCGAGGGAGTAGTTGCCCACCGCGACTGCACGCCTCAACTCGTTTCGGAGCCTCGTCCCGGGGTAGCGTCGACCGTGCGACATTAGTGCAACATGCCTGTCCCGCGCCCAGACCCGCCTAGAAGTCGATCCGCATTTGCAAAAGGCCAGCAATGTAGTCGCCTGATGTATCGGGATCTGCGTATTCAACATCATTCCGAAAAGACACACCGGGCATCAGCTTAATTGTTGTGGAGAATATCACAATGTCCGGATCGACATTGCCTTCGGATGATGCTCCATATTCCGTGCTTAGCGAAAGAGGACCATGCTTCCAGCCAATCCCGACGTTCCAGTAGTCTAGATTTTCTCCATCTTCATCACCAGTACCGTACGAGCCAGCCATTCCCCAGTCCGAGTATTCCAGCAGGAAACCGGCGGATATGCCATTCACGTCGTTTCCGCTCGTTTCGTTCTTTCCAGCGGTGGCGACCACCGCCACGCCGAAGCCGAGCGGACCGGTGGTTCCGTCATAGCGCACGCCACCTTCGAGCATGTTCTTGGTGTCGCCGTCCGAATCGTCGATCGACGATATCAGGCCGTTCGCGCCGGTATCGGGGGTGAACGACAGGCCGGCCTGCAGCCCGCCGAAGGTCGGCGTCAGGTAGTTGATCTTGGTGGCCTGTCCGGAAGGGGCGAGTTCGTAGCGGACGATCTGGCCGGGCTGGTCTCCGTCCATGCCGCCGGTGCCGGCGGCGATGCTGAACGAGCCGATCACGAAGGGAAGATCGTCGTCGGTGACACCCTTCTGGTTGCCGAACTGTACCTCGCCATAGCTGCCGCGCAGGTAGAGGTAGCTGCGGTCGACCAGGTTGGTCCGGCCATTGTCGAGACGCAGGCGGAAGCGCCCGCCATATTCGGTCTGGCTGGCGTCGTCCTTGCCGCTGACCAGGATCTCGAAGCGGTGGTCGGTGCTGAAGCCGTAGCCCGGATCCGACCCGGACAGGACCTCGTCACCGCCGAACACGAAGCCGGAACGCAGCGATCCCTTGAGCTTAATGTCGAGGTCACCGCCCGGGCTGATCTCCGCTGCGCTGGCAGATCCCGCCGCGGAAGCAAGGG
The DNA here is from genome assembly GCF_000427665.1 of Geminicoccus roseus DSM 18922. NCBI lineage: Bacteria > Pseudomonadati > Pseudomonadota > Alphaproteobacteria > Geminicoccales > Geminicoccaceae > Geminicoccus > Geminicoccus roseus. Next base: position 669,380 of record NZ_KE386572.1, read on the forward strand.
CTAGGGGGGCCACGCAGAAGATCCACTGGATACGCATTGCAAGTCCTATGCTGTGCATCGGGCTGGTCATCGCCGCTCGGTCGAGATGAGGTTGCCCGGCAGGGATTGGCAGAGCGTGCCGTCGCCCAGCCCGCAAGGGGTGGCCAGATCCAGCACATCAGCGGACGCCAGCCTTGCCGGAGACCGCGAGCCGCCGATGACGTTCCTGTGCGCAATGGTAGAAACCATCACGACGACTGCGGCGGGATTGCGTTTTTTGCCGTGGCACGACATGTCGGCCACCTGGAGGAACCGAGTGCCGCCCGCCTCCGGCCGAGGAGACCCATGAACAACGATCTGTCCGCCACCTCCGCCGTCGAGGCTGCCCTGGCCGACGTCCGCAGCCGCATCGCGGAGGCGGCGACCACGGCCGGCCGCGATCCCGAGGAGGTCACCCTGGTCGCGGTCAGCAAGGTCCAGCCGGCCGAGCGGATCGAGGCGGCGCTGCAGGCGGGGCAGCGGGTGTTCGGCGAGAACTACGTGCAGGAGGCCAAGGGCCGCTGGCCGGCCCTGCGCGAGCGGTTCGGGGGCATCGAGCTGCACCTGATCGGGCCGTTGCAGACCAACAAGGCCGGCGAGGCCGTGGCGCTGTTCGACGTGATCCAGACGCTCGACCGGGACAAGCTGGCCCGCGCCCTGGTCAAGGAACGGGAGAAGCAGGGCAGCCTGCCGCGCCTCTACGTCCAGGTGAACACCGGCGAGGAGCCGCAGAAGGCAGGCATCCTGCCAGGAGATCTCGACCGGTTCCTCGCCCTGTGCCGCGACGAGCTCGGCCTGTCGATCGAGGGACTGATGGCGATCCCGCCGGAGGGAGACGACATCGCCCCGCATGCCGCCCTCCTGGCCAAGTTCGCCAAGCGACACGGCGTCGGCAAGCTCTCGATCGGGATGAGCGCCGACTACGAGACGGCGATCCGCTTTGGCGCCACCCATGTCCGGGTCGGCTCCGCCATCTTCGGCGCCCGTCCTCCCAAGGCGCCGGCCGGATGATCGGGCAGGCTGGTCGCTTCCCGGTTGCGGCTCCGGCCCGACCGGCTGACCGGCCGGGCCGGGCGGCCGATCAGCCGGTCGGAAGTTCCTGGTAGTGTTCGCGCGCCTCGGTGAAGGGCCCGCGGCGCTTGGGCATCGCCAGGACCCGGACCACCTTGATGTCCCGGCCCTGCGGCAGGGTCAGCACCATCCCGGTGCGCACTTGAAGGTGGGACTTGGTGACCACGCGTTCATCGACGCGGACCCGGCCCTTCTGCACCAGCTTCTGGGCGTCGGAGCGGCTCTTGCAGAACCGCGTATGCCAGAGCCACATGTCCAGTCTCAGCGCTTCGTCGTGCAAGTTGCCTCCTCTTCACCGGTCTCCCACCGGTTCTCCTGATCCTCAACTGCTTCCCGCGACCAGAGTTCGCAGCACCGCGAACGGCGAATCGCTGCGTCCCGCCCGGGCGGCGCGCTTGCGTTCGACCGGATCCGGCCGCCGCCGCTTGCGCATGCGCACCAACCTGCGCGCATCTCCCTCCATCACGCAGGCGAAACCCAGCCCCGCGGCCACCGCGACCAGTTCGTCGAGCTTCAGGCCAGCTTCCGCGGCGAGATCGCCCGGCAGGTCGAACAGCCGGCTCTGCCGGGCTCGGCCGCGCAGCTGCGCCGCCAGCCGCTCGGCCACGTCCAGCCGGACCGCCACCTCGCCGAACCGGGCAAAGCCCAGGGCCGCCAGCGTGTCCTGGGAAAGGTCCGGCACGTCGCGCCAGGTGGTGGCCCCCTCCGGCGGCAAGGGGCATGGCCGCCCCGTCCAGACCCTGGCCAGCACGGCGATCACCGCCCGCGCGCGCGGGCGCATCAGGTCCGGCAGGAACAGCCATTCGACGCCCATCCGGACGCCCAGCCGGGCCAGGGCCTTGCGGTCCGCGTCGCTGAGCGGGGCGGAGACGCTCTCGACCCGGTCGATCCGGATCGCTCCCATCCCTTCCACCAGCGCATAGGCGACCCCGCGCACCGCGCCGCTCAGCGCGGGATCGTCGCTGGCGGTCCTCAGACGCTCGATCCTGCCGACGCCGCGGGCGAGCCAGCGGCTCAGCCGGTGGCCGAGTTCCCCTGCCACCCGGTCGCGCAGGTCGCCCCGCAGCTCCGGGCTGAGCTTGGGCCGCACCGACGGGCGCAAGGGCGCCCCGCCCGGCACCAGCGTGCCCACCAGGGCACCCTGCCAGCGCACCGACCCGTCCGCCTCGAAGCGGATGTCCGGCTCCGGCGCCTCGATCATCTGGCCGACGCGCTTCTCCAGGGCCGGCCGCAGCGCCCGGCGCGCGGCGGCGCCCAACGCCTTGCGCGCCAGATCCGCCTCGCCCGGCAGCGGCGTGAAGTCGAGGCCCTCGATGGTCCCGACCGGATGGCCGTCCACCGCCAGGGCGCCGTCCGGATCCACCGTCGCCGGCAGGTCGTCATGCTCGCGCAGGGAGCGCAGCAGGGCGGTGGTGCGCTTGTCGACGAAGCGCTGCATCAGCCGCTCGTGCAGCGCGTCGGACAGGCGGTCCTCCACGGCGCGCGCCCGCTCCTGCCAGTGGGCCGCGTCGCGGAACCATTCCTGGCGATGCGACAGGTAGGTCCAGGTGCGGATGTGCGACAGCCGGCCCATCAGGGTCTCGATGTCGCCGTCCATCCGGTCGATATGGTCGATGGTCCGCGCCACCCAGTCCGCCGGGATGACCCCTTCGGGCCCGGTCAGGTGGCGGTAGATCGTGCTGAGCAGATGGAGATGGCTCTCGGCCAGGATCTTGGAGAAGTCCGGGGTCTGACAGACGCTCCACAGGAGCCTCACCCGATCCGGCCGGTCGGCGATGTGGCGGATCTCGTCGCGCGCCGACAGCATGTGCAGGGAGCGGTCGTCCAGCGCGTCGCGCACCTTCCACAAGGCGCCCCGCATCGCGGGATCGGGCGGTTCGGCGTCCAGGGAACGCAGCAGGCCCTGCAGGGAGCGGAAGTCGAGCGCGGAATTGCGCCAGCGCAGCGCCTTGAGCGGCGGGAAGCTGTGGGTCTCCACCGCCTCGACGATCCGCTCGTCCAGTTCGCCCACGCCGTTGGTGGTGCCGAACGTGCCGTCGGCCATGTGGCGCCCTGCCCGCCCGGCGATCTGCCCGACCTCGGTGGCGGCGAGCTTGCGGCGCTCGCGCCCGTCGAACTTGTGCAGGGCCGCGAAGCCGACATGGGTGAGGTCCATGTTCAGCCCCATACCGATCGCGTCGGTGGCGACCAGGTAGTCGACCTCCCCCGCCTGGTACATCGCGACCTGGGCGTTGCGGGTGCGCGGGCTGAGCGAGCCCATCACGATCGCTGCCCCGCCGCGCTGGCGGCGGATCACCTCGCCCAGCGCGTAGACGTCGGCCGCCGTGAAGGCGACGATCGCCGAGCGGCGCGGCAGCCGGTGCAGCTTGGTCTCGCCGGCATGGATCAGGGTCGACATGCGCGGCCGGGCGATCAGCACCGCGTCGGGGATCAGGCGCTTGATCAGCGGCTTGATCGTGTCGGAACCCAGGAAGATCGTTTCGTCCAGGCCGCGGGCATTGAGCAGGCGGTCGGTGAAGACATGGCCGCGCTCCCAGTCGGCGCAGAGCTGGATCTCGTCCACGGCAAGGCAGCCGACCGGGCGGTCCAGCGGCATGGCCTCGACCGTCGCGACCACGTACGGCGCTTTGTCGCTGCCGATCTTCTCCTCGCCGGTCACCAGCTGTACTGCATCTGGACCGCGCTGTTTCACGATACGGTCGTAAATCTCACGGGCCAGCAGCCGGAGAGGGAGACCGATCATGCCGGAACGGTGCGCGAGAAGACGCTCGATCGCGAAGTGCGTCTTTCCGGTATTGGTCGGCCCGAGGACCGCCAGGATGCGCGAGGATGATTGGCGCATCGAGCTCATGACCAGGAAGATTCCTCTCTCCGCGGCCGATTGCAAGAGGACGCGACAGCAAATGCGCATCGGGGAATGACCGCCGGATGACGATCGCCCACCCTTTCGCTTTCCGCTTCGACGGCCCCCGGGCCAAGGTATGGACGGCGCTGGCCGATACGGCACGCTTCAACGAGGCGTCCGGCCTGCCCGCCCACCCGGTGGTCGACGCCACCGCCGCGGACGGGAGCCGCATCTTTAGGGCCAAGGCCCGGCTCGGGCCTCTGAACCTGTCCTGGACCGACCTGCCCGCCAACTGGGTGAAGGAGCGCTGGTTCGAGCATGACCGGCTGATCGACAACGGCCCGCTCGCCCGGTTCCGGGTCACCCTGACCCTGGAAGAGGACGGCGACGGCTGCTGGGCGCGCTATCTCTACGAGGCGGAGCCGCGCGGCATGGCCGGCCGGATGCTGCTCGCCACCGGCTTCCTGGAGCGCCTGGGACGCCATGCCCTCAAGATGTGCGCGCGGGTCGCCCGGTTCGTGCGCGACGAGGCAGCCGATCCGTTCGACCTGCCTTCGCCCACGCTCGAGCCGCGCGCCCTGGACCAGATCGAGCGCCGCCGGCTGGACCTGCTGGCCGCAGGCCATCCCGCCGAGGTAGTCGACGCCCTGGCGGCCCTGGTCCGGGAGGGAGGCGAGAACGACGTGCGGCGGATCCGTCCCCTGGCCCTCGCCCGCAAGCAGGGCCTGGAGCCGCGCGCCACGGTCACCGCCTGCCTGGACGGCGCCAGGCGCGGCCTGCTCGACCTGTCCTGGGACCTGCTCTGCCCCCGCTGCCGCGCCGCCAAGCTCCAGGCGACCTCGCTCGACCAGTTGGCGGCCGAGGCGCACTGCGACACCTGCGCGATCCGCTACGACCGCGATTTCAGCCGCAACGTGGAGGTGACCTTCCGCCCGGCCGCCGGCCTGCGCACGCTCGTGGGCGGAGAGTTCTGCCTGCTGGGCCCGATGAGCACGCCCCACATCATGGCGCACATCACTCTCCAGCCCGGGCAGGACCGCAGGATCGAGGTCGAGCTGCCGCCGGGCACCTACCGGGCCCGCACGCTGGAACCCGGCCCGGAGATCCTGTTCGACCATGAGGGCGGGCCGCTGCCGGCCATCGAGCTTGCCGAGGGCGCCGTGGCGCTGGGTCCCGCCTCCCCGGATGGCCAGCTCGCCTTGTCCAACCGGGCGGCACGCCCACTGCTGGCGGTGATCGAGCAGCGCGACTGGGTGCGCGACGCGCTCACCGCCGACCGGGTCGCCGCCACCCAGGCGTTCCGGGACCTGTTCTCCGACCAAGTCCTGCGTCCGGGCGACGAGGTCGGCATCGCGCGGGTCGCCGTCCTGTTCAGCGACCTGGCCGGATCGACCGCGCTCTACCAGAAGATCGGCGAGGCGGCGGCGTTCCGCCGGGTCCGGGAGCACTTCGCCTGGCTGCAGCAGATCGTGCGCGAGCATGACGGGGCGATCGTCAAGACGATCGGCGACGCGATCATGGCCGCCTTCGCCGATCCGCTGAACGCGGTACGCGCCGCGGTGGCGATCCAGGCGAGCACCTTGGAGCTGAACCCCGACGGGGTCCCCCCACTGGCGCTGAAGATCGGCGTCCATGCCGGCCCCTCGATCGCGGTCACGCTCAACGAGCGCCTGGACTATTTCGGCTCGACCGCCAATCTTGCCGCGCGCCTGCAGTCGATCGCGGGGCCGGGAGAGGTGGTGGTCTCGGCAGCCCTGGCGGACGATCCCACCATCAGCGAGCTGGTGGCGCCGATCACCATCGAATTCGCCACGGTGCGTTTGCGCGGCTTTGTCGAGCCGGTTCCCTGCCTGCGCCTGATGCCCGTCCCGCTTGCCGGCTCCGGCTGAGACCTCCGGGCGAGGCCCTGGCGGGGGAAGGCCGGCCCTGGCGCTGCGCCCGATCTGCAACCTCCACCCGGCCCGATCGCGCCCCAACCTTGCACAACAGGGGGCGACGCCCCAGATGGCTCGGCAGCCGGGCCCACCCTAACCGACTGAAACAGCAAGGCGATGAGCGACACGATGCAGCCGTTCGAGGCCGATGTCGGCCGTGTTCTCGATCTGGTGATCAACTCCCTCTACAAGGACCGCGAGATCTTCCTGCGGGAACTGATCTCCAACGCCTCGGATGCCTGCGACAAGCTCCGGTACGAAAGCCTGAGCCGGCCGGAGCTGCTCGGCACCGATCCCGATCTCGAGATCACCATCCTGGCCGACGCGAAGAACGGCCTGCTTACCATCGCCGACAACGGCATCGGCATGTCCCGCGAGGAGCTGGCCGAGAACCTGGGCACCATTGCCCGCTCAGGGACCGCCCGGTTCGCGGAGCTGCTCACCGGCGACGCCAAGAAGGACGTCGACCTGATCGGCCGGTTCGGCGTCGGCTTCTACTCGGTGTTCATGGTCGCCGACAAAGCGGTGGTGACCTCCAGGCGGGCTGGCGAGAGCTCCGCCTGGGTCTGGGCCTCCGACGGCCGCAGTGGCTTCGCCATCGAGGAGTCGCCGACCGAGGCGCTCAAGCGGGGCACCGCGATCACCCTGCACCTGAAGGACGACGCCAAGGAGTTCCTGGAGGAATGGACGCTGCGCCGGATCGTGCGCACCCATTCCGACCATGTGGCGATGCCGATCCGCCTGCGGCTGATCAAGGCCGACCAGGAAGGCGACGAGCCCTCGGCCCCTGAGCAGATCAACGAGGGCTCGGCCCTGTGGACCCGGCCGAAGTCGGAAATCACCGACGAGCAGTACAAGGAATTCTACCACCACGTCTCGCACGCCTTCGACGAGCCGTTCGCGCGGGTGCATTTCACCGCCGAGGGCCTGCTCGAGTACACCGGCCTGCTGTTCGTGCCTTCCACCCGGCCGTTCGACCTCTACGACCCGCGCCGCGCCCATGGCGTGAAGCTCTACGTCAAGCGGGTGTTCATCACGAGCAGCATGGAGAACCTGCTGCCGCGCTACCTGCGCTTCGTGTCCGGCGTCATCGACAGCCAGGACCTGCCGCTCAACGTCAGCCGCGAGACCCTGCAGCAGGGCAGCGTGGTACCCAAGATCCGCAAGGCGATCGTCCGCCGGATCCTCGACGAGCTGAAGAACAAGGCCAAGGCCGAGGACAAGGAGGCCCAGGACAGCTACCTGGCGTTCTGGGGCAATTTCGGCGCTGTCCTGAAGGAAGGCCTCTACGAGGACCAGGAGAACCGCGAGCGGCTCCTGGAGCTGGCCCGGTTCCGCTCGACCCATTCCACCGACGGCTGGGTCTCGCTCGACGAGTACGTGGCGCGGATGAAGCCCGGCCAGGAAGCGATCTACGTGATCGCCGGCGAGAGCCAGGCGGCCCTGCGCAACAGCCCGCAGCTGGAGGAGGCCCGCGCCAAGGGCGTCGAGGTCCTGCTCCTGGACGACCAGGTCGACCCGTTCTGGCTGGAGCAGGTCACCAGCCATGGCGGCAAGCCGGTCAAGTCGCTGGCCAAGGGCGACGTGGACCTTTCCGCCGTGGAGAAAGACACGAACGAACCCGAGAAGGCCGAGGAACAGGCCGCGGACCAGGGCGACCTGGGCCGGCTGATCGCCAAGCTGAAGGTCGCCCTGGGCGATCAGGTCTCCGACGTGCGGGAAAGCAAGCGGCTGCGCCAGAGCGCCGTCTGCTTGGTTGCCGGCGACGACGCGATGGACATGCGGCTGGAGCGGTTCCTCAAGAGCCACAACCAGCTGGACAGCCTGACCAAGCGGGTCCTGGAGCTGAACCCCCGCCACGACCTGGTCCGTCGCCTGGCGACCCTGGCCAAGGACGACAATCCCGACTTCAACGACCTGGCGGAGCTGCTGCTCGACCAGGCGCGGATCGTGGAAGGCGAGACCCTGCCCGACCCGGCGGCGTTCGGCCGCCGCATGTCGACCTTCGTGGCGCGCGGTCTGGCCGGCTGATGGTAGTCCCGGCGCCCGGGCACCGGCCTCTGGCCTTCGGGTCGGCCGGGCGGTCCGGGATGGCCGGCTGCCCGGCCACGGCCTATATGCTTGGACGCCGGGCAGCGGGCGAAGACGCCTTTCAGGGCGGAAGGGAGCGACCGGGAATGCGCAGACTATGGGCGGCAGGCATGATCCTGGCGGCAGCTTCCGGCACAGCCGGGGCCGCTCCAGTCGACACCGAAGCCTACCGGATGCGGAGCTTCCAGGACCTGGTGGCGGTGTGCGGCGCCGAGGAAGTCGAGGCCGCGCAGTTCTGCCGGGGCTGGCTGGTCGGCAACGGCAGCCTCTATGCCTCGCTGGTGGAGGCCCAGGCGATCAAGCCCTGGGCCTGCGCCCAGCCGGTGCCCAGCCTCGACGAGATCCGCCGGGCGATCGTCGCCTATGGCCGGAGCAACCCGCAGACGGGCAGCCAGACGGCCGTGGACGGCTTCTGGCGTGCCGCGGCCTCGATCTGGCCGTGTGACCCCCGTCCCCTTCACGAAGGAACAGGACCATGACCAGGCTTCACCGGATCGGCGCGGTCGCGATGCTGCTGGCGGGGCTGGGTGTCGCCGGCTGCGCGGTCGACCAGACCACCGGCAAGCGGACCGCCACCGGTGCTGCTACCGGCGCTGCCGCCGGCGCGGTGGTCGGCCTGTTCGGCGGGAACTGGCTGGGCTCGGTGGGCATCGGCGCCCTTTCCGGCGCCACGTCCGGCTTCGTCTACGACCAGATCCAGAAGGCTGACTGAGCCAGACGCCCCGCGCCGCCTTTACCGGGCGGACAGGCTCCCTATATCCTGAGGACCGCGTCGCTCTCGGGCGACGCATCGCATTTCTGCGCTCCGACGGGCCGGACGCTCGAAGGAAGACGCCAAAGCGGGTTCGGGAGCTCGAGAGACGATGGCAACTGCCCTGAAAGACATCCGCAACCTGTTGCGCGACCCGTCGCTCTTCAAGGAGCAGGCCTATGTCGGCGGCCAGTGGATCGGCGCCGACAGCGGCAAGACGATCGACGTGTCCGATCCCGCCACCGGCGAGCGCCTCGGCAGCATTCCCGACATGGGCGAGGCGGAGACCCGCCGGGCGGTCGAGGCCGCCGATGAGGCCTTCAAGAGCTGGAAGCAGAAGACCGGCAAGGAGCGCAGCCAGATCCTGCGCAAGTGGTACGACCTCCTGATCGAGAACCAGGAGGACCTCGCCATCATCATGACCCGCGAGCAGGGCAAGTCGCTCACCGAGAGCCGCGGCGAGATCGTGTACGGCGCCTCCTTCCTGGAATGGTTCGCCGAGGAGGCCAAGCGCATCTACGGCGACCTCGTCCCGCAGACCATAGCGTCGCGCCGCATCATGGTGATGAAGCAGCCGGTCGGCGTGTGCGGCATGATCACGCCCTGGAACTTCCCGAACGCGATGATCACCCGCAAGTCGGCGCCAGGCCTGGCGGTCGGCTGCACCGTGGTCGTCAAGCCCGCGACCTATACCCCCTTCTCCGCCCTGGCGCTGGCCGAGCTGGCCGAGCGCGCCGGCTTCCCGCCGGGCGTGTTCAACGTGGTGACGGGCTCGGCGCGCAAGATCGCGGGCGAGCTGACCGAGAACAAGAAGGTCCGCAAGATCTCGTTCACCGGCTCCACCGAGGTCGGCAAGATCCTGCTCAAGCAGTGCGCCGATACGGTGAAGAAGGTCAGCATGGAGCTGGGCGGCCACGCGCCGTTCATCGTGTTCGACGACGCGGACATCGACGCCGCGGTGCAGGGCGCGCTCGCCTGCAAGTTCCGCAATGCCGGGCAGACCTGCGTGTGCACCAACCGGATCTACGTCCAGGCCGGCGTGTATGACGAGTTCGCCAAGAAGTTCGCCGAGGCCGCGGGCGCGCTGAAGGTCGGAAACGGCATGGAGAGCGGCACCCAGATGGGCCCGCTGATCGAGCCCGCCGCCCTCGACAAGGCCGAGGAGCACGTCAAGGACGCGGTCGCCAAGGGTGCCGCGGTGCTCACCGGCGGCGAGCGCCACCAGCTGGGTGGGCTGTTCTTCCAGCCGACCGTTCTGTCCGCCTGCAACATGGACATGCAGATCGCGCGCGAGGAGACCTTCGGGCCTGTGGCACCGCTGTTCCGCTTCGAGACGGAAGAGGAGGTGATCGCGCTTGCGAACGACAGCGACTACGGGCTCGCCGGCTACTTCTATGCCCGTGACCTCGGCCGGGTGTTCCGGGTTGCCGAGGCGCTGGAGGTCGGCCTGCTCGGCGTGAACGACGGCGTGATCGCCACCGAGGTCGCTCCGTTCGGCGGGGTGAAGCAGTCCGGGCTTGGCCGGGAAGGCAGCAAGTACGGCGTCGACGACTATCTGGAACTGAAGTACGTCAGCCTCGGTGGGATCGGCGTCACCCCGTAAGCCCACCCAAGATCCCCCAAGCGCGAGGTAGAGGCATTGAGCCAGCTCGACCTGTTCGTGATCGGTGGTGGGTCGGGCGGCGTCGCCTGTGCACGCCGCGCCGCTTCCCATGGCGCCAAGGTCGCGCTGGCCGAGGACTCGCGCCTGGGGGGTACCTGCGTCATCCGCGGCTGCGTGCCCAAGAAGCTGATGCATTACGGGGCGGGCGTGCCGCACGAGCTGGCGATGGCCCGGGACATGGGCTGGTCGTTCGGCGAGGTCCGCCATGATTTTCGCGGCTTCCTGGAGGCGCGCAACCGCGAGATCGCCCGGCTCGAGGCGATCTACCGGGGCATGCTCGACGGCGCCGGGGTCCAGGTGGTCAAGGCGCGCGCCAGGATCGCCTCCCGCCAGGCCGACGGCTTCATCGTCGATGCCGGCGGCGAGATGTTCAATACCCGCCGGGTGCTGGTCGCGACCGGCGCCACCCCGTTCTTCCCGGATGTGCCCGGGATCGAGCACGTGGTCAGTTCCGACCAGGTCCTGGAGAACGTCTACGACCTGCCCGGGCGGGTGGCGGTGATCGGGGCCGGCTATATCGGCGTGGAGCTGGCCTGCATCTTCAACGGGTTCGGCGCGCAGACCAGCCTGATCCTGCGCGGCGACGAGCCTCTGCGCGGCTTCGACGAGGATCTGCGCCGCCATCTCACCGACCAGATGCGCGCCTCCGGCCTGGAGATCCGCTCGCGCAGCGTGGTGGAGCGAATCGAGCGCGCCGGCGACGGCCTGCGCCTGCACGGCATCGAGCCGGCGCTCACCGTGGACATGGTGGTCTACGCCACCGGCCGCCGTCCGCAGCCCAAGACCCGCGGCATCGGCCTGGAAGAGCTCGACGTCCGGATGGACCACGAGGGCGCCATCTGCGTGGACGAGGCCTACCAGAGCAGCGTGCCGGGCGTGCTGGCGGTGGGTGACTGCTCCGACCATGGCGGCAACGGCATCGACAGCGGCCAGCACGACCTGACCCCGGTCGCGATCGCCGAAGGACGGGCGATCGCCGAGCGGCTCTACAACGACCGCATCCAGACCGTCCGCTACGACACCATCCCGACCGCGATCTTCTCGGCCCCCGAGGCATCCTCCTGCGGGATTTCGGAGGTGCGCGCCCATGCCGAGGGCTACGACGTCGAGATCTTCAAGGCCAACTTCAAGCCGATGCGCACCACGCTCGGCCAGCATGCCCACCGGGTGTTCATGAAGCTGGTGGTCGACCGGAAGACCGACCGGGTGCTCGGCTGCCACATGGTCGGGCCGGATGCCGCCGAGATCATCCAGGGCTTCGCCACCGCGATGACGGCCGGTGCGACCAAGGCCGACTTCGACGATACGGTTGCAGTCCATCCGTCCGCGGCAGAAGAATTCGTCACGATGTACCAGCCCTTCAGAGGCTGACTTGTCATTCGAGGGCTAGGAGTAACGAACATGGCCGCGACCTGGACCCCGTCGAGCTGGCGCTCGAAGACCGCCCAGCAGATGCCGACCTTTCCGGACGAGGCCGTCCTTTCCGAGGTCGAGGGCCAGCTTGCGGGCTATCCTCCGCTTGTCTTTGCCGGCGAGGCGCGCGAGCTGACCCAGAAGCTCGGCGACGTCGCCGAGGGCCGGGCCTTCCTGCTGCAGGGCGGCGATTGCGCCGAGGCGTTCGCCGATTTCACCGCCGACAAGATCCGCGACACGCTGCGCGTCATCCTGCAGATGGCGGTGGTGCTGACCTTCGGCTCCGGCCTGCCGGTGGTGAAGCTCGGCCGGATCGCCGGCCAGTTCGCCAAGCCTCGCTCCGCCCCGGACGAGACCATCGATGGCGAGACGCTGCCTGCCTATCGTGGCGACATCGTCAACGGGCTGGCCTTCCAGAAGGACCAGCGGACGCCTGATCCGAGGCGCCAGCTGCAGGCCTATTCCCAGGCCGCCGCCACCCTCAACCTGCTGCGCGCCTTCACCCAGGGCGGCTATGCCTCGCTCGACCGGGTCCAGGCATGGAACCTGGGCTTTGTCGGCAACAGCCCGGAAGGTGCTCGCTACCAGGACATGGCCGATCGGATCACCGAATCGCTGGCGTTCATGCGCGCCTGCGGGATCACCGACGCCAACAATCCCGAGATCCTGCGCACCAGCTTCTACACCAGCCACGAAGCGCTGCTGCTGGGCTACGAGCAGGCGATGACCCGGGTCGATAGCACCAGCGGCCGCTGGTACGACACCTCGGCGCATCTGGTCTGGATCGGCGACCGCACCCGCCAGCTCGACGGCGCCCATGTCGAGTTCTGCCGGGGCATCTCCAACCCGCTCGGCCTTAAATGCGGCCCCACAACCTCGGTCGACGACCTGCTCCGCCTGTGCGACACCCTCAATCCGGACAACAAGCCCGGACGCCTGACCCTGATCGCCCGGATGGGCCACGAGAAGGTCGACCAGCACCTGCCGCCGCTGATCCGGGCGGTCCAGCGCGAGGGCCGCAAGGTGGTCTGGGCGTGCGATCCCATGCACGGCAACACGATCAAGGCCGGCAGCGGCTACAAGACCCGGCCGTTCGACCGGATCCTGAGCGAGGTGCGCAGCTTCTTCGCAATCCACAAGAGCGAGGGCAGCCATGCCGGCGGCGTGCATCTGGAGATGACCGGACAGGACGTCACCGAATGCCTGGGCGGCGCCCAGGCGATCACCGAGGCCGGCCTGTCCGACCGCTACCACACCTATTGCGACCCCCGGCTGAACGCGCAGCAGTCGCTGGAGCTGGCGTTCCTGATGGCGCGGGCCCTGAAGGAAGAGCGCGAGCTGATGCGGGTCGCGAGCTGACCGGCGTCATGCCCTTTCCCGCCTGCCTCGGCCCCGCCGGCTAGGAGACCTGCGATGGCCCCCGACGAACCGGCGCCTCTGGGCGCCGCTCCTTCCACCGACCGCGAGCCAGCGAACGCCATGTCCGGACCAACGAACGGCGACATCGCCCGGTTCACCGACAAGTATTTCCTCCGTACCAAGGCGGTGGTGGACCATTTCGGGGACGTCCCCGTCACCTATGCGGTGTTCATGCGCCGTCCCGTCCTGTTCGCGCCCCGCCTGGCGCTGGACTGGCTGACCCGGGTGCTGGCCGATCGCGGGGTCGAGATCGAGATCGACCAGCGCTTCAAGGAAGGCGACTGGGTCGGGGCGGGCGAGCCGATGATGTACCTGTCCGGCTCCCTGGCAGGCCTGGTGGACCTGGAGACGATCCTCCTGCAGCGCCTGGGGCCCTGCTGCGTGGCAGCGTTCAACGCCTACAACATGTGCACCGACCTGCCGAAGGTCGGCTTCCTCGCCATGGACGCCCGCCACTGCGCCGGCGCCGAGATGGCCGAGATGATGGCGTACGCCGCTTCGGTCGGGTCGGCCGAGGCCAAGCGGCGGGCCGGGGCGGTGGGCTTCATCGGCAACGCGGTGGACGCCACCGCCCATTATTTCGGGCAGCCCCAGGGTACGGGCACCATGCCGCACGCCCTGATCGGCTATGCGGGCAGCACGCTGCGCGCTGCCGAGATGTTCCACGAGACCTTCCCCGACCTGCCGCTCACCGTGCTGGTCGACTATTTCGGCCAGGAGATCACCGACACGCTGGCGGTCTGCGCGCGCTTCCCCGATCTCGCTGCATCCGGCAACCTCGCCGTGCGGCTGGACACCCATGGCGGCCGCTTCATCGAAGGCCTGGACACCGCCGAATCCTATGCGGTCCTGGACCGCCATGTGCCCGAGGCGATTCGAACCTACCGCAATCATGACGAGCTGCGCTGGCTGACCGGCACCGGCGTCAGCGCCGCGGCGATCTGGTACATGCGCGAGCAACTGGACCAGGCCGGCTATCCCCGGGTGCGGATCATCGCCTCGTCCGGGTTCAGCCCGCAGAAATGCAAGCTGATGGCCTCGGTGCGCGCCCCGATCGACGTGGTCGGCACCGGCTCCTACCTGCCCGACCAGTGGACCGACACCTACGCCACCGCCGACGTGATCGCCTATGACGGGGTCAATCGGGTGAAGGTCGGGCGCGAGTTCCTGTTCCCGTCGCAGGGACGGAGCGGCGGCCGGCCCGGCTGAAGCAGCCGCCGCTCGTTCTCAGCCGGGCTCGACCGCCAGCGCCTCGGCCGCAACCTCGCCGGGGTGGCCGGACCCGGGTGGCCGAACCCGGCGGCGGAGCAGGATCGCAGCCAGGACCGCCGCGGCCAGCGCCATCGCCGCGCACAGGATCGAGGTCACGTCGATCGCCTGGGTGAAGGCGATGCGTGCGCTTGCCGCCAGATCGGCGCCCAGGGCCAGGGGCAGTTCCTCGGCCACCACCAGGGCGGCCGCCAGCGTGTCGCGTGCCGCCAGCGCCGCCTCGGGCGGGACGCCGGCCGGCACCGCATCGGCCATCCACCCGCGATAGGCCGCAGCGGCAATGCTGCCGAGCACCGCGATCCCCAGCGCCCCGCCCAGCTCGAAGCTGGTTTCCGAGATGGCCGAGGCGGCCCCTGCCCGCTCCGGGGGAACGGAGCCGATGATCAGATCGGTGGTGAGCGTCCCGACCGGGGCCAGGCCCAGGCAGAACAGCAGGAGGCCGGTCATCAGCACGGCCAGGGCATACGGGCCGCCGATCTGGGTCAGCACGGCGAAGCCCAGGGCGGAGACGAGCAGGCCGCCGCTGATCACCTGGCTCGGCCGGAACCAGCGCACCAGCTGCGGCGCCAGCATCGAACCCGCCACGAAGGCGATACCGGCCGGCGCCGACCATAGCCCTGCCTCCAGCGGGGACATGTCCAGGACCAGTTGCAGGTACTGCGCGGTGAACAGGAAGAAGCCGAACGCCGTGAACAGGGCCAGGAGGTTGATGCCGAGAGCTGCGCTGAAGGCGGCGGTACGGAACAGCGACATGTCGATCAGCGGGTCGGCGAGACGGCGCTGCCGGCGCACGAACAGGAGCCCCATGCCGAGTCCGACCGCCATGACCAGCACCGGCAGCCAGCCGAAGCCTTCTTCGGCAATGCGCTTCACGCCGAAGATCACCGCCAGCACGGCGAGCAGCGACATGCCCGCGCTGGTGATGTCCATCCTGCCGGCATGTTCGTCGCGATACTCGGGCAGCAGCACCGGCCCGACCAGGAGCAGCAGCACCATCACCGGCACCGCGACCAGGAAGACCGACCCCCACCAGAAGAACTCCAGCAGCACCCCGCCCACCACCGGACCGATGGCGCCGCCCGCCGAGAAGCTGGCGATCCACACCCCGATCGCGAAGGTCCGCTCGCGCTCGTCCAGGAACATGTTGCGGAGGAGCGAGAGCGTCGAGGGCGCCAGCGTGGCTCCCGCCAGGCCAAGCACCGCCCGGGCGAAGATCAGCATCTCGGCGCTGCTGGCGAAGGCGGCGAGCACGGAGGCCGCCCCGAACGCGGCCGCGCCGATCAGCAGCACCCGGCGGCGGCCGACCCGGTCGCCGAGCGTGCCCATGGTGATGAGCGAGCCCGCGACCAGGAACCCGTAGATGTCGACGATCCACAGGAGCTGGGCGGCGCTCGGCTGGAGGTCGGCGGTAAGCTTGGGCACCGCCAGGTTCAGGACGGTCAGGTCCATGGAATAGAGCAGGCAGGGCAGCGCCAGGACGGCCAGCCCGATCCATTCCCGCCGCGTTGCCTTGGGCCCGGGGACAGCGATCTCAGCCATGGCGGCAATGGTCCTCCAGCCGGTCGAAGGATTCGGCCCAGCCGTCGCGCTGCGCGTCGCGAAGCTGGATGCTCTCAAACGGTGCCTGGCGGAAGGTCATCCTCGTCCCTTCCTGCCGGTCGTCCAGATCGATCTCGACCAGCGTTTCCGGTCCCGCCTGGCTGTTCTCGATCCAGGACAAGGTGAAGGACAGCCGTCCAGGCGCTGTGATCTCGCAGAAGCGCCCGCGCATCCAGTGGTCGACCCCTTCGGGCGAGCGCAGGCAGGCACGCCAGGTTCCCTGCGGCCGGGGATCCATGCTGCAGACCGTGGCAATGTAGCCGTTCGGCCCCCACCAGCGCATCGCCAGCACCGGCCGCGTCCAGGCTTCAAAGATCCGGGCACGCGCGAAAGGGAAATGCCGGATCAGGCGCAGCCCGCATTCCGGCCGGCCAATGTCCCGGAGGCTTGCTTGCGCCGCCATCTCCCCGCTCCGTCTCCAGTGGTACAGCCCAAGCTCAAAACTAAACTGTCGAGTTTAGTTTTGAGCTTGTCTGGTACCTCTGACCGCCGGGGTTGGCAAGCGGGGACGGTGCCTCAGTTGTAGGCGAGCTTCAGGCCCGGCTCCGCCCAGGCCATGCGGACGAGCTTGCCGGTACCCGACAGGGTGACATGGGCGGTGCGCATGTCCGGGCCGCTGAAACAGATGTTGGTGACCCAGGGGTCGGGGAACTTGATCCGGTCCAGGATCCTTCCGTCCGGCGCGATCGTGGTGATCTCGCCGGTCACCAGCGTCGCCACGCAGATGTTGCCGGCAGCCGTGACCGCCAGGCTGTCGAACCGGGCGTAGCCAGGCATGGTGCAGAGCAGTCGGCCGCCATGCGGGCTCGGCCATTTCTCCTTGCGCAGCAGGCCCGGTCCCTCGATGTCCCAGGCCCACAGGCGCGCGGTCTCGGTCTCCGCGACATAGAGGGTACGCCCGTCGGGGGAGAGCCCGATGCCGTTGGCCCCTCCCGCCACCGGGTGGGCCGCCTCGATGATCCGGCTGCCATCGGCCGCCGCCCAGTAGACCCCGCCATGGTCGCGGTCGCGCGCGCGGCTCTTGCCGAGGTCGCTGAACCAGAAGCCCTGCTCCCAGCCACAGCCGGGCATGTCGAACACGATGTCGTTCGGGCCGCACAGGCGGTGCTCGCCGCAGCGGTCGTAAAGCGTCCGGATGGCGCCGGTCGCGGGGTCGACGGTCTCGATCCGCCCGCCTGCGTAATCAGGTGCCTGGCCGGCCGTGTGCAGGAAGCCGTCGTCTTCCTTCCAGGCGAACCCGCCATTGTTGCAGAGGTAGAGAAGGCCGCCCGGCCCCATCGCCAGCCCGTTCGGCCCGCCGCAGTCCGCCACCAGCACCGACTTGCCGCCATCCGGAGCCACCTTGGTGATCTGGCTGGAGGCGATCTCGACCAGCACGACCGAGCCGTCGGACAGCACCACCGGCCCTTCCGGAAAGCGCAGCCCGTCCGCCAGGATTTGTTGTTCGGTCATGCGTCGATGCTCCCTGCTTGTGGGGACCGCTCTAGCCCGGGGGCGTGGCCCCCGTGAAGGGTGTACACAAAGGAGACCTGCGGGAGCCTCCGTTCCTGCCATGCAACCCGACCCCTGGGGCCGGTGTTGCAAGCCTGGGTCCGGCGGCCTGCCGGCACAGGAGGAGGCGGCGCATGTCCAAGGAAGACGAGGTCCGAAAGCTGCGCCGCCACCAGCAGGTCCTTCTGGAACTCGCCAACCTCGCGACCGGCAAGGTCGGCGCGGGCAGTTTTTTCGACGTGGCGGTCAAGCTCGTCGCACGGGCCGTGGAGATCAACCACGTCAAGCTCATGCGCTACCGGGCGGTGAACGGCGATCTGCTGGTAGAGGCCGGGGTCGGGTGGCGACCGGGGGTAGTCGGCCATGCGACGTTCGATACCGACCTCGCCTCGCCGCCTGGGCGGACCTTCCAGACCGGCCAGCCGGTGGTCATCACCGACCTCGGACAGGACACGGAGTTCCGGATCTCGAATGTCCTGAGGGAACACGGGATCGTCTCGCTCCTGAACGTGCCCGTCCAGATCGATGGCGCCACCTGGGGCGTCGTCGAGGTCGACAGCACGAAGATCCGGGAGTTCAGCCCGGATACCGAGAACTTCCTCCTGGCTGTCGCCTCGATCATCGCGGCGGCGGTACGGCGCGAGAAGGTGGACCAGCAGCATGAGCAGGCTGTCGCGCAGGTTGCGCTCGAGGTGCGCCGTCACGAGGTGCTGCTGCACGAGATGCAGCACCGCATGAAGAACAACTTCCAGACCATCCTGTCGATGGTCGCGTTGCAGATGGCGCGCATGGAAGCAGGAAAGGATGTGCTGGCCAAGATCGCGGACAGCATCCGGGCGATGTCGCTGGCCCATGACCAGCTGGCGCCGACCCAGGGCGGCGAGCTGGTTCACCTGCCCACCTATCTGCGGGCGCTCACGAGGAACATCCAGAAGCCGCTGGATACGGTCACCATCGAGGTGAAGGTCGACGAGCTGAACCTGCCGATCGAGTATGCGGTGCCGGTCGGCCTGATCATCAACGAGCTCGTCACCAACAGCGTCAAGCACGCGTTCGACGAGAACGGCGGCACGGTTCAGGTCGAGCTGTGCGGCTTCGGTCAGGGCATGATCCGGCTGAAGGTCGCCGACAATGGCCGCGGAATCGACCCGAGCCGCCCGGGCGGCTCGGGCCTGAGGCTGATCGACGGGCTGGCCCGGCAGGTCCGCGGCCAGGTCGAGCGCGAGAGCGGCGGGAAGGGTACGACCACCTGCGTGAGCTTCACCCTTCCCCAATGACGCTTCCGGTTCAGAAGCTCAGCTGCTTGGCCTGGATGACGTGCGGGAGCGCGCAGATCTGCTGGAGGACCTCGGCCGGCACCGGCTGGTCGATGGCGACCAGGGCGATGGCGTCGCCGCCGGCACTCTCCCGACCCAGGTGGAAGGTCGCGATGTTGAGCCCGGCATCGCCCAGGAGCTTGCCGAGCGCGCCGATGAAGCCCGGCTTGTCGTGGTTGCGCACATAGAGCACGCAGCCCGCCAGCTCGGCGTCGATCGGAATGCCGCGGATCTCGACCAGGCGCGGCTTCACCCCCTGGAACAGCGTCCCGGAGACCGTGCGCGGCCCCTTCTCGGTCACGACCTCCAGGGTGATCAGCGTCTGGTAGCCGTCGACATGCTCATGGGTGACGGTGGTCAGCTGGATGCCGCGCGACTTCGCCAGCGCCGGGGCGTTCACCATGTTCACCGAATCGGCGAACGGCGTGAGTAGGCCCTTGAGGATCAGCTGGGTGAGCGGCTTGCTGTTGAGCGTCGCCGCATGGCCGGCGAAGGTGACCGTCGCGCCCTTCAGCCCGGTCTCGGTGAGCTGGCCGGCGAAGCTGCCGAGCTGTTCGGCCAGCGTCATGTAGGGCCGCAGGCGGGGGGCGTCCTCGGCCGAGACGCTTGGCATGTTCAGGGCGTTGATGATGGCGCCGTCCAGGAGGTAGTCGGCGATCTGCTCGGCCACCTGCAGCGCCACGTTCTCCTGCGCCTCGGTGGTGCTGGCCCCCAGGTGCGGGGTGACCACCACCTTCTCCAGGCCGAACAGCGGGCTTTCCTTGGCCGGTTCCACCGCGAACACGTCCAGCGCCGCCCCGGCGATGTGACCTTCCACGATCAGGTCGTGCAGCGCCTGCTCGTCGACCAGCCCGCCGCGGGCGCAGTTGACGATCCGGACACCCTTCCGGCACGACGCCAGCCGCTCGCGGGAGAACAGGTTCCTGGTCTGCTCGGTGAGCGGCGTGTGCATGGTGATGACGTCGGCGCGACGGCACAGCTCGTCCAGGTCGACCTTCTCGATACCCAGTTCCTCGGCCCGGGCATCCGACAGGAACGGGTCGAAGCCCACCACCTTCATCTTCAGGCCGCGGGCCCGGTCCGCCACGATCGAGCCGATATTGCCGCAGCCGACCACGCCCAGCGTCTTGCCGGTGAGCTCGACGCCCATGAAGCGGGACTTCTCCCACTTGCCGGCGCGGGTCGAGCGGTCGGCGGCCGGGATGTCGCGGGCCAGCGCCATCATCATCGAGATGGCGTGTTCGGCGGTGGTGGTGGCGTTGCCGAACGGGGTGTTCATCACCACCACGCCCGCGGCGGTCGCCGCGTCCACGTCGACATTGTCGACGCCGATGCCGGCCCGGCCGACCACCTTCAGGTTCGGAGCGGCCTTCAGGACCTCCGCGGTGACCTTGGTGGCGGACCGGATCGCCAGGCCGTCATACTCGCCGATGATCTCGAGGAGCTGGTCCTTGGTGAGGCCGACCTTCACATCGGCTTCCAGGCCGCGGCGATGGAAGATCTCGACGGCGGCGGGGCTGAGTTTGTCGGCGATCAGAACTTTGGGCATGCCGAAGTCTTTCCCGGGACGAGAGGAATCAGGAGTTCGGGATCGGGCGGCGGCTCAGGCCGCCTGGGCGCCCAGGCGGGAGCGGACCTCGGCGAAGGCCCAGTCCAGCCAGGGCAGCAGCGCCTTGGTGTCCTCGGCGTCCACCGTGGCGCCGCCCCAGATCCGCAGGCCGGGAGGGGCATCGCGGTAACCGGCAATGTCGTAGGCGACCTTCTCCTTGGCGAGCAGGCCCGTCAGTTCCTTCACCACCTTGCCCTGCTGCTCCGCCGACAGGGAGGCCACGGCCGGATCGACGATCTTCAGGCAGATCGAGGTGCAGGAGCGGGTCGCGGGGCCTGCGGCCAGGAAGTCGACCCAGGGCGTTTCCGCCACCCAGGCGCTGATCGCGGCGAGATTGGCTTCCGAGCGCCGGATCAGGCCGTGGAGCCCCCCCACCTGCTCCGCCCAGGCCAGGCCATCCAGGGCGTCCTCGACCGCCAGCATGGACGGCGTGTTGATCGTCTCGCCCTTGAAGATGCCCTCGATCAGCTTACCGCCCTTGGTCAGACGGAAGATCTTCGGCAGCGGCCAGGCCGGCTTGTAGGTCTCCAGCCGCTCGACCGCCCGGGGCGACAGCGCCAGCATGCCGTGCTGCGCCTCGCCGCCCAGCACCTTCTGCCAGGACCAGGTCGTCACATCGAGCTTGGACCAGGGCAGGTCCATGGCGAAGGCGGCCGAGGTCGCATCGCAGAAGGTGAGGCCCTGGCGGTCGTCCGCGATCCACCGGCCGTCCGGCACCCGCACGCCCGAGGTCGTGCCGTTCCAGGTGAACACCGCGTCGCGTGCGCCGTCGACCTCCGCCAGGTCGGGCAGCTGGCCATAGTCCGCCGAAAGCGTGCGCACGTCGGCAAGCTTGAGCTGCTTGACCGCGTCGGTCACCCAGCCCTCGCCGAAGCTCTCCCAGGAAAGCAGGTCGACGCCGCGCGCGCCCAGCATGGTCCACATCGCCGCCTCGAAGGCGCCGGTGTCGGAGGCGGGAAGGATGCCCAGCCGGTAGTCGTCCGGCAGGCCCAGCAGCTTGCGCGAGCGCTCGATCACCTCGTTGATCCGCGCCTTGGCAGCCGAATCACGATGAGATCGTCCGAGCATCGCACCTTCCAGGCCGGCCAGGGACCAGCCGGGTCTCTTGGCGGTCGGGCCGGAGCCGAAAAAGGGGCGATTCGGGCGATCGATCGGCTTCATAAGAGAAGCGTCCTCTTCCGTCGGTGGATTCGGCGCGGAACCTAGGCGTCCCATTCCCGCGCCGCAACATATGGCTGGCGGCGTCATGTCCGGCTGCGACAAGAATTTCTTCAAGCTCGCCATCGGTTCTCCTGAGGCCACCGGGAGAGAACGAGCTTGCAGCCCCGACCCAGGGCGAACATGCTCGACTGGCATCACGACAAAGAACAATGCCGAGGAGGCTAGCCATGTTGGTGCGCATGTCGCGTCGGATGACGTTGGCGACGATGTTCCTGGCCGCCACCAGCCTGGGAGCCGGTGGGGCTATCGCCCAGGCGCAAGAGTTCGAGAGCATCACGCTGCTGGCGCCGGCCGGCCCGGGCGGCGGCTGGGACCAGACCGCGCGTGCGCTGCAGGCGGCGATGACGGACACCGGCATGGTCCGGTCGCTCACGGTCGAGAACATTCCGGGCGCCGGCGGCACGATCGGCCTCGCCCAGTTCGTCGAGCGGGAGAAGGGACAGGGCGACGCGATGATCATCGGCGGCCTGGTCATGGTGGGCGCGATCCTGACCAACGATGCGCCGGTCAAGCTCGACCAGGTCACCCCGATCGCCCGGCTAACCGGCGAGTACGAGGTGGTGGTGGTGCCGGCCTCGTCGGAACTCCAGACCATGGACGATCTGGTGGCGGCCCTGAAGGCCGATCCGGGCGCGGTCGCCTGGGGCGGCGGCTCGGCCGGCGGCACCGACCATATCCTGGCGGGACTGATCGCGCAGAAGGTCGGCGTCGATCCCTCCAAGATCAACTACGTGCCGTTCTCCGGCGGCGGCGAGGCGCTGGCCGCGGTGATGGGAGGCCATGTCGCGGCCGGCATCTCCGGCATCAGCGAATGGATCGGGCAGATCCAGGCCGGGACGCTGCGCGCGGTCGCGGTCTCCTCGCCCGAGCCGGTCGAAGGCCTGGATGCACCGACCCTCCGCGAGACCGGCATCGACCTGGAGCTCACCAACTGGCGCGGGATCCTTGCACCCCCGGGCCTCAGCGACGATCAGCGCGAGGGCCTGATCGAGCTGGTCGACGCGGCGGTCCAGAGCGAGTCGTGGCAGGAAACCCTGCAGACCAAGGGATGGGAGAACGCCTACCTGCCGGGCGACGAGTTCGCGGCGTTTCTCGACCAGGAGAATGAACGGGTCACCGAGGTCCTGAAGTCGATCGGCCTGGTCAAGTAGGACGGCAGGCGACCACGATGGATCACGAACACCAGGGTAGCGGCCGCGAGCTGATGGCGCTGGGCCTGGCTACCCTGGCGGGCGGCCTGGCCCTGGCGATCGGCACCGCCAGCCTGCCCGCGCCGGCTTCCTATGCCGGGGTGGGCGCCCGCCTGTTCCCGGGCCTGGCATCGGCCGGCCTGATCCTGGTCGGGCTGTGGCTGGCGGCGCAGGGCTGGCGCGCTCGCCATGTCCAGGGCGACGGCGAGCCGGTGGACCCGATGGCCGCCGCCGCGATCATCGCCGGGCTGGTCGCCCACATGATGCTGATCGAGACCGCCGGCTTCGTGGTGGCGTCGACCGTCCTGTTCTTCGCGGTCACCCTCGCCTTCCGCGACCGCCGCTGGTGGTTCAACCTTGCTGTGGCCGCGGCGCTGGCGATCCTGACCCGCATTGCGCTCGGCTACGGCCTGGGCCTGAACCTGCCGACCCTGCTGCCGGGCGGCCTGATCTGATGGGTGGACTGATCTGATGGGCGGGCTCGACCAGCTCATGGGCGGCTTCGCCCAGGCCTTGACCCTGGCCAATATCGGCTGGTGCTTTGTCGGCACGGTGCTGGGCACCGCGGTCGGCATCCTGCCAGGCATCGGCCCGGCCCTGACCATCGCCCTGCTCCTCCCGGTCACCGCCTACCTGGACGCCACCGGCGCGTTCATCATGTTCGCCGGGCTGTACTACGGGGCGATGTACGGCTCCTCGACCACCTCGATCCTGCTCAACACGCCCGGCGAAAGCGGCTCGATCGTCACCGCCGTCGAGGGCCACAAGATGGCCAAGGCCGGCCGGGGTGCCGCAGCCCTGGCCACCGCCGCGATCGGCAGCTTCGTGGCAGGCACCATGGGCACGGTGCTGCTCACCTTCCTGGCCCCGGTCATCGCCAACATGGCGATCGCGTTCGGTCCTTCCGAATATTTCGCCATCGCGATCTTCGCGTTCGCCGCGGTCTCCTCGATGCTCGGCACCTCGCCGTCGCGCGGGCTGTTCTCGCTGTTCATCGGCATCGCCGCCGGCGTGGTCGGCATCGACAGCCTGACCGGGCAGGCCCGCTTCACCATGGGCTTCCCCACGCTGCTCGACGGCATCTCGATCGTGGTGGTCGCGGTGGGCCTGTTCGCGGTGGGCGAGGCCTTATGGATCGCTTCCCACCCCTCCCTGCGCGTCCTGGAGATCGAGGCCGTGCGGGGCTCGCTCTGGATGACCCGCGACGAGTGGCGCCGTTCCTGGAAGCCCTGGCTGCGCGGCACCTTCATCGGCTTTCCGTTCGGGGCGCTGCCGGCCGGCGGCACCGAGATCCCGACCTTCGTGTCCTACACGCTGGAAAAGAAGCTGAGCAAACGGCCCGAGGAGTTCGGCCAGGGCGCCATCGAGGGCGTGGCCGGGCCGGAGGCCGCCAACAACGCCGCGGTGGCCGGCGTGCTGGTGCCACTGCTCACCCTGGGCCTGCCGACCTCCGCCACCGCCGCGATCCTCCTGGCGGCCTTCCAGGAATACGGCCTGCAGCCGGGCCCGCTCCTGTTCCTGACCAGCGGCGACCTGGTCTGGGGGCTGATCGCCAGCCTCTATGTCGGCAACCTGGCCCTTCTGATCCTCAACCTGCCGCTGGTGGGCCTGTGGGTCCGCCTGCTCACCATCCCCCAGCACCTGCTCTATGCCGGGATCCTCGTGTTCAGCACGCTGGGCGTCTACAGCCTGAACCGCTCGGTGACCGACCTGGTCCTGCTCCTGCTGTTCGGTCTGGTCGGCTGGGTGATGCGCCGGATCGACATCCCGGTGGCCCCCTGCATCATCGGCCTGATCCTGGGACCGATGGCCGAGCAGCAGCTCCGGCGGGCGCTCTCGATCGCGCAGGGCGACCTGCTGGCCGTGCTGACCCGGCCGCTGACCCTGACCATCCTCGTCATGGCAGCGCTCGTCGTGGTGATTCCCGCCGTCCTCGCGCGCCGGAAATCCGCAGCTTAAGCCTCCGCTACAGGCGGCGACAGAACGCTGGCGCCATGATCGGCCATTTGCAGTTAAGCCGCGCAGGCTGAGCCGGCGCTTCGTGGCCCTTGGGCGACTCTCACGGCCACCTCCAACATGACCCTAGCGATCAACGCCCGGGTCGAGAGCACCGCCACCGGTGGCGGCAACGACCTGACGCCCGATCTCCCAGGCGAGCGCCATCGGCAACAACTTCGCGGTCAGGGTCGAGGGTCTGAACACGCTACCTCAGCCCTGAGGATCGAGGTGGGCTGCGCGCGGCCCACCCTTTTTTTCCCTCCCTCCGCACGGGCATCGGCCATGGCCGATGCCCGGCTTCTTTTGTGCTTCCCTCCTCCCGGCGGTCTCCCCGCCTTGTCTTCTCCAGACCATGGATCGATCCACGCTATTGACCATCTGCGATGCACTGATGATTTTGACCGTCGGTCGGACGGGAAGAACGCAGGTTCCGGCGGCCGCGTTGGTGGATGGCGTCGAGGCGGCGCTTGTGCGGCAACGACTGATATATTAGGGCAAGGCAGGGCAGGAATACCTGGTACCCGCTTGCCCCAGGGAGGCATCAGAATATGAGACGAACCGTGCTGAAGCGCGCGCTTCTGCTGGGCGCCACCGCCATCTTCGCCGCATCGAGCATGCCGGCCTGGTCGGCGGAGACGCTCACGGTCTGGTGGGTGAAGGGCTTCTATCGCTCGGAAGACGAGGCCCTCTACAAGGCGATCAAGGCCTTCGAGGAGAAGACCGGCGTCACCATCGAGCTGTCGCAGTACGCCATCCAGGACATGATCCCGAAGACGGTGGCGGCCCTGGACAGCGGCACCCCGCCGGACATCGCCTACGCCGACAGCTACGACTTCCAGGTCGGCGCCAAGTGGGCGTTCGAGAACCGTCTGGAAGACCTGACGGACGTGCTCGAGCCGATGAAGGACCGGTTCGACGAGAACACGCTCTCGACCACCTATCTCTACAACGATACCACCAAGGAGCGCGCCTACTACTCCTTCCCGCTCAAGCGGCAGACCATGCATATCGAGATCTGGTCCGATATGCTGAAGGAGGCGGGCTTCGAGGAATCCGACATCCCGCAGGACTGGGAAGGCTTCTGGAACTTCTGGTGCTCGGATGCCCAGGACGGCTATCGCGGGGCAACCGGCCAGCGCGCCTACGGCATCGGCCAGCCGATGGGCGTCGATTCGACCGATAGCTTCTTCTCCTTCCTGACCTTCGCCGACGCCTACAACGTCAAGATGGTCGACGACGAGGGCAAGCTGCTGGTCGACGATCCGAGCGTGCGCGACGGCCTGATCGGCGCGCTGACCGACTACACGGCGCCCTACACGGAAGGCTGCGTGCCGCCGTCGGCGACGTCCTGGAAGGACCCGGACAACAACGTCGCCTTCCACAACAAGACGACCTTGATGACCCACAACGCCACGATCTCGATCGCCGGCAAGTGGTTCGACGACATGACCAACCCGGCGCTCACCGAAGAGGAGCGCGACACGGCGAAGACCAACTACTACGAGCTGATCCGCACCCGCGGCTTCCCGAACAAGCCGGACGGCTCGCCGATGGTCTACCGCTCCGCGGTCAAGACCGGCGTGATCTTCGAGCAGTCGAAGAACAAGGAACGCGCCAAGGAGTTCCTGGCGTTCCTGCTGCAGCCCGAGAACCTGCAGCCCTATGTCGAGGGCTCGCTCGGCCGGTGGTTCCCGGTGACCAAGGACGGCATGGAGAGCCCGTTCTGGCAGGAGGATCCGCACCGCAAGTCGGTCTATGACCAGTTCAAGGCCGGCACGGTGACCTTCGAGTTCACCAAGAACTGGAAGTTCACCATCCTCAACAACGAGAACGTCTGGGCCAAGGCGATGAATCGCGTGGTCAACGAGAACGTCTCGGTCGAAGACGCGGTCGACGAGATGATCGCGCGCATCAAGACCGTCGCCGGCTGATCCGGTGAGCCGCCGTCATGGCCGCAGACCGGCCATGACGGCGACGCCGCGCAGGCGTAGCATTCCTGGCTAGTTCAAGAGTCCCTCTCAAGATCGGAGGCGAACCATGTCGGCCGCAGCCGTCCACACGGACAGCGCTTCCTCGATGAGCAAGGTCCGACGCCCCTGGACCGCCACCGAAACCTGGGGGATGATCATGCTCGTCCCCTATGTGCTGGTGTTCCTCGCCTTCGTTCTCTACCCGGTGCTCTATGGCTTCTGGCTCGCCCGAGCGCCCAGCAACTACGTGGAACTGTACCACGACCCGATCTTCCTGCGGGCCGTCGCCAACACGCTGATCTTCCTGGTCGTCGCGATCAACGTGAAGATGCTGCTGGCACTGTTCCTGTCCGGCTTCTTTCTGAACGAGCGCTGGTGGGTCCGCTGGCTGTCGGTACTGTTCATCCTGCCCTGGGCGGTGCCGGCGATCCCGACCATCCTGTCGGTCCGCTTCATGCTCAATCCGGAGTGGGGCCTGGTCAACGCGGTCTGGTTCCGCCTCACCTTCGAGGATGGCCCGAACTGGCTGAACGAGCCCTGGCTGGGGCTGACCATGGCCATGCTCGTGCACATCTGGAAGTCCCTGCCGTTCTGGACGCTGATGATGCTGACCGGCCGGCTCGCCATCTCCAAGGACCTCTACGAGGCCGCCTCGGTGGACGGCGCCAATGGCTGGCAGAAGTTCCGCTTCGTCACCTGGCCGTCGATGCAGACGCTGTACTTCACCCTGACCATCCTCTCGATGATCTGGACGCTCGGTGACTTCAACAGCGTGTACCTGCTGACCGGCGGCGGGCCCGCCGACCTCACCCACGTCCTGGCCACGCTGGGCATCCGCTATCTGCGCCTCGACCAGATCGAGCTCTCGCTCGCCACGGTGGTCTGCGCGATGCCGCTGGTGCTGCCGCTGGTCTACATCATGATGAAGCGGTTCTCCAAATGAGCGCGCGCCGTGGCTTCCTGAGCGGCGTGGCGACCGACGCCAAGCTGCTCCTGATCGGCATCCCGGTCTTCCTGTGGACCATCCTGCCGATCTACCACCTGTTCCTGTTCGCGATCTCGCCCAAGGACACGGCGATGTCCGGCAAGCTCTGGCCGGACAACCCGACCCTCAACAACTTCGTGATCGTGTTCAAGGAACAGCACCACTACCTAAACAATTTCTGGCTGCAGTTCTGGAACTCGTTCTTCATCGCGGCGATGGTCGGGATCCTGACCCTCCTGGTCGCGACGTTTGCCGCCTTCTCGATCAGCCGGCTGAAGACCCGGTTCGGCGGCACGGTGATGAACCTGGCGCTGTTCACCTACTTCGTGCCCGCGGCCTTCCTGGCGGTGCCGATGTACCGGACCATGGGCATCTACAACCTGCTCAACACCCAGTGGGCGATGATCCTGGCGATGATGACCCTGGCCTCGCCCTACGCGATCTGGGTGCTCAAGCAGGCGTCGGACAAGCTGCCGCGCGAGCTCGACGAGGCAGCGGTGGTGGACGGCGCCACGCCCATCCAGCTGTTCCGGCTGGTCTACCTGCCCCTGATGGCGCCCTCGCTGGTGGCGGTCGGCATCTATGCCCTCCTGCTCGCCTGGAACGAGTACCTCTACGCGTTCCTGCTGCTCTCCCGCGACAGCAACCAGACGCTTGCGGTGGCGCTGGGCAGCTTCCTGTCCGCCGACGACTCGCCGTGGGAACTGCTGATGACCACCGGCCTGATCTACGCCCTGCCGCCGGCGGTAATCTACTATGTGTTCAAGCGCTACATGGTGGCCGGCCTGACCTCCGGCGCGGTCAAGAGCTGACGCCGGCCGCGCCGGCGGCCCCGCACCGTCCCCTCGCCCGGGATTGGCAGTGGAGGCAGGCACGGTCGTCGGCCCGTCCGGCGTGATGCGGATCGTGGCCGGCCTGCTTCACCTTGCTTCCCAAACCATCTGGCGCGGCCGGCTCAGCGGGCCGGCCGCCGCCTTCCTCCAGAGCCCCTGCTGGTTCAGGCCGCCAGCAGTTCGTCGGCCGGGCCGAAGAACTCGTAGTGGATGCGGGTGCCCGGCACGCCCGCCTGGGTCAGCCCGGTAACGAAGTCGCGCAGGAACGGCCGCGGGCCGCACAGGAAGTAATGCGCCTGGTCGAGCGGCGTGTTCGCCCGCAGCCAGGCGACGTCGATCCGCCCGGCCCGGTCGTAGTCGCGCCCGGCGACATCCTCGGGCCGCGGCTGCTCATAGAAGGTGGTCACCGTGATCCCGGGCCGGCTGGCGGCCAGTTCGCGGACCTGGGCGCCCATGGCATGGGTCGAGCCATCCAGGGTGCCGTGGACATAGTGCACCGGGACGTCCGGATGGCCACCCGCGGCGGCCGCCAGCATGCTCGCCATGGGCGTCAACCCGACCCCGCCGCTCAGGAGCACCACCGGCCGGTCCGGATGCTCGGGCAGGAAGAACTCGCCGGCGGGCGGCGACACCTTCAACAGCGTGCCGGGCCCGGCATGGTCGTGCAGCCAGTTGGAGGCGACTCCCAGGGGCTCGCGCTTGACCGAGATCCGGTAGGCCGCGCCGTCCGGAGCCGAAGAGATGCTGTAGTTGCGCTTGAGCGGCGGCTGGCTGGGGATCTCCAGCCAGAAGGTCAGGTACTGGCCGGGCCGGTGGCGGATCACCGCCCCGCCGTCGGCGGGCTTCAGCACGAACGAGGTGATGATGGCGCTCTCCACGCGGCGCTCGGCCACGGTGAAGTCGCGCCAGCCGCGCCAGCCGCCCTCGGCCGCGGCCAGCTTGTTGTAGAGCATCCCTTCCCGCGCGATCAGGAGATCGGCCAGGAACCAGTAGCCCTCCCCCCAGGCCGCCAGGATCTCGTCGGTGGCGGCGTCGCCCAGAACCTCCTTGATGGCGCCGAGCAGGGCATTCGCCACGTAGGGGTAGTGCTCGGGCAGGATCTGCAGGCCGACATGCTTTTGCGCGATCCGCTCCACCGCCGCCGCCATCGGCACCAGGTCGTCGATGTTGCGGGCATAGGCCAGGATCGCGTTTGCCAGCGCCCTGGGCTGCGAGCCGGCATCGCCGTGATGCGACTGGTTGAACAGGTCGCGGATCGTCTCGTTCTGGAACATCCGCGCATACATGGCGCGGGTAATGGCCAGGCCATGCGCCTCCAAGGCCGGCAGGCTGGCCTTGATGAGAGTCCGGGTCTGCGCGCTGAGTTCAGTCGCCATCGGCGTGTCCAGGATAGCGGGCGACCAGTCCGGCCGCCTCGGTGGTCAATCATGCACTTCCAATGCATGTATGCCCTGGTGATGAAATCATGCAAGCCAGGTACATATTTGATCCTGCGCTGCTGCGACGGTTTGACCAGGGGAAACGGGGAATGCGCCTGACGCGCTACACGGATTTCGCGATGCGCGTGCTGCTCTACCTGGGCGCGCGGCCCGACCGGCTGTGCTCGATCTCGGAGATCGCCCGCGCTTACGGCATCTCCCAGAACCACCTGATGAAGGTGGTCCACGACCTGGGCAAGGCGGGCTACGTGGCGAGCGTGCGCGGCCGCACCGGTGGCATCCGCCTGGCCCGGCCGGCCGAGGCGATCGTGGTCGGCAGCGTGGTGCGCCATACCGAGGAAGGCTTCGACCTGGCCGACTGCGCCAGCTGCGTGATCGCCCCAGCCTGCGGCCTGACCGGCGTGCTGGCCGAGGCGCTCGCCGCCTTCATGGCCGTCCTCGACCGCTACACCCTGGCCGACCTCCTGGCCCGCCGGATTGACATGCTGACCCTGTTTGGCCAGCCCGCGGGCACCGGGGCGCCACCGGCCGCCCCCGGCCCGGCCGCTCCTACGGACCCGGCGCCGCGGGAAAGAGCGTCGACTGCTTGACGTGGCCATAGGCGAAGCTCGTGTCGATCGTGGCGATGCCCTCCACCGCGTGGAGCCGGGTGAGCACGAAGCGTTCGTAGGCGTTCAGGCTCCCCACCAGGACGCGCAGCCGATAGTCGGCGTTGCCGGTGACGACATAGCAGTCCAGCACCGCGTCGAGCCGCCTGATCGCCGTCTCGAACGCTGCGACCGTGGCGGTGTCGTGCCGCTAAAGGCACACGCGGATGAAGGCGGTCACCGGCAGCCCGAAGGCGCGCTCATCCACCAGCGCGGCATATCCCCGGATCACCTGCGCCTCCTCGAGCTGTCGCAGCCGGCGCAGAAAGGGCGAGGGCGACAGGCTGCCCCGCTCCGACAGCTCCTGGTTGCTCATGCGGCCGTTCGCCGGCAGCGCCGCGATGATCCGGCGGTCCCTGCTGTCCATCTCCCCACGCATCCATGGCAGATCCTGCCAGCCAGCCTGTATCTGGAGCCAGAATTAGGCGGGAAAAGGCTGGGACACCCTGGCATGATCGTGGGCGCCCGCTTATCCGGGCTGGCCCGTGGCGCCCCCGGCCTGGAGGCCGGCGCGCAGCCAGGCATGGGCCCGAGCACCAGGAGCAACGTCATGTCCCCGACCATGTCCAAGCACGCCAAGCGGACCCATATCGGCGACCACCCGCTCCACCCCGAAACCCAGATGATGAACTACGGCTTCGACCCAGCTCTGTCCGAGGGCGCGGTCAAGCCGCCGGTCTTCCTGACCTCGACCTTCGTGTTCCGCACGGCCGAGGAGGGCCGCGACTTCTTCGACGTGGTGTCCGGCCGCCGGGAGTTGCCGGCCGGGGAAAGCGCCGGCCTGGTTTATTCGCGCTTCAACCATCCCAACAGCGAGATCGTCGAGGACCGCCTGGCGGTGTTCGAGGGCACGGAAAGCTGCGCGCTGTTCTCCTCGGGCATGTCGGCCATCTCGACCGCCCTGCTCGCCTTCGCGCGCCCGGGCGACGCCATCCTCCATTCCCAGCCCCTGTACGGCGGCACCGAGACGCTGCTCACCCGGACGCTCCTGCCGTTCGGCATCACCGCAGTCGGGATCGAGGACGGCACCGACGAGGCGGTGGTCCGCGCCGCGGCCAAACGGGCCATGGGCAAGGGCCGCGTCGCGATGATCCTGGTGGAGACCCCCGCCAACCCGACCAACGGCGTCGTCGACATCGCCATGGTCCGCCGCGTCGCCGACGAGATCGGCCGCCGGCAGGGGCACACCCCGGTGTTCGCCTGCGACAACACCATGCTGGGCCCGGTGTTCCAGCGCCCCATCCAGCACGGCGCCGACCTGTCGCTCTACAGCCTGACCAAGTATGTGGGCGGCCATTCCGACCTGATCGCCGGCGCCGCCCTCGGCGCCAGCAGCGTCATGAAGCCGGTCAAGGCGCTGCGCGGCGCCATCGGCACGCAGCTGGACCCGCATTCCTGCTGGATGCTCGGGCGCTCGCTGGAAACGCTCAGCATCCGCATGGAGCGCGCCGACCGCAACGCGCGCGCGGTGGCGGAGTTCCTGCGCGACCACCCCAAGGTCGCCAAGGTCCACTACCTCCCGTTCAGTTCGCCGGATTCGGCGGCCGCGCGCATCGCCGCCGCGCAGTCCACCGGGGCAGGCTCTACCTTCTCCTTCGACATTGAAGGCGGCCAGGCCGCGGCGTTCCGCTTCCTCAACGCGCTGCAGGTCTTCAAGCTCGCCGTGAGCCTGGGCGGCACCGAGTCCCTGGCGAGCCTGCCGGCGAGCATGACCCACTCGGGCGTGCCGGTGGAAGTGCGCGAACGGATGGGCGTCCTGGATTCCACCATCCGCCTGTCCATCGGCATCGAGCATCCGGACGACCTGGTCGCGGACCTGGCTCAGGCGCTCGCGGCGGCCTGAGGCGCCGGGCCTCCGCTTCACCAGAAAGGGCCGCATGTGCTATGGGTAGCCGGTTCGGCTGGCGGATGCCGGCGACAGTCGCATGATCGCCCCGCAAGTGCGCTTTTGCGAAACGAACCCGGGAAGCCGGCCAGAATCAACGACTTGAAAAGATTCGACGCTCGGGTTCCCGCCGGCGCGGCCGGTGCCGTGCTCTCCAGGCTGGCACCCGGGCCGCACCTGCGCTACCAGCCTGCCGTCAAGAACGTCGGGATACGCAAATGGCCAACGTCGCCGTGATCGGCGCCCAGTGGGGCGACGAAGGCAAGGGCAAGATCGTCGACTGGCTCTCGGAGCGGGCCGACGTGGTGGTGCGCTTCCAGGGCGGCCACAATGCCGGTCACACCCTGGTGGTGGACGGCCAGACCTACAAGCTGTCGCTGCTGCCCTCGGGCGTGGTGCGGCAGAAGCTGTCGATCATCGGCAACGGCGTGGTGGTCGATCCGTGGGCGCTGCTGGCCGAGATCGACCGGCTGCGCGCGCAGGGGATCAACATCCGCCCGGAGACCCTGCGCCTGGCCGAGAACGCGTCGCTGATCCTGCCGCTCCATGCGGAGCTGGACCAAGCCCGCGAGCAGGCCCGCTCCGCCTCGAACATCGGGGCCGGCAAGATCGGCACCACCGGACGCGGCATCGGCCCGGCCTACGAGGACAAGGTCGCCCGTCGCGCGATCCGGGTCTGCGACCTGACCGACCAGACCCTGCTGGAAGGCAAGATCCACGACCTGCTCCTGCACCACAACGCGCTCCGGCGCGGCTTCGGCATTCCGGAGGTCCAGCCGGCCGAGCTGCTGGCGACGCTGGTGAGCCTGGCGCCCAAGCTCCTGCCCTTCTCCGAGCCGATCTGGCTGCGCCTGGCCGAGCTGAAGCGCAACGGCCGCCGCATCCTGTTCGAGGGCGCCCAGGGCGCCATGCTGGACGTCGACCACGGCACCTATCCGTTCGTCACCTCGTCCAACACCATGGCCGGCATGGCCGCCACCGGCTCGGGCCTCGGCCCGGACGCGGTCGGCTATGTGCTGGGCATCTGCAAGGCCTACACGACCCGGGTCGGCTCCGGCCCCTTCCCCACCGAGCTGTTCGACGAGACCGGCAAGCGCTTGGGCGAGCGCGGCCACGAGTTCGGCACGGTGACCGGCCGGCCGCGCCGCTGCGGCTGGTTCGACGCGGTGATGGTGCGCCAGGCGATCAAGGTCGGCGGCATCCACGGCCTGGCGCTCACCAAGCTCGACGTGCTGGACGGGCTGAAGACCCTGAAGGTCTGCACCGCCTACAGCCTGAACGGCCAGATCCTGCACCACCTGCCGGCCAATCCGGCCGCCCAGGCCGCCATCCAGCCGATCTTCGAGGAAATGGAGGGCTGGGAGGAAAGCACGGCGGGTGCGCGCCGCTTCGCGGACCTGCCGGCTGCCGCGATCAAGTACGTCAAGCGCCTGGAAGAGCTGGTGGAGGCGCCGGCGGCGCTGATCTCGACCAGCCCGGACCGCAACGACACCATCCTGGTGACCGACCCGTTCGCCGACTGAGCGGGCACCGACCGGGCAGACGCCGGACGGACGGGCCGTCGCCTCTAGGAACGCGCCAGGATCCGCACCAGGCGGAAGGCCAGGCCGGTGCCGACCAGGAGCACGATCCCCGACATGGCCATCGAGGTGGTCACGGCGGTCAGGTGGGCGATCTCGCCCCATAGCCAGCTGCCAGCGGCCATCGAGCCGAAGGTGATGGTCTGGTAGAGGGCGAGCTGGCGCGCTTCCAGGCCGCTGGCGGAGGCCTGCTGCACGGCGATGTTGAACGAGGAGAACGACCCGAGCCAGCCGACTCCGGACAGGGCCAGCGCCACCGCCAGCACCACGAGGTCCGAGGAGAAGGCGATCACCAGGGTGCTGCACGCCAGCTGCAGGCCGAGCCAGGTGACGACCGGCCCGGTGCCGAACCGGCGCCGGGCCGGATGGACCAGGAACGCCCCGCCCATCGCGCCGATGCCGAAAGCGCCCAGCAGCAGCCCGAAGGTCACCGCGTCGCCATCCAGACGGTCGCGCGCCACCAGCGGCAGGAGGCCCTGGATGCTCGACGCGCACAGGCTGAACACCGCGCAATAGGCCAGCACCGCCCGGATCTTCACGTTGTCCTTGGCAAAGCGCAGGCCGTCGCCGAGCGCCCGCACCATCTTGCCACGCAGCGCCACCCGCGCTGTCGGCCGCTTCCAGAAGGCCAGCACCAGGAGGAGCGGGAGGTAACACAGGGCGTTGGTCAGGAACGCCGCTTCGGCGCCGACCGAGGCAACCAGGATGCCGCCCAGCGCAGGCCCGACGGAGCGCGCCAGGTTGAAGCTGATGGCGTTCAGCGTCACCGCGGCGGCGATGGCCGGCAGCGGCACCACCTCGCGCACGATCGTCTGGAACGGCGTGTTGGCGAACGCGCTGCCAGCGCCCAGCACGAAGGTGAACGCCAGGAGCAGGATCGGCCCGGTCATATCGAGCCAGGTGCAGATCCCGAGCAGGGCCGCGGCGACGAACATGGTGCCCTGGCCGACCATGCAGACCACCCGCCGGTCGCCCACGTCGGCGAGGACCCCGGCCGGCAGGGCGAACAGCAGCATCGGCAAGAGCAGCGCCGACTGCACCAGCGCCACCCAGTCGGCCGTGCCGACCAGCTCGGTCATCAGCCATGCCGCCGCCACCGACTGGATCAGCCAGCCGAGATTGCTGACGGTGTTGCCGGCCCACAGGCGCCGGAACAGGGGCACGCCCAGCGGTGCCCCCAGTCCTTCGCCCGTGTCCTTGATCATCCGATCAGTGCCGCAGCCGGGCGGCCAGCAGGTCGTGCTCCGGCAGCTTGCGGCAGGGGCCCAGCGCGGTCACGGCGGGCTTCGGGGCCTGGAACATCCGGCGGGCAACCCTGCGGATGTCGTCGTGGGTCACCGCGTCGATCCGGGAAAGGATCTCGTCGCGCGGGATCCGCCGCCCATAGGTGAGCAGATGGCGCGCTGCGTCCTCGCAGACCCCGGCACAGTGCTCCAGACCCATCAGGAGGCCAGCCTTGGCCTGCGCCTTGGCGCGTACCAGTTCGACCTCGCTGATCCGGTCGGCCGAGCCGGCAAGCTCGTCGGTCAGAACCCGCGCCAGTTCGTCCAGGTCGCCCTCGCCGGTCCCGGCATAGACCCCGAACGTGCCGGTGTCCGGGAAGGCGTTGACGAAGCTGAACACCGAATAGGCCAGCCCGCGCTTCTCGCGCACTTCCTGGAACAGGCGGGAGGACATGCCGCCGCCCATGATCGAGGAATAGAGGTTCAGCGCGTAGATGTCCGGATCGTGGCAGGTCAGCGCCTCGACCCCGAGCACCAGATGGACCTGCTCCAGCTCCCGGTCCTCGCGCAGGTCGCCGCCCCGGTACTCGGCCTTGGCGAACGGCTCGGCCGGCGAGCGGGGCAGGTCGCCGAACCAGCGCTGGCCGAGTTCGACCAGCCGGTCGTGCTCAACCTGCCCGGTCGCCACCAGGATCATCTGCTCCGGCGCATAGTTGCGCTGCATGTGCTCGGCCAGCACCTGGCGCGGCATCGCCTCGACGATCTCGGGCGGTCCCAGGATCGAGCGACCGAGCGGCTGGTCCGGGTAGGCGGTCTCCTGCCAGAGGTCGAACACGAGGTCGTCGGGCGTGTCCTCGACCTGGCCGATCTCCTCCAGCACCACCTTGCGCTCGCGCTCCAGTTCCTCCTGGTCGAGCGTCGAGTGCTCGACGATGTCGGCCAGGATCTCGGTCGCCAGCGGCAGGTCGCCGCCCATGATCCGGGCGTGGTAGGCGGTATGCTCGCGCGACGTGTAGGCGTTGAGCGAGCCGCCCACGTCCTCGATCGACTCGGCGATCTGCTTGGCCGAGCGGGTCTCGGTACCCTTGAACGCCATGTGCTCCAGGAGATGGGAGACGCCGTTGACGCTCTCGTGCTCGTGGCGGGTGCCGACATCCACCCATACGCCCACGGCACTGGTGAGGAGGTGCGGCATCGGCTCGCTCGCGATGCGCATCCCGTTCGCGAGCGTGGTGAGGCGGAAAGTTTCGGTCATGCCGTCCTGCGGATATGGTCCTGGATGCTGCGCAGATCGGCTGGCAGCACGGTGAAGCGCTCGTCGCGCCCATAGAGATCGGCCATCCAACCCGGCAGTTCCGGACGGCGGCCGATCGCCGCCTCCACCGCGTCGGGAAACTTGGCCGGATGGGCGGTCGCCAGGGTGACCCGGGTGGCGTCGCCGTCGGGGATCACCGCGCGGGCTGCAGCGACGCCCACGGCGGTATGCGGGTCGATCACCTCGCCGGTCGTGGCGAACACCTCCCTCATGGTCGCCGCCACCGCCGCCTCGTCGACGGCATGGCCAGCCAGGAGCCGCCGGATGCGCTGCACGCGGTCGGCCTCGACCTCCAGGCGGCCTTCCTTAGCGAACCGCTCCATCTGCGCCCGCAGGCGCTCCGGATCACGATCCTCCAGCTCGAACAGCAGGCGCTCGAAATTGCTGGCGACCTGGATGTCCATGGACGGGCTGGTCGTGGGCATCACGTTGCCCTTGGCGTAGCTGCCCGTCTCCAGGAAGCGCGCCACGATGTCGTTGCTGTTGGTGGCCGCCACCAGCCGATGGACCGGCAGGCCCATCGCCCGGGCGATCGTGCCAGCATAGACATCGCCGAAGTTGCCGGTCGGCACGGAAAAGGCCAGCGGGCGCTCCAGCCCGCCCAGCCGCACTGCCGCGTAGGCGTAGTAGACGGCCTGCGCCGCCAGGCGGAACCAGTTGATCGAGTTGATCGCCGCCAGGCGGTGCTCGTCCCGGAAGCCCTTATCGTTGAACATCTGCTTCACGAGCGCCTGGCAGTCGTCGAACGTGCCCTGCACCGCGATGTTGACGACGTTGTCGGCCATGACCGTGGTCATCTGCCGGCGCTGCACCTCGGAGACGCGCCCCTCGGGATGCAGGATGACGATCCGCATGTTGGCGCGGCCGGCACAGGCCGCCAGGGCCGCCGAGCCGGTGTCGCCCGAGGTGGCGCCGACGATGGTAATGGTCTCGCCGCGCCTATCCAGGACATGCTCGAACACCCGCGCCAGCAGCTGCAGCGCGAAGTCCTTGAACGCCAGGGTGGGCCCATGGAACAGCTCGAGCAGCCAGTCGTCCGGACCGATCTGGGTCAGCGGCGCCGTCGCGGCATGGGTGAAGGTCGCATAGGTCTGCGCCACCATCGTCCGGAAGACCCCATGCTCGATGGTGCCCTCCAGGAACGGCCAGAGAACGATCTCGGCGGTTTCGGCGTAGGAACGGCCCTTGAGGGACTGCCAGACGTCCGGCGTCAGCTTCGGCGTCGCGATCGGCAGGAACAGGCCGCCATCCTCGGCGAGGCCGGCCAGCAGCACGTCCTCGAACTGGCGCACGCCGGCGCCACCGCGCGTGCTGATATAGGCGACCATGCTGCTTCGACCCCGTCTGCTTCTCAGTGACCGCTCAAGTAGCGCGCGCGCAGGTGATCCAGGAAGGCGTCCGGCCCCAGCGTCTCCCCGGTGATGCGCGCCAGGAGCTGGTCGTAGGTGAACCGGCAGCCCTGCTCGTGCACGTTGGACCGCAGCCAGGGCAGGATCGCCCGGAACGAGCCTTCCGCCAGCTGCTCGTGGGCATCCGGGATGTCCTTCAGCATCGCCCGGAACAGCTGGGCGGCCATCAGCGCACCCAGCGTGTAGCACGGGAAATAGCCGAACGCACCGACCGGCCAGTGGATGTCCTGCAGGCAGCCGCGCCGGTCGTCCGGCGGGACGATGCCGAGTAGTTCCTCCATGCCCTCGTTCCACGCCCCCGGCAGGTCCGCGACCGCCAGATCGCCGGCGATCATCGCCTTCTCCAGGCGCCAGCGCAGGACGATGTGCAGGGGATAGGTGGTCTCGTCCGCGTCGACCCGGATGAAGCCCTTCTCCACCCGGTTCACCAGCGCGCTCAGATTGCCGGCCGTCAGCGCCGGATCATCCTTGCGCCCGAATACCGCCCGCGCCCGTTCGGCCAGATGGGCGGTGAACGGGCGGGAACGGCTGGCCTGCATCTCCATGAACAGGGACTGGCTCTCGTGCACGATCATACCGCGGGCATCGCCCACCGGCTGGTGGCGCCACGCCTTCGGCTGTCCGGCGGTGTAGAGCGCATGCCCCAGCTCGTGCAGCACGCCCATCATCGCCTGGAGGAAATCATCTTCCTCGTAGCGGGTGGTGATCCGCACGTCGCCGGGAATCCCGCCGGAGAACGGATGCGCGCTCTCGTCGAGCCGGCCCTGGTCGAAGTCGAAGCCGATCGCGCCCATCAGTTCGGTGGCCAGCGCCTTCTGGCGCTCCACAGGGAATGGCCCGCTCAGCCCGATCGCCGCCGGTTGCCGGTCCAGCGCCGATTGCGAGATCGCCGGAAGCTCGTCGCCCAGCCGGGCGAAGATCGGGTCGATCGTCGCGCTGCGCAGTCCCGCCTCGTAGAGATCCAGCAGCGCGTCATAGGGTGTCAGCCCCTGCCGGTCCGCCAGGGCCTGCGCCTGCTCCCGGGTGAGCCGGACCACCTCCTCCAGCGACGGCTGTAGGTCGGCGAACCGGCTGTTCGCCCGCGCCTCCCGCCAGGTCATCTCGCACGCGGTGGTCGCCCGGGCGATCGCTTCCACCAGGGCTGGCGGCGTGGCGGTCGCCTGGACATGCCGCCGGGTCATCTCGGCGAGGTTGGCAGCCTGCCAGTCGTCCAGCTGCTCGTCCGCGGCGCGCCGCAGAAGGTCGACCATCTCGGGAGCGGTCACCAGGTCATGGGCGAACCGCTTGAGCACCGCGGTCTGCTCGCCGCGTCCCTCGGCACCGCCCTTCGGCATGATCACCGCGGCATCCCAGGACAGGACGGCCAGGGCACCCTCGACGTTGGCGATGCGGGCGAAGCGATCCTGCAGCTCAGCGTAGGCTTGCGGCACCGAGGCCTCCGGACAAGTGGTACGAGGCGGCCGCGGCCGTGCTTCGCGCACGCCAGAACAGGTCGGCGACCAGGGCGAAGGTGAGCACGCCGGTCGCCTGATGCAACACCGCTTTCCAGATTGGGACCTCCAGCACGATCACCAGCGCGCCGAACATGATCTGAATGCAGACCAGGATGGCGGTGATCATGCTCTGGCGGCGCACCTCCTGCGGAACCCGGCCATCGCGCAGGCAGCCCACCAAGAGGACCACCAGCGAGACGGCGAAGGCTGCCGCGAGGTAGCGGTGGATCATGTGGATCACCTCGCCGCCATCGCTCCAGTCCGGAACCAGCCCGCCATTGCAGCTGGGCCAGGTGTAGCAGGCGAGCGAAGCGCCGGACTTGGCGGTGATCGCCGCCGACATCATCGCCAGCAGCGCCGTCACCATGGCGGCCAGCGCGGTGGGACGGATCCAGCCCGGTGCCGCGGCCGCGGTCGGGGCCCGCGTCCGGGCAGCGTCATGGATGCCCACGGCGATCACCAGCAGGATCAGCGC
Source organism: Geminicoccus roseus DSM 18922 (assembly GCF_000427665.1). Taxonomy (NCBI): domain Bacteria; kingdom Pseudomonadati; phylum Pseudomonadota; class Alphaproteobacteria; order Geminicoccales; family Geminicoccaceae; genus Geminicoccus; species Geminicoccus roseus. Next base: position 709,532 of record NZ_KE386572.1, read on the forward strand.
GTTGCCCAGATGGATCGCCACCGACCACGGGCTGTTGCGGTCAAGCACGGTCAGGCCGCCGAGCAGCCCCTGCACCAGCAGCAGAAGGACCATCAGGACCACTGACACAGCGAGGCGGGGATGGGCCGCACGGTGCCGCCAGCCCAGGAAGGCCACCACCAGCACCAGCGGACCCAGGACGACGCCGCCGATCAGGCGGTGCACCCATTCCAGCATCACCTGGTAGTACTCGTAGCCCATGTTGGGAACCTGCTCGAGGAGCGAAGGCAGCGGCAGCCAGTAGCCGTAGCAGGTCGGCCAGTCCGGGCAGGACAGGCCGCTATTGGTGGTGCGAACCACGCCGCCCAGCACGATCATCCCGAAGATGAGGATCGCGGTGAGGCCAGCGGTGCGACGCAGCGCGTTCATGATCTTGGATCCGTCCGTTCCGACGAAAAAACGAGGTAGACCAGGAGAAGGGCGAGAGCGAGCCCGTACCAGGTGATCGCATAGCCCAGGTGGTTGTTGGGCAGGTCGAGGCGAGGTGGCTTGGCCTGCACGGTGGCACCCGGCGATCCCGGCAGCAGTTGCAGCGCGACAGGCTCCAGCGGCCGGCCGAAGATCCGGCCAAGCTCCGCAAGGTCGATCCAGAACCAGTGGCCGGTCGCCGGGTCGTTGTCCGGCAGGAACCAGGTCTGCTGGTCTTCGCTGCGGTCACGCAGGATGGCATCGAGTTCCACCTGGCCTCCCGGCGGCGCCGGAGGCACGGAGGCTTCCGGGGTGAAGCCGCGGTCCACCAGCAGGGTCCGGCCGTCCGCGGTCTCGACAGCGCCGAGCAGGCGGCTGCCCAGCTGGCCGCCATGGCTCTCCACCCCGTACAGTTCCGGCGGACCGGGAGACGCCAGGAACCGGCCGACCACCCGGACCCGCCGCCAGGCAACGGCGGCGGGATCGTCCAGCCGGACCTCGTCCAGCAGGACCGGCTCCGCCGTGGTCCGTTCCTCCATCCTCTGCAGCAGGTCGTTCTTCCACTGCAGGCGCTGCACCTGCCAGGTGCCGAGGCTCGCCAGGATCAGAAGAACGACCAGGGTGATGACGGTGGGAAGCGGCCGGGGCCGGAAGCGACGCATCGGATCTGTGTCTCAGGAGCCGCGGTCGAAGTCGTCGCGGCGGTGCCGGTACTGGAGCGCGATCAGCATGGCCTTGGCCGGCCGCATGATCGCCAGCACCAATACGACGGTGAGCGGCAGCCAGACCAGCATGTGCAGCCAGATCGGCCATTCCCAGGCCAGTTCGGCGAACAGGGCGCCGAAGACCACGATGCAGCCGACGATGAGGACGATGAAGGCGACGGGGCCGTCGCCGCTGTCCTGGCCGGACAGATCGGCGCCGCAGACATCGCAGCGGCGCCGGACCGTCAGGAACCCCTCGAACAGCCTGCCCTCGCCGCAGGCCGGACAGCGGCCATACAGGCCAGCCACAAGCGGCGAGGGAGGCTCCCGGCTCACCAACTGGTGGTCGTAGCCCAGGAGATGCTGCCGCCCCACCAGTAGACGCAAACGAACAGGAGGAGCCAGACGACGTCGACGAAGTGCCAGTACCAGGCAGCCGCCTCCAGACCGACATGCTTCTCGGGCAGGAACTGCAGGGTCGTCGCCCGGATGGCGCAGACCAGCAGGAACGACGTGCCGACGAAGACGTGGAAGCCGTGGAAGCCGGTCGCCATATAGAAGCTCGACCCGAAAATGCCGGACTTGATCGTCAGGCCCTCGTGGACGGCGTGGACATATTCGTAGACCTGGAAGCAGGTGAAGATCGCGCCCAGCAGCACGGTCAGCCAGAGAGCCTTGGCCGCGGTCCGGTTGTCACCCTCGCGGATGCAATGATGCGCCCAGGTCACCGTGGTGCCCGACAGCAGCAGGATCAGCGTGTTGAGGAAGGGGATGTCGAACGCCGGGATCGGCTCGATCCCAGCCGGCGGCCAGGTCTGCGGAACCAGCATCGGCGGGTAGATCGCGCCCCAGAAGAACGCCCAGAAAAAGGCGAAGAAGAACAGCACCTCGGAGGTGATGAACAGGGCCATGCCCAGGCGCAGGCCGAAGTTCACCGGCGCCGTGTGGTCGCCGCGCCGCGACTCCTTGATGACGTCGCGCCACCAGCCGAACATCGTGTAGAGCAGCGCCACGACGCCCAGGCCCAGGATCACCGGCCAGCCGGTGACATCGTGCATCCAGGTGGTCAGGCCCACCACGAACAGCAGGCCCGAGAACGCACCCACGAACGGCCACGGGCTCGGATCGACCAGATGATAGGGATGATTGGGTTTCTCGTGGTCGTGATGCGCCACGTCCGTGCTGGCCGCCATGCTCGCCTTCCTCTCAGAACCTACGACCGATCCAGAACTCAGCCCGCCGGTGTCACCGGTGAATTGCCCGTTGCCGGATCGGAAGCCTTGACCGACAGCTTACGTGTCTCTTCAGCGTCCTTGAAGAACGTGTAGGACAAAGTGATCTCGCGAATATCCTGGGCCTCGACGTCGTCCAGGATCGACGGATCGACGTAGAACGACACCGGCATGTCCACCTTCTCGCCCGGCTGCAGAACCTGCTCGGTGAAGCAGAAGCACTCGATCTTCAAGAAATGGGGACCCGCCGCGAACGGCGTCACGTTGAACGTGGCCGTCCCGGCGATCGGCTCCCGGGTGAGGTTCTCGGCCGTGTAGAAGACCAGCTTCTCCTCGCCCAGGCGCATCTTGACCGACCGCTGCGCCGGCTTGAACTCCCAGGGCATGTCCGCCGCCAGGTCGGCGTTGAAGAACACCGTCACCTCGGTGTCGGACACCTCGCGGGGTGCTGCCTCGGCGCGCTGGGTGGTGCCGCCATAGCCGGTCACCTGGCAGAACAGGTTGTAGAGCGGGACGGAGGCGGCCGTCAGCCCGACCATGCCGGCGATGACCGAGGCACACACCAGGCCGACCCGGACGTTCGAGACCGTCATGACGGGACGTTCGCCGACATGCGGACCATCGTCAGGAAGTAGAACAGGACCACGAACGCGAGCAGAAGCCCGCCGATCACGTAGTTCTTGGTCCGCCGCCGACGTTCCTGCTCAGGGGTGAGTTTCATGGCGATTGTTCCGTTCACGGCAGCACCAGCGGCAGGATGCGGTCGACGACCATCGCCAGGAACACGGCGAACAGGTAGATGATCGAGAACCGGAACAGCCGCATGGCCACGACATCGCTGCGGCTGCGCCGCAATTGCACGGCCCGGCGGAGGAACTCCCCGGACAGGGCGAGGGCGAGCACGCCGTAGACCAAACCGAGCTGGCCGGTCAGCGTGGGCAGGAGCGTCACCACGCCCAGCGCCACCGTGTACCAGAGGATCTGGTCCCGGGTGTGCTCCGCACCGGCCACGACCGGCAGCATCGGCACGCCGACCTTGGCGTAGTCGCCGCTCCGATAAAGGGCCAGAGCCCAGAAATGCGGCGGGGTCCAAAGAAACACGATCAGGAACATCAGCACGGGGAGCAGGTCCACCGTGCCGGTGACAGCGGCCCATGCCACCACGGGCGGCAGGGCGCCTGCGGCGCCGCCGATCACGATGTTCTGCGGGGTCCGCCGCTTGAGCCACATCGTGTACACGAAGACGTAGAAGCCGATCGTGAAGGCGAGCAGGCCGGCGGCCAGCCAGTTGGTGGCCAGCCCCAGCACCATCACCGACAGGATCGCCATGACGACGCCGAAGCCAAGAGCGTCCTCGGCGGCGATCCGGCCGGCAGCGGTGGGACGGTTGCGGGTCCGCGCCATCCGCGTGTCGATGTCGACATCGTACCAGTTGTTGATCGCGGCCGAGGCGCCGGCGCCCACAAGGATCGCCAGCAGGGTGACCGCCATCAGCAACGGATGCAGGGTGCCGGGCGCCAGAAACAAGCCGACCGCGCCCGTGAACACCACGAGCTGCATCACGTTCGGCTTCATCAGCGTGATAAAGTCGCGCGCGGAGGAGGCGGGTGCCTCCTCCAGCGTCGTCCCGGTTGCCCGCAGGCTCACCGCCATCGATTACGCTCCTAAAGCGTTGCTCACTTGACCTGGGGCAGGTCGTGGAAGGTGTGGAACGGCGGAGGCGAGCTCAGCGTCCATTCCAGGGTGGTCGCACCCTCGCCCCAGGGATTGTCCGCCACCTTCTCGCCGCTGGTGAAGGTCTTGTAGAGGACGAACAGGAAGTACAGGGCGCTGGCCGCCGAGATGAACGCGCCGACCGACGAGACCATGTTCCAGCCGGAGAACGCATCCGGGTAGTCCGGGATACGGCGCGGCATGCCGGCCAGACCCAGGAAGTGCATCGGGAAGAAGGCCAGGTTCACGCCGACGAAGGTCAGCCAGAAGTGGATCTTGCCCATGTGCTCCGGATACTGGCGGCCCGACATCTTGCCGATCCAGTAGTAGAAGCCGGCGAAGATACCGAACACGGCGCCCAGGCTCAGCACGTAGTGGAAATGGGCCACCACGTAATAGGTGTCGTGCATCGCCACGTCGATGCCGGCATTGGCCAGCACGACGCCGGTCACGCCGCCCACGGTGAACAGGAAGATGAACCCAATCGCCCAGAGCATCGGCGTGGTGAAGCGGATCGAGCCGCCCCACATGGTCGCGATCCAGGAGAAGATCTTGATGCCGGTCGGCACCGCGATGATCATCGTGGCAGCCGTGAAGTAAGCCTTCACGTTCACGCCCAGGCCCACGGTGAACATGTGGTGCGCCCACACCACGAAGCCGATCGCGCCGATCGCGACCATCGCGTAGGCCATGCCCAGATAGCCGAAGATCGGCTTCCTGGAGAAGGTCGACACGATGTGGCTGATGATGCCGAAGGCCGGCAGGATCATGATGTAGACTTCGGGATGCCCGAAGAACCAGAACAAGTGCTGGTACAGGACCGGATCGCCGCCGCCGGCCGGATCGAAGAAGGTCGTGCCGAAGTTGCGGTCGGTCAGCAGCATGGTGATGGCGCCGGCCAAAACCGGGACCGCCAGCAGCAGCAGGAAGGCCGTCACCAGGATCGCCCAGGCGAACAGCGGCATCTTGTGCAGGGTCATGCCCGGCGCGCGCATGTTGAACACGGTGGTGATGAAGTTCACCGCGCCCAGCAGCGACGACACGCCGGCCAGGTGGAGCGAGAAGATGGCGAGGTCGACCGCCATCCCCGGATGCCCGATCATCGACGAGAGCGGCGGGTAGACGGTCCAGCCGGTTCCGGCACCCCCGACGAACATGGTCGACATCAGCAGGAGGAAGGCCGGCACCAGCAGCCAGAAGCTGATGTTGTTCATCCGCGGGAACGCCATGTCCGGCGCCCCGATCATCAGCGGCATCATCCAGTTGCCGAAGCCGCCGATCAACGCCGGCATCACGAAGAAGAACACCATGATGAGGCCGTGGGCCGTCACCATCATGTTGTACATGTGGTGGTTGCCGCCCAGGATCTGGTCACCGGGGGCCATCAGCTCGGCGCGGATGACCATCGAGGCCAGCATGCCGATGATCCCGGCCGCCCCGGCGAACCACAGGTACATCGTGCCGATGTCCTTGTGGTTGGTGGAATAGACCCAGCGCCGCCAGCCTACCGGATGGCTCTCGGGGTGGACATGGGCATGGGTGGCTTCGTGCGCCATCACCTATCTCCGTTGCCGGTCAGCGCGGCGAAGCGAGGGCCGCGGCGGCATCCGCCACCACCACCCCGCCGCCAGCCAGCGCGAATTGCTCCTTGGCCGCCTCGGTCCAGGCGACGAAGTCCTCCTTCGTCACAGCCTTGATCGTGATCGGCATGAAGGCATGCAGGTCGCCACAGAGTTCCCTGCACTGCCCATAATACATCCCAGGCGCGTCGATCCGCAGCCAGCGCTCGTTCAGCCGGCCGGGCACCGCGTCGGTGGTCCAGCCCATGGAGGGCACGCCCCAGCTGTGGAGAACGTCGGCGGCGGTGATCTGCACGCGGATGTTGGTGCCAACCGGCAGCACCACAGCGTTGTCGGTGGTCAGCAGCCGCAGGTCCCCGGGCTTCAGATCCGAATCCTGCACCATGTTGGCATCGAAGCTGATGTTGCCGTGGTCAGGATACTCATAGGACCAGTACCACTGGTGACCCACGACCTTCAGCGTCATCTCCGTCTCCGGGACGACGTCGACATAGTACAGAAGCCGGAACGAGGGGATCGCGATGATCACCAGGATCAGCACGGGAACGGCCGTCCACACGATCTCCAGGATCGTGTGGTGCGAGCGCCGCGAGGGAACCGTGTTCCGCTTCTCGCTGAACCGCCAGCAGGTATAGACGAGCAGGACCAGCACGAAGAGCGAGATCGCGGTGATCACGACCAGCAGCAGGTTGTGGAACGCATGCATGCGGTCGTCGATCGGCGACGCCGCCGGCTGCAGATTCATCTGCCACGGCTCGGGTTGAGCCGCATAGGCGGCGAAAACTCCCCCGGCCAGCAAGATGGCCAGGGCCATCAGCAACACCGGTAGCGCGCGCACTCGCATCGACACCGCTTCCTTCTTTTTCCTCGTTCGTCGCCCCACCCGGACATCTCCGGAGGGGAGACCCGCAACATAGGCGAACGACGTCCTACCCGGGAAGTGCGCAACCTCCCGGCTCGCAGCGACCATATGGAGGAGGCACCACCGGCCGCGAGTGACAGATTGCCGCAAGTTTTTGCATCTCCGCGATTTATCGCGGGTTCTGCATCGATTCGACAGTGCGGGCGGGTCCCTTGGAAGCGTCGCCTTCGCCTCTTCAATGCAGCATCGCGAGCGCAGCAAGTCCGGCCAGCGCCGCGGTCTCGGCACGAAGGATCGTGGGAGCGATCCGGCCCCTCACCACCTGAGGCATCTGGGCCAGTTCCACCTCGTCCTCCGCTGCCAGCCCGCCTTCCGGTCCGACCAGGATATCGAGGTCGCCGCAATGGAGGGCGGCGAGATCCGCCACCCGCGCCTCCGCGGTCGGGTCGAGCACGAGCAGGGATCGGCCGGACCGGCGCAGCGATCCGATATCCGCCAGGATCGTCTCGCCGGCGATCTCCGGCACATCCAGGCGTCCCGACTGCTCGGCCGCTTCCATCGCGATGGTCGCCAGCCGCTCGACCCTCCCGAGCGGAGCGGCAACGCGCCGGGTCCGCACCGGCACGATCGTGCCCACATCCAGTTCGGTGGCCTTTTCCACCAGCCATTCCAGGCGCGGTCGCTTGATCACGGCCTGGAACAGGACCGGCGCGGTATTGCGCTCAGGCAGGTCGCGCAGCTTTGCGATCAGGTCGATGGAGACCCGCCGCCTGGCGATCTCGGCGATGCGACCGGCAAACCCGCCGCTCCTCCCGTCGAACAGCTCGACCGGATCACCTTCGCTGCGGCGCATCACCCGGCCGAGATAATGGGCGCGCGCCTCGTCGAGCTCGATGCTCGTGCCGGCAACGAGAGGCCCCGGCACAAAGAGCCGGATCGTGCTCAATCCCCAACCTCCATCGGCGCGGCCCTTACCTTGCCAGGCGGGCGGTCCTTGCGTGAGCGGCTTCGCGAAGAGGCTCTCTGCCGCTAAAAGGCCGGCATGTCGAACACGCCGTCCCTGTCCGTTGCCGATCGCCAGGTCAACTGGACCGATCGCCTGCCCCCGCGCCTGCGCCCCTACGCGATGCTGGCGCGCTGGGACCGGCCGATCGGGACCTGGCTCCTGCTGCTCCCGTGCTGGGCCGGGCTGGCCCTGGCGCCGGGCCTGCCCGACCCGGTCCTGCTGGTCGCCTTCGCGATCGGCGCGGTGGCGATGCGCGGGGCCGGGTGCACCGTCAACGACATGGCCGACCGCGACTTCGACCGCCGGGTCGAGCGGACCCGGGCGCGGCCGCTGGCCTCAGGCGCGCTCACCCTGACCCAAGCCGGCCTGTTCACCCTTGCCCAGGCGGCCGTAGGCGGGCTGGTTCTCCTGGTCCTGCCATGGCCCGCCGTGCTGATCACCCTCCTGGCCCTGCCGCTGGTCGTGATCTACCCGTTCATGAAGCGGATCACCTGGTGGCCGCAGGCCTTCCTGGGCCTGACCTTCAACTGGGGGATCCTGGTGGGCGGCGTGGCGGCGGGTGCGCCATGGCCGGCCATTCTCCTGCTCTATGCCGGGTCCATCGCCTGGACCATCGGCTACGACACGATCTACGCCCATCAGGACAAGGCCGACGACGCCCTGATCGGGGTGCGCTCCACCGCCCGGCTGTTCGGCGAACGGACCCATGGCTGGCTTTTGCTGCTCTACGCCACCACCATATCAGGCTGGGCAGCGGCGGGCTGGCTGGCGGGCAAGGGGCCTGTCTTCCTGGCCATCCTCCTGCTCATCGCGCTCTACCTGTTCCGCGAGGCCAGAACCGTGCCGATCGACGATCCGGCAGCTTGTCTGAATGCGTTCCGCCGCCACCGGTGGGTGGGGCTGGCCCTGGTTGCCGGGCTGGCGCTGGATGGATGGATGATCGGAACTTGAGGCTGGGCGGCTCCCTGTTCACCGCGATCGGTGACGAGATCGACGGCCTGCGGCGTGGCCTGACCGATCTGGCGACCGGGATGGTGCGCGACCGTACCAGGCTCGCGATCACCGGCCTGCGCCGCAGCGGCAAGACCGTGCTGACCACCTGCCTGGCCCACCACCTGCTGGAGCCGTCCGGCCTGCCGTTCTTGTCGGTGGTGGCAGAGAACCGGCTGGACGCTACCCGGCTGGTGCCGTTGCGCGACCTGCCGCCCTTTCCGGCCGAGGCCGCCATCGCCGGCCTGTCTGCCGCCGAGCCGGTCTGGCCCAAGCCCACCGATCGTCTGAGCGGCCTGAGCATCGAGATCCTCTACCGCACCGGCAACCGGATCGGCCGGCTGATCGATCCGACCCGCCGGCATTTCATCGAGATCGTCGACTATCCGGGCGAGTGGCTGCTGGACCTGCCGCTCCTGGAGCACGATTTCCGGACCTTCTCCGCTCAGGCGATGACGCTGGCCGACCGACCGATCCGCCAGCCCGCCGCTGCCGGCTGGCGCGCTCTTCTTGCGGGCCTGGATCCGACCGCTCCTGGCGACGCCGCGCTGGAGCGCAGGCTGGCCGACGCCTACAGCACCTATCTCCACACCTGCCAGGAGGAGATGGGTCTCTCCTTCATCCAGCCGGGCCGCTTCGTCGACCGCACCCGGGTCCTCGATGAGGAACTGGTGACCTTCTGTCCGCTTCCGCTGGCTTCGGGACCGTTTCCTCCAGGCTCGATCGGCGCCCGCTTCGAAGCGCGGTTCGAACGCTACCGCGACGAGATCGTGAAGGAGTTCTACCGCAGCAACTTCTCGCGCTTCGACCGGCAGATTGTCCTGGTCGATCTGCTCACAGCGCTGAACCGCGGGCCCGACCACTTCATCGACGTGCAGGAATCGATCGCGACGGTGGTTCGCTCGTTCCGCTACGGCAGCGGCAGCATCCTGACCAACTGGCTGACGCCGCGGATCGACCGGCTGGTGTTCGCCGCGACCAAGGCCGATCATATCGCGCCCTCGCAGCATGCGGCGATGAAGCAGCTCCTGGAGATCATGGTGGCTCCCTCCTCCCGCCACACCCGTTTTTCCGGCGCCCCCCACGAGGTCCTGGCCGTCGCGGCACTGCGCTCGACCGATGTGGTTCGCACGGAGCTGCACGGGCAGGTCCTGTCCTGCCTGAAGGGCCGCCTGGTCGAGACCGGCCAGGAGACCGTGCTGTTCCCTGGCGAGTTGCCGCCGGATCTGCCCGAGCCCGACGACTGGAACTCCGGGCGGTTCCGGTTCCGCGACTTTGCTCCAAGGCGCCTGCCGCGCGGCCGCAACGGCGCCTCCAGCCACATCCGGCTCGACCAGCTCCTGGAAGCAGCGATCGGGGATCGCCTGGCATGAAGCAGCAAGGTCCGATCCGGCCGTTCGAGCTGACCCCGGACGATCCGAGGGTGGGCACCGTCGAGGTGCCGCCGGAGCAGGAGCTCGATGAGGAGACTGCGGAGCTGATCCCGGAGCCGCCGGTCGGCCCGTCGCGTCGCGGCGCAGCCTTCTGGTTCAAGGTCTCGCTGGCCCTGCTGCTCGTCACCGTCCTGCTCGGCCAGTTCGTCCTGTGGGTGCGCGATCTGACGGCGGCCTCACCCTGGCTGGCCACGCCCCTGGGCGCTCTTGCGGTGGTGGCGGCGGTGACGGGGACGGCCCTGGCATGGCGGGGGCTGCTCCGCTGGCGGGCCCTGGACGAGCGTGCCGAGATCCGAGGCAGGATCGAGCGCCTTTCCGGCTCGGAACTGCACGGCGAGGCGCCGGAGCGTCTCCAGGAGGTCTCGCAGCTGATCCGGCCGGTACCGGGCATGCCTCAGGCGCTCACCCGGTACGAGCATCAGGCTTCCGACGCCCTGGCGGACGGCGAGCGCATCCAGCTCTACGAACGGGTGGTGCTGTCCGAGCTGGACGAGCGGGCAGTGCGGATCGTCGGCATGGGTGCGCGGGACATCGCGGTTCTCACCGCGGTCACGCCGACCGGCCTGCTGGACGCGCTGGTGGTGCTGACCCGGACCTTCTCGATGCTGCAGCGCCTGGCGGGCCTTTATGGGGTGCCGCCCGACCGGGTGACGGTGCTGCGCCTGATGCGGCTGAGCTTCCGCAACGCCGCGCTGGCCGGGGCCGCCGATGTCCTCACCCATGCCACCACCGAGCATCTGGGCGCCTCGTTCATGAGCATTCTGTCGGCCAAGGCCGGCCAGGGCGCCGGAAATGCGCTGCTCGCCGGCCGGCTTGGCCTGCAGGCCATCCGCCTGCTGCGTCCCCTGCCGTTCGTGACCCGCCGGCCTCCCCGCCTGGTCGACCTGCGCGGCCTGCTGGGCTTCGATCCGGCAGCGCCCTTCGACGCGCCGATGCGGCCTGCGCGGGAGCGTCAGGCAGAGAGGCGCTGAGTGACCCGGCGGGTCAGCCGCCCCAGCGCCATGCCGACCCGCTCGGCGAAGGACGGTTTGGGAGCCTCCGGCTTCGGCTGGATCACCATGCCGGTATCGCCGTCGATCACGGGGTGACCGTTGGCTGTCCCGCCATGGACTTCGCCCGGCGACGGCGTCCGCTCGCCATCGAAGCTGAACCGTTCGCTCAGCCCCTTGAGCATGCCACCCATGCGGATGAAGCGGGGCAGGAACAGCAGCAGCACCACTCCCGCGATCAGAATGACCTTCCAGGCGCTCAAACCCAAGACGCTCTCCTCACCCGATCGTCATGTCGCAGCGACCATAAGCGACCTGCCCTGCTGATAGACAGGGCTTTGCGCCAACTCTAGAGGAAGTTGCCTATCCGGGCGCCGCTGGCACGCCCGACGGCTCCGCCACGCGAGCAAATCCTACGGAACAGGTTGGTGATGGAAAGCGATCTCTCGCTCTTTCAGGCTGCGCTCTTGGGCATCGTCGAAGGCCTGACCGAGTTCCTCCCGGTCTCTTCCACGGGACACTTGCTGCTTTCCGGCTGGCTCCTCGGCGTCGACGAGCGGTTCGTCGACCTGTTCGTGGTGCCGATCCAGTTCGGAGCGATCCTGGCGGTCCTCAGCCTCTACGTGACCCGGCTCTGGGCGGTCGCGCGCAACCTCCCCCATTCCGCCGAAGCCCGGCGCTTCACCCTGGCGATCATCCTGGCCTTCCTGCCGGCCGCGGTGATCGGGCTGGCGCTGCACGGCCTGATCAAGAGCCTGTTCAGCCATGTGATCATCGTGCCGATCATGCTGATCCTTGGCGGAATCCTCATCCTGCTGATCGAGCGGTTCCATCCGCCGAGCGAGATCCATCGCGCCGAGGCGATGACGCCCCTGCGCGCGCTTCTGATCGGCTTCTGCCAGGCCCTGGCGATGGTCCCCGGCGTCTCGCGCTCGGGCGCCACCATCATGGGCGCCCTGGTGATGGGGGTGGATCGGCGCGCCGCTGCGGAGTTCAGCTTCTTCCTGGCGATGCCGACCATGCTGGCGGCAGCTTCCTATGACCTCTGGAAGCAGCGCGACGTCATCACCTTCGACGATGCCGGCATGATCGCGGTGGGGTTCGTCTGCGCCTTCGTGAGCGCGGCCCTGGTGGTCAAAGCGCTGCTGGCCTTCCTGGCACGCAACACGTTCCGCGTGTTCGGCTGGTACCGGATCGTGGTGGGGCTGATCATGCTGGCGGCAATCACCCTGGCCGCATGAACCATTGACTATTTTACAGGCAGCAGGGTCACATACCCCCTGCCTTCCCGACTAAAAATTAGGCAACAAGCGGAAACGCCGCTTCCGGAAGCGACGTCGGCAACTTCGGCACGGTTCTTGAAAGTCCAGTGGTGGCTCGGGTGTCGGTACGGCGATGCGTTCCCGTATCCAGGCCTGAAACACAGAAAAGTGGACGCGCCGCTTGGCCCCTACCCTGGCGACGCGGCGTCGCGATAGAGGATCATCGATGAGCCGCCGATCTGCCTTCCTCACATCCCTGCCGGCCATGTTCCTGGCGAGCCTGCCGGCGCTCGCCCAGGAGACAGCGCCGGCGGCCGACGCCATCACGGAAGCCGCCGAGACGGTCGCCGCGATCGACAGTGGCGATACGGCATGGATGCTGATCTCCACCGCCCTCGTGCTGCTGATGGTCATCCCCGGCCTGGCCCTGTTCTATGGCGGCATGGTCCGCAAGATGAACGTGCTGGCCACGGTGATGCAGACTTTCGCCGCCACCTGCCTGCTCGGCCTCATCTGGATGATCGTGGGCTATTCGATCGCCTTTGGCGAAGGCAATGCCTTCTTTGGTGACTTCTCCCGCGCCTTCCTGGCGGGCGTGGACCTGGAGACCATGTCCGGGACCATCCCGGAATCGGTGTTCGTCGCCTTCCAGATGACCTTCTTCATCATCACGCCGGCCCTGATTGCGGGCGCCTTTGCCGACCGCATGAAGTTCTCGGCCATGCTGTGGTTCTTCGGTCTCTGGTCGGTGATCGTCTACGCGCCGGTCTGCCACATGGTGTGGGCCGCCAACGGCTACATGTTCGGCGATGGGGTGCTGGACTTCGCCGGCGGCACGGTCGTGCACATCAACGCCGGCATCGCCGGGCTGGTGGCGGCGATCGTGCTGGGCAAGCGCATGGGCTATCCGACCACGCCGCTGCCGCCGCACAACCTGGTGCTCAGCGTCATCGGCGCGGGCCTGCTCTGGGTGGGCTGGTTCGGCTTCAACGCCGGCTCGGCGCTGGCCGCCAACGGCCGGGCCGGCATGGCGATGCTGGTCACGCTGATCGCGCCTGCCGCCGCAGGACTGGCGTGGATGTTCGCGGAGTGGGCAGTGAAGGACAAGCCGTCGGTCCTGGGCCTGATCTCCGGCGTCGTCGGCGGCCTGGTCGCCATCACCCCCGCCGCCGGCTTTGTTGGCCCGGCAGGCGCCCTGGTGATCGGCCTGATCTCCGGCCTGGTCTGCTTCTGGGCCTCCACCAGCCTCAAGCATATGCTGGGCTATGACGACAGCCTGGACTGCTTCGGCGTCCATGGCGTCGGCGGCATCGTCGGCGCGATGCTCACGGGCGTGTTCGCCCTGGAAGCCATCGGCGGCACCCCCGGCCTGCTCGAGGGCAACCCGGCACAGCTCTGGATCCAGATCAAGAGCGTGCTGATCACCGTCGTCTACTGCGGGATCCTCTCCTTTGTGATCCTGAAGGTGATCGACCTGGTGATCGGCCTGCGGGTCGACAAGGATGTCGAGCGCGAGGGCCTCGATCTGGCGCTGCACGGCGAAGCGGTGCACTGAGCCCTTCCCCGTTCGCGTCTCGCGAAGAGGCCGCCGGATCTTCCGGCGGCCTCTTTCACGTCCAGCTGCGGCTGGCGATCGGCCGTTGCGGCGCCATCTCTCTTGTATCGTGACCTCGAAGGAGGACCGGGTTGGACCTTGCAGCCGATCGACCTAACGACGTCATCCTGGATCGCCGCGCCCAGCGCGCCACTCTGCTGTCCGAACGGGCAGCCCGGGTCCTCAAGTCGATGCTCGAACGCGACCCCACCGACCGGTTCACGATCCCCGATCCGGAGGTGATGAGCCAGGCATTCGGCGAGCTCGGCAAGGCCCTTCTCAAGGACCCGGAGCGGCTGGCGCAGGCGCAGATGCGGCTGTGGCTGGACCACGGGCGGTTGTGGAACGCCCAGTTCATGAAGCTGTTCGGCGGGCCGACCATCGCCGTGGCCGAGCCCGAACCGCACGATCGCCGCTTCAAGGACGAGGCCTGGACGCAGTCACCTGCCTATGACTGGCTCAAGCAGTCCTATCTCGTGAACGCGCGATGGCTAAAGGAGGTCGTGGCGGACGTCACCGATCTGGATCCGAAGACCCGCGCCAAGGTGGAATTCTATACCCGGCAGATGATCGACGCCTGCGCGCCCACCAATTTCGCGTTGACCAACCCGGTAGCCCTGGCCCTGGCCGCGGAGACGGGTGGGGAAAGCCTGCTCGACGGCCTGGAGCACCTGCTGGACGACATGGAGCGCGGGCGTGGCGAGTTCATGCCGGCCATGACCCCGCACCAGGCCTTCCGGCTGGGCGAGGACATCGCCACCACCCCAGGCTCGGTGGTCTTCCGCAACGACCTGATCGAGCTGATCCAGTACGCGCCTTCGACACCAGAGGTCGCCAGGACGCCGCTCCTGATCGTGCCGCCGTGGATCAACAAGTTCTACATCCTCGACCTGAAGCCCAGGAACAGCTTCATCCGCTGGGCGGTGGAGCAGGGCCAGACCGTGTTCCTGATCTCCTGGGTCAACCCCGACGCCAGCCTGGCGGGTAAGTCCTTCGAGGACTATCTGCGCGAAGGCCCGCTTGCCGCCATGGACGCGATCCGGGAGCAGACCGGCGAGCCTGCGGTCAACATCATCGGCTACTGCCTGGGCGGGACCCTGACCGCCTGCCTGCTCGCCCATCTGGCGGCGGCCGGCCAGACTGAGCGCATCCGCGCCGCCACCCTGTTCACCTGCCTGACCGACTTTGCGGATCCCGGCGAGGTCGGCGTCTTCATCGACGACGATCAGGTCGAGCGCCTCGAGCGGCACATGGAGCGCAAGGGCTACCTGGAAGCCAGCTACATGGCCCGGGTGTTCGCCATGCTGCGGGCGAACGACCTGATCTGGGGGTTCGCGGTCAACAACTACCTGATGGGGCGCGAGCCGGCCGCCTTCGACCTCCTGCACTGGAACGCCGACGGCACGAGGATGCCGATGATGATGCATGCGTTCTACCTGCGCGAGATGTACCTGAAGAACCGTCTGGTCGAGCCTGGCGCACTCACCCTGCTGGGCACGCCGCTCGATCTCGGCAGGATCGAGTTGCCGGTCTTCTTCCTGAGTACCCGCGACGACCATATCGCGCCCTGGAAGAGCACCTATGCCGGCAGCCGCCGCTTCGGCGGGCCGGTCCACTTCGTCCTGGGCGGTTCCGGGCATATCGCCGGGGTGGTCAATCCTGCCGGCTCGGCCAAATACGGCTTCCATACCGGCGAGACCGACACCGACGATCCCGAGGCATGGCTTGCCGCCGCGTCCGGCCATTCCGGCTCCTGGTGGCCGCACTGGCGCGAATGGCTGCGGCCGTTCGAGGATGGCCAGGTCGCCGCGCGCGACCCGGCGGCTGGTCCGCTGGCCGTGCTGGACGCCGCGCCCGGCCGCAATGTCCTGGTTCGTGCGGATTCCTGACGGCACGACCGACGCGTGCCCAATCGTCCACAACCCGTACGCGAAGCTGTATGGTAGGTCGCTCGCCCGGCGATTTCGACGTGTCGCCCGTGCCGCACTCCGCTAGGGTCGTGGCGGTACCGAACGTCGCACGAGCCAGATCCCGCCGATGTCCACCCCGCAGCGCTACCTGACCCGGACGATCCTGTTCCTGATCGTCGTCCTGATCGTTGTCGGCGTGCTGTACCGGGTCGTTCTCGATGCGTTCAGCCACAATCTCGCGATCAACGGCCTGATCCTGCTCGTGGTGCTGACCGGCATCGCCTACACGTTCCGCCGGATCCTGCAGCTCCGCCCCGAGATAGAGTGGCTGGAGGCCTATCGGACCGCCTCGCCCGGCTTCTCGGTCCAGGACCCGCCGACCCTGCTGTCGCCCCTGGCGACGGTGCTGGCCCAGAGCAGCAAGAAGAACCGCTCGTCGCTCTCGGCCGTGTCGATGCGCTATCTCCTGGACAGCATCGACAACCGGCTGGAGGAAAGCCGCGAGATTTCGCGCTATCTTTCCGGCCTGCCGATCTTTTTGGGCCTGCTCGGCACCTTCTGGGGCCTGATCCTGACGATGGGCTCGATCGGCGAGGTCATCAACGGCCTCTCGATCGGCGGCGGCGAGCTCGTCCAGATCTTCGAGGACCTGAAGGCGGGCCTGACCGCCCCCCTGGCCGGCATGGGCACCGCCTTCTCCGCCTCGCTGTTCGGCCTGGCCGGCTCGCTGGTCCTGCGCTTCATCGACCTGCAGGCGACCCGGGCGCAGAACGTCTTCTACAACGAGCTGGAGGAGTGGCTCTCCAGCCAGGCCCAGCTGTTCGGCGCAGATACCGTCCCCGCCCCGGTGAGCGGGTCCTCCCGCCTGTCGGAGCTGGCCACCTCCGCGCCGCTGCCGGCCTATGTCCAGGCGCTGCTCCAGCAGACCGCCGAGAACCTGGAGCAGATGCAGCGGGTTCTCACCCATGGCGAGGAAGACCGCAGCAAGCTGGCGCGCGGGATCAACGACCTGGGCGAGCAGCTGGGCGTGCTGAACGACCATCTGTCCGGCCAGCAGCGCATGCTGGTGAAGCTGTTCGAGGCGCAGGACAGCCTGGTGCAAACCTTCGCACGGGCGAGCGACCCGACCCGCTCGCCGCTCGACGAGCAGACCCGCAGCCATGTCCGCAACCTCGACCTGCAGCTCGCCCGGCTGATCGACGAGCTGCGCCGGGGCCGCGAGGACACCACGCGCGAGCTGCGCAACGAGATCAAGATGGTGAGCCGGGTGATCGCGGTGGCGGCCGGCGAGCCGGACATGGCCAGGGACTGAGCGACCGTGGCACGTTCACGCCGCGAGCGCGGCGAACAGGACGACATCTGGCCGGGCTTCGTGGACGCGCTGTCCACTCTGCTCATGGGCATCACCTTCCTCCTGGTGGTGTTCGTGCTGGGCCAGTTCTTCATGAGCCGCCTCCTGGCCGGCCGGACCGAGCAGATGGACCGGCTGCAGGTCCAGGTCGCGGACATGGCGAGCCAGCTCGAGCTCTCCCAGGACGAGGCCGACGAGCTCCGGCGCAACCTGCGCCGCCTCGATGCCGACCTGCGCGGGCTCACCACCGAGCGCGACGACCTGCAGGCGCAGCTGCAGAGCAGCGAGGAGAGCCGCACCTCCCTCTCGGACCGGCTGGCCAGCGTGCTGGCGCAGACTGCGACCCTCTCCCGCAATCTCGAGGACACCCGCGGCTCCCTGGAGCAGGAGAACCGGACCCGCGCCGAGCTGGAAGAGGCTCTTGCTTTGGCGCGCGAGCAGATCCGTGCCGATCGCGCCACCGTGGAACTGCAGGTGGGGCAGCTTGCCGAGCTGCAGCAGCAGATCGCCGCGCTCGAAGCGACCCGGGACCGGCTGCAGGACGAGAAGGGCGCGGTTTCCACCTCGCGGGACGAGGCGCTGGCACAGGTGGCCCTGCTCAACCAGCAGATCAGCGAGCTTGGCGGCCAGCTCGCCCTGCTCGGCGAGGCCCTGGAGGTCAAGCAGCAGGAGATCGATGACCAGGCCGAGTCGATCGCGGATCTGGGCCGCAAGCTGAACCTGGCGCTGGCCGACAAGGTGCTGGAGCTGTCACAGTTCCGCTCCGACTTCTTCGGCCGGTTGCGCGGGATCCTTGGTGAGCGCCAGGGCGTGCAGATCGTCGGCGACCGGTTCGTCTTCCAGTCGGAAGTGCTGTTCGACAGCGGCAGCGCCACCCTCAAGCCGGAGGGCGAGGATCAGCTGGCCGCCTTCGCCGAGACCCTGGAGGGCATCATCGACGAGATCCCCGAGGACCTGCCCTGGATCCTCCGGGTGGATGGCCACACCGACAAGCGCCCGATCAGCACCCCGACCTTCCCGTCGAACTGGGAGCTTTCCACGGCGCGCGCCATCAACGTCGCCCGCTTCCTCGTGGCGAACGGCCTGCCGGCCGATCGCGTCGCCGCCGCCGGATTCGCCGAGTTCCGTCCGATCGACCCGGGCGAGAGCGAGGAAGCCTACCGCCGCAACCGCCGCATCGAACTCCAGCTTACCAATTTCTGAGCAGGCGTCCGGTCGCAGCTTGCGCGGAGCGTGCGACGCCGCAGAATGGGCGTGCTACTCGTGCCCTGTCCCCGGTTGCTCGAACACCGGGGCGGGCACCCGGGGGGAAATCGGCTGGATGGCAGCTTCTTCGCGAACGGCCTCGAAGGTGGAGCGTGAGCCGGATTTCGTCGGCATGGTCGAGCGCCACCGCGAATCACAAGGCTTTTGGGCCAAATGCGCCTTGGTGCTGGCGCTGCTCGGGCTGCTGGTCGCCGGCTACGGCCTG
The DNA here is from genome assembly GCF_000427665.1 of Geminicoccus roseus DSM 18922. NCBI lineage: Bacteria > Pseudomonadati > Pseudomonadota > Alphaproteobacteria > Geminicoccales > Geminicoccaceae > Geminicoccus > Geminicoccus roseus. The sequence continues at coordinate 728,076 of NZ_KE386572.1, forward strand.
ACCGCTGCGGTCGGCTGGCGCTCGGGCACCTTCTGGCTCGGCCTGTTCATCGCCGCCACGGCCGTCTTCCCGATCAGGGAAATGCTGGATCGCCGCGATCGTGCCGCCGAGCTCGAGAACCTGCGCGGCGTGTGGAGGTCGATGATCAAGGCCCCCGATACCACGCCCGCCGACATCGACCGCCTCTCCGGCATCATTCGCAAGACCCACGGCTGACCGGCGGTCGCCGCGCCAGACAACGAGACCAAGAGCAGATGACCCAGGAACGCCGCCTTGCCGATCTCGAGCGCAATTTCGGAGCGTGGGAGCGCAAGAAGCTCCTGCGCACCTCCGCCCTGGTCGCCGTGCCGGTCCTGGTTGCCCTGGGGTATTGGGGATATGGGCGCGTGGAGGTCGAATCGGCGCGCGAATCCGTTGTCTCGCTCACCCAGGCCCTGAACGCGGAGCAGCAGGCGAAGAGCGGCCTGGAAGCGCAGCTCGCCAAGGCAGGCGTGCGCCTGGCCGAGCTCCAGCAATCCGTCGACCAGGTCGGCACCGAACGGGACGAGGCGCGGGCCGCCATCGAGGCCGCCAACGCATCGGCGGCCGGCAAGCTGGCCGAACTCGCCGCCAAGCTGGATGCGGCCAGCGAGCAGGTCCGCCAGCTGACTGCGGAGCGGGACGAACTCGCGGGCCAGCTGGAGCAGGCGACCGCAGCTGCGGCGGCGACCGAGCAGCGGGTCGCCGGGCTGGACCAGCAGATCGCGGAGCTGACCGCCGAGGGCGAGCGGGCCCGGGAAGAGAACAGCCGCGCCATGGCCTCGGTGGCCGACCTGACCCAGGCGCGGGACCAGGCGATCCGGGAGCGTGACGAAGCGCGCGCCGCCGCGGCCAATGCCGCGGAGCTCAGCCAGCGCCTGAGCCAGACCGAGGAGCGCCTCGCCGCCGCTGCCACCGAAATCGCGGCGCTGCAGAAGATCCGCTCGGACATGCAGGCCAGGCTCGATGAGGCCGACGACAGGAGCTTCGCGCTGGAAGACGCCGCCGAGCGTTCGGCGGCGGAGCGGGAGCAGGCGCTGGCCGACGCGCGTGCCCAGATCGCCACGCTCCAGGGGCAGTCGGCGGATCTGCAGGCGCGGCTGGAGGCCGGCACCGCCCGGGTGCAGGAGCTGGAGACCACGGCAGCCAGGCTCGCCGAGGCCAATGCGGCGCTGGAGGAAGCCAATGCAGAGGCCGATGCCCTTCGGGCGCAGGCGGCCGATCTGCGCGAGCAGGCCGCTGCCAGCGCCCGGCGCCTGAGCGAAACGGAAGCCTCTCTCGCCGCCGCCGAGGACGCCCAGGCAGAGCTTGAACAGGCACGCACCCAGGCCCAGTCCCTGGAGGCGCAGGGCAGGGAGCTCCAGGAGCAGCTGGAGCAGGCCAATGCCCGGCTCGCCGAGCTGGAACCGGCGGCCCAGCCGCCCGCCGTCACCGATTCGCAGGCCCTGGAGGAGGCCCAGGCCAACGCGGCTTCCCTGCAGGAACGCCTCCAGGCGCTGCAGGCGCAGGCCGCCGACGATGCCGCGCGGATCGCCCAGCTGGAGCGGACGGCCGAGCAGGGCGAAGCCGCTTCGACCGCCCTGAAGGAGGCGCAGGACCGGGCGGCGTCGCTGCAGGATCAGCTCAGCTCGGTGCAGGCCAGGGCCGATGCCGATGCTGCGCGCATCAGCGAACTGCAGGAGGCCGCCCGCGTGGCGGAGGAAGCCGACGCCGCGCTGAAGGAAGCGCGGAACGACGTCGTCGCCATGCGCGAGCAGATCGACGGGCTGCAGGCCGAGGCAGCCGATCGCCAGGCCCGGCTCGACGAGCTCGAGCGGGCGGCCCAGGAGGCGCGGCAGACCGAGGCTGCACTGGCCGAAGCGCGCTCCCAGGCCGGCTCGCTCCAGGAGCAGGTTGCCTCGCTGGAAGACCAGGTCGCGAGCGGGCGTACCCGGATCGGCGAACTGGAGCAGGCGGCGGCCCGCCTGACCGAGGCCGAAGCGGCTCTGACGGATGTTCGTGCTCAGGCGACAGCACTCGAAGAGCGCGCCACCGAGACGCAGGAGCGGCTCGATGCCGCCAACCGCCGGGTGGCCGAACTGGAGCAGGGTGCGGTGCAGGCCGCCGAGACGGCGGCAGCCCTGGAGGAGGCCCGGGCCCAGGCGCGCACCCTGCAGCAGCAGAACGCGCAGCTGCAGGACCAGCTCCAGGCGCAGGCCAGTCAGGTGACGGCGCTGGAGCAGGCGTCCCGGGAGTCCACCGAGGCGAAGGCGGCACTCGCAGGCGCGCAGGACGAGGTTGCTGCCCTGCAGAAGATCCGTGCCGACATGCAGCGGCAGCTCGACGAGACGACCGACCAGGTGATGAGGCTGGAGGCAGAGGCTGCCGAGGCCGCGACGGCGTCGGGCCAGCTCGAAACCGAGCTGAGGAGCGCCCAGCAGAAGGCCCAGGAGCTGCAGGCCGGCCTGCAGCAGGCCCAGGAAGCAGGCGCCCAGCTCGACGATGCGCGGGCCGAGCTGGAACAGCTGCGGCAGGCGCGCGACCAGATGCAGACCCGGCTGGATGCGGCCGATGCCCAGGTGGCCAGCCTGGGAGAGGCCGCCACCCGAGTCGCATCGCTGGAAGCGGAGCTGGCCGAGACCCGCACCGAGATCCAGGCCCTGGAAGCCGCCCAGTCGTCGCTGCAGGCGGAGCTGGAACAGCGTACCGCCCGGATCGACGAGCTGGAGAAGCAGGTCCAGGCCGGTGACCGGCGCGATCAGGAGCTGCGCGGCGCCGTCCGCAAGGAGGCGGCCGCGCGCGCCGATCTGGAGGCCGAGCGCGAACGGCTGCAGCAGGAGCGGGATCGGCTGCAGGCCAGGATCGAGGAGCTGTCCACGCAGGTCGAGGCCCTGGGCAACGAAGCGCGCGGCTCGCAGGCGATCGCCCTGGTCCAGGCCCAGCTGGCCGACAGCCTGACCAAAGCGGTTCCCACGCCCAAGGAGCTGGAGGAGGGCATCCGGCAACGCACCGCCGAGGACAACGCCAGCCGTGGCATCGTCCTGTCCAGCATCGACGGGACCGAGAACCAGACCCTGCTCGATGGCGGCCGGATCCGCCTGCCGGCCGGCGTCCTGTTCGATTCCGGCAGTGCCGAACTTACCGACGCCGGCAAGGACGCGCTGACGAGCTTCGCCACCCGGATGGCGCGCGTGATCGACGAGATGCCGCCGATGGCCTCGTGGATGCTGCGGGTCGACGGCCATACCGACGCCATGCCGATGCGGCCCGGCAGCGCCTGGCGCGACAACCTGCAGCTTTCCACGGCCCGCGCCGCGGCGGTGGCAAGGTTCCTGATCGATGCCGGGTTGCCGGCCGAACGGATCGTCCCGGCCGGCTTTGGCGCCTCGCGACCCGCGGTTCAGGGCACCGATGCGGAGGCGAACGCCCAGAACCGCCGGATCGAGATCACCTTGTCGTCCCGCTGACCGATCACGCGCCCGGCGGTCGCCCGGAGCATCCCGGGAAGCCGCCGGCCGGGTTCAGGCGACCGGGAGGGAACTGGCGCCGTCGGTGAACTGCAGGGCGGCCAGGCGGCCGTACAGGCCGCCCTTGCGCAGCAATTCCTCATGCCGCCCCACCTCGACGACGCGGCCGTGGTCCATGACCACGATCCGGTCGGCGGCCAGCACGGTCGCCAGACGATGGGCGATCACCAGCGTGGTGCGCCCTTCCATCAGCCTTTCCAGCGCGGTCTGCACTAGGCGCTCGTTCTCGGCGTCCAGGGCGGACGTGGCCTCGTCCAGCAGCAGGATACGCGGGTCGGCGAGCAGGGCGCGCGCGATGGCGATGCGCTGGCGCTGGCCACCGGACAGCCGGACCCCCTTCTCGCCGAGATAGGTGTCGAAGCCCTGGGGCAGGGCCTCGATGAAGCCCAGCGCCGCTGCCGCCTCGGCTGCCGCACGCACCTCCTCCTCGCTCGCATCCGGCCGGCCATAGCGGATATTGGCCAAGGCCGTGCCGGAGAAGATCATGGGCTCCTGCGGCACCCAGGCCAGCCGGGTGCGATGCGCCACCGGGTCGAGTTCGTAGAGCGGGATCCCGTCGATCAGGATCCGTCCGCTCGTCGGGTCATAGAAGCGCAAGAGGAGTTGCAGCACGCTGGTCTTGCCGGCCCCGGACGGCCCGACCAGCGCCACCCGTTCGCCCGGCGCCACCTCCAGGTCGAAGGCGTTCAGGACGGGCCGGTCGGGGATGGCGGGATAGGCGAAGCCGACATGCTCGAAGCGGACGGCCCCGCGGGTCGTCCCGATCGGGCGCGGCTGCGCTGGCGCCACCACGACCGGACGGGTGTCCAGCAGTTCGAACAGGCGCTGGGTGGCGCCGGCGGCACGCTGCAGATCGCCCATCACATCGGCCAGGCCGCCGACGGCGCTTGCGACAATGGCGGCATAGAACACGAAGGCCGACAGCTCGCCGCCGGAGATCCTGCCCTGCAGCACGTCATAGCCGCCGATCCAGAGCACCACGCCGATCGCGCCGAACACCAGGGCGATCACCACGGCGCTCAGCACCGAGCGGGCCTTGGCATAGCGGACGGCGGTCCGATAGGTGGCCTCGGCATCCTCGGCGAAGCGCTCCGCCTCACGGGCCTCCTGGCCGAAGCCTTGCACCGTCCGGACGCCGTTCAGGGTCTCCTCGACGCGCACGCCCAAATCGGCGACCCGGTCCTGCAGGCTCCGCGACAGGACGCGCACCTTGCGCCCGATCAAGACGATCGGGACGATCACGAGCGGGACGACCAGGAGCACGAACCCGGTCAGCCGCGGGCTGGTGATAAGCAGGATGGTCAGGCCGCCCGCCAGCAGCAGGATGTTGCGCAGCGCCTGGGTCACCGAGGCGCCGATCACCGTCTGGATCACGGCGGTGTCGGTGGTGATCCGCGAGATCACCTCGCCGGTACGGGTCTGCTCGAAGAACCCGGGAGAGAGGCGCACGACATGGCCGAACACGTCCTTGCGCAGATCGGCCACCACCCGCTCGCCCAGCCGGGTGACGAGGTAGGAGCGAAAAAACGTCGCAAGCGCCAGGACGACGACAACGATCGCCACCGCCTCCAGCGCGTGATCCAGGGCATCGGCCTCGCCGGCCACGAAGCCGCCATCGACGATGTGGCGCAGCCCTTCGCCGATCGACAGCACCGCGAGCGCGGCAATGGTCAGGGCCGCAATGGTTCCCGCCACCAGGCCACGATAGGGGCGGAGATACGTCGCCAGTCGGCGGAGCTGTTTCAGGTTGCGCGAGCCGTCGCGCCGTCCCCCCGCGCGCTCCAGCGCACGCTGCGCGCCTTCCATGAATCGTCCTCAACCAATCGCGATGTCGGGCACGCTATGGAGCATGAATCTCGGCCCGAAATCACGAATCATCGCAGGACGTAGCCAAGTGCACGCACGAAAGCATCCCGTGGCCCCTTGAGTCCCCGGACGCCGACGGATATATAGCGGCCGCCCGCATCTGAGGAAAGCGTCGTGAAGAAGGACATCCACCCCGACTATCATCCCATCACCGTAGTGATGACGGATGGGTCGACCTTCGAGACCTCCTCGACCTGGGGCAAGGCTGGCGACAGCATGCAGCTCGACGTCGATCCCAAGTCGCATCCGGCCTGGACGGGCGGCAATGTCCGCGTGATCGAGCGTGGCCAGGTCGAGAAGTTCAACAAGCGTTTCCAGGGCTTCCGCCGCAAGGCCTGAGCCCAGACCACTTGCAGAGATCGGTGTCATGAAGGTCATCAATTCGCTCAAGACGGCCAAGAGCCGCCACAAGGACTGCCGGATCATCCGGCGCAAGGGTCGGGTCTACGTGATCAACAAGACCAACCCGCGTTTCAAGGCCCGTCAGGGCTGACACGATACCACCCGGCTTGTCCGGGCGGCGGGCACGACGCGAGCCGCGGGATGACTTCCGCGGCTTTGTCGCGTTGACCCCGGCTCACTCCAGCAGTCTCAGGCCGTCCGGTCCTGCGGTGACGTAGCCCAGGTCGGTCAGCTTGAGGTGCGGGATGACCGAGAGCGGCAGGAATGCCAGCGGCTGCAGAGGCTCCGGCATCGGGCATCCCAGCGACTGGGCGGCCGTCCGCAGGCTGCCGAACTGCTCGGCCACCTCCTCAAAAGGTCGGTCGGACATCAGGCCCGCCACCGGCAGGGCCAGATCCGCGACCACCTGTCCGTCCCGCACCACCGCGGCCCCACCCTGCATCTCGATGATCCGGTTTACCGCCACCGCCATGTCGGCCGCGCTGGAGCCGACCACGGTCACGTTGTGGCTGTCATGCCCGATCGAGGTGGCGATGGCACCGACCATCGGGCCGAAGCCATGGACGAGGCCCCGCCCGATATTGCCGTTGCGCCCGTGCCGTTCCAGCACGGCGACCAGATGGAGCGACTGCTCCGGATCCGCCGCGACCAGGCCGTCCTCGACCGGCGGCACCATGCGGCGATGCTCGGTGATCACGGAGAGCGGTACCACCCCGATCACGTCCATCTCCCCGTTGGGCGCCGGGATGGCGAAGCTGCCGGCGTCGACCCGGCCCAGCCGCACCGAGCCGTAGCCCACCGGCGCCGGATGGCTGCGTTCCTCGAACAGGTCCGCCTCGACCACCCTGCCCGCGGCCACCACGCCGCTCACCGTGACGCTCGGCAGATCGTCCAGCAGGACGATGTCGGCGCGCCGGCCGGGCGCGATCAGCCCGCGGTCGTGGAGGCGGAATGCCGTGGCGGCCGCGAGACTGGCCGACCGGTAGACCGGCAGCACGGGAGCGCCGGCTTCGATCGCGGCCCGCATCGCATGGTCGATATGGCCTTCTGCGAGGATGTCGACCGGCTTGCGGTCATCCGTGCAGAACGCAATCCGTGGCCAGGTCATCTCGGTCAGGAGGGGCGCCAGGGCCGCTACGTTGCGGGTGACAGATCCCTCCCGCATCAGCACGACCATGCCCTTTTCCAGCTTCTCCCTCGCCTCCTCCAGCAGCGTGCACTCGTGGTCGGTCCGCGGCCCGCCGCACAGATAGGCATCCAGACCCTCGCCCCGCAGCAGGGGCGCATGGCCGTCGACATGACGGTCGGCGAACGCTGCGAGCTTCTTCAGCAGGTCGAGGTCGCCGTCGATCACGCCGGGGAAGTTCATCATCTCGGCCAGGCCGAGGGCGCTTGGATGATCGGCAAGCGGCCAGAGATCGTCGATCTCCAGCACGGCTCCGGAAGTCTCGAGCCTGCTTGCCGGCACACAGGACGGCAGGTTGACCTTCAGGGTCATCACCAAGCTTTGCGCGGCGTCCAGGAACCACTCGATCCCCGGCACCCCGATCACGTTGGCGATCTCGTGAGGGTCGCAGATCGCGGTCGTGGTGCCGCGGGGCAGAACCAGCCGCTCGAACTCCGCCGGCGTGACCAGCGAACTTTCCACATGGAGATGGGTGTCGATGAAGCCCGGCGCCAGGAAGCGTCCGCGTGCCTCGACCACCCTCTTGGCGGGCCGCGGCTCGCCTACCGCGACAACCGTGTCGCCGACGATCCCCACCGAGGCCGGGCGAACGGTGCCGGTGGCGACGTCGACCAGTTCGCCCCCCTCGATCGAAAGGTCGCACGGCTCCAGTCCGCGCGCCGCCAGGATCCGCCTCGCCAGAACCGCCACCCCGACACTCATCTCGTCCCGCTCCTGCTGCCCGACATGGGGAGTCTATGCCCGCGGCGCCGGGCAGGCCAGGGACGCTGCGGCTAGGCGATGAGCTTGTCGATGGTGATCGGCAGGTCGCGCACCCGCTTGCCGGTCGCGTGATAGATGGCGTTGGCGATCGCAGCGGCCGTGCCGACCACGCCGATCTCGCCCAGCCCCTTTACTCCGATCGGGCTGATCTTGTCGTCGTGCTCCTCCACGAAGATCACTTCGAGATCATGGATGTCCGCGTTCACCGGGATATGGTACTCGGCAAAGTTGTGGTTCATGAACCGCCCGAACCGGTGGTCCATCTCGCTCTGTTCCTCGAGCGCCATGCCGTGGCCGAACACCATGCCGCCAATGATCTGGCTGCGCGCGGTCTTCGGATTGAGAATCTTTCCGCCTGCCACGGCATTGACGATGCGGGTCACCCGCATCACGCCCAGTTCCTCGTCCACCCGCACTTCGGCGAAGATCGCCGAGTGCGTGTAGCCCGAGTACTTCTCCTGCGCTTCCTTGTCGGGCGAAGCCGTTTCCTCGGCGGCAAGCTTCTCCAGCCCAAGCGTCTGCATCACCTCGGTGAGCGCCACGCCGCGGCCCGGATCCGCGGCAACCTGGAGGCGACCGGCCGTGAACTCGATCCGGTCCAGGCTCTCGTTGGCAAGCGGTGAGCCCTCCATCGCCCGGGCATGGCGGAACAACTGCTCGCGCAGGCGGTGGCAGGCCGCCTGCACGGCGGAGCCCGCCGAGGCGGCGGTCCACGAGCCGCCTTCCAGCGGCGAGGTCGGCAGGGACGAATCGCCGATCTTCACCTCGACCTGCTCGATCGGCACCCCCAGGGCGTCGGCGCCGATCTGAGCCAGGATCGTGTAGGTGCCGGTCCCTATGTCGGAGGTAGCCGTGGCGACTTCCAGCCGCCCATCCCCGGACAGGATCACCCTGGCGCTGGTCTTCATCATCATGGCTTCCCAGACACCGGTCGCCATGCCCCAGCCCACCAGCTCGCGCCCGTCCCGCATCGAGCGCGGCGCCGCGCTCCGCTTCGACCAGCCGAACCGTTCCGCGCCCTGCTGGTAGCAGGCACGCAGTTCCTTGCTGGAGAAGGGCTTGCCCTCGTTCTCGTCCTGCTCCGCATAGTTGCGCAGGCGCAATTCGAGCGGGTCGATCCCGGCCGCATAGGAGAGTTCATCCATGGCCGCTTCGAGCGCATAGACGCCAAGCGTCGCCCCAGGCGCCCTCATGTCGGCTGGCGTATAGGTGTTCAGCTTGGCCAGGCGGTAGTCGAACGAGGCGTTCGGGCAGCGATAGGCCAGCCCCGACCAGTTGACCACGACCTCCTGGTGATCCTCGAAGGTGGAGGTTCCGGCGATGGCCTCGTGCCGGACCGCCTGGAGCCGGCCCTCCCGGTCTGCACCCAGCGTGACCTTCTGGATCGTCTCAGGCCGGTAGCTGAAGGTGAACATCTGATCGCGGCTGAGGGTGACCCGGACCGCGCGCTTCAGGTCGAGGGCCGCCATCACGGCCAGGAACAGCTGGTACTGCGGCCGCAGCCCGGAGCCGAACGCGCCGCCCACGAACGGGGAGAGGACCCGCACATCCTCGGGCGGAAGGCCGAAGATCTCCGACACATAGGCCTGGGACATCTGTACGCCCTGGGTCTTGTCGTAGACCGTCAGCTTGCCGTCGTTCCACACCACCGTGCTGGCATGCGGTTCCATCGGGTGATGGTGCTCGGCGGCGACATGGTAGGTCGCCTCGATCTTGACCGGCGCCTCGGCCAGTGCCCGGGAGAAATCACCCCGCTCCGGCGGAGGCGGCGCGATGCCCGAGCGCTTCTCGGGCGGCACGTAGGCGTGATCCTGCTCCTGGAACAGGTCGGTCCGGTGGGGCTCGCTCTTGTAGGTCACGTCCAGCAGCGACGCCGCATAGGCGGCGACCTCCAGGCTTTCGGCGACCACCAGCGCGATCGGCTGGCCGCTATAGACGACCCGCCGGTCCTTCAGCGGCCGGAACGGGATCCCGGGCGGGCCGACCTGATCCTGGTAGCGCGATTCGAACCATGGCTGCTGCGGGCGGGTCTCGTGGGTAAAGACCCGGACCACGCCGGGAACGGCTTGTGCGGCGGCCGCATCGATCTGCTGGATCTCGCCATGGGCGATCGCGGCCGAGACGACATGGCCATAGAGAAGACCATCCACCGCGTATTCCGCGGCATAACGGGCGGCACCCGTCACCTTGTATTCGCCATCGACCCGACGCTGGGCAGAGCCGACATAGCGCCCCGGATCAGCGGACCGTCCGGCGGAAGCAGGAACATGCGACATGGCAGGGGCCTTCACTGGATACGCTTGTCGGTCTGGGACTGCGGCCGGCCGGCCGCCGCTTGGCTCAAGGCCCGCACGATCGCCCGGCGGGCGAGGTCGATCTTGAAGTCGTTCTCGCCAAAGCCGCGCGCGCTGTTCAGGAACCGGTCGGCGGCCTGCCCGAACGTAGCGGCATCGGGCTGACGCCCCTTCAGGAAGGCCTCCACCTCCAGGTCGCGCCAGGGCTTGTGCGCGACGCCACCCATGGCAAGACGGGCTTCCGCGATGCTGCCGCCGTCCAGCCGGAGCGCTGCCGCGACCGAGACCAGGGCAAATGCATAGGAAAGGCGGTCCCGCAGCTTCAGGTAGCTGGTGTTGCCCGTGAAGGTCTCGGCCGGGAGATCCACCGACAGGATCAGTTCGTCGGCGGCAAGGTTGTTGTCCCGCTCCGGCGCGTCTCCCGGCAGGCGGTGGAACTCCTCGAACGGGATCGTCCGCTCACCGCCTGTGCCGGCGACGCGAACCGTGGCGCCGAGCGCTGCCAGCGCCACGCACATGTCGGAGGGATGGGTTGCGATGCAGTGCTCGCTGGTGCCCAGGATGGCATGCTGCCGGTTCAACCCCTGCAGGGCAGAACAGCCGGAGCCGGGCTCGCGTTTGTTGCAGGGCGTCGAGGTGTCGTAGAAATAGTGGCACCGCGTGCGCTGCAGGAGATTGCCGCCGGTCGACGCCATGTTGCGCAGCTGCGGCGAGGCACCCGCGAGGATGGCGCTGGCGAGCAGGGGATAGCGCTGCTCGATCTGCGGGTCGTAGGCCAGGTCGCTGTTCGGCACGAGCGCGCCGATCCGAAGGCCGCCATCCGGCGCCGCTTCGATGCCGCGCAGCGGAAGCCGGGTAATGTCGATCAGGCGGGTGGGCGCCTCGACATGATACTTCATCAGGTCGAGAAGATTGGTGCCGCCGGCGATGAACATCGCGGTCGGATCGCTCGCGCGCTCGCGAACCGCCGTGGCCACCTCGTCGGCCCGGACGTAGGAGAACCGCTTCATCGGCCGGCCTCCCCCTGCTTGTCCGCACCGTAGTTCAGGACCTGCTCAACCGCCGCCACAATGTTCACGTACGCGCCGCACCGGCACAGATTGCCACTCATCAGCTCGCGGATCTCGGCGGGCGTGCGAGCCTTGCCTTCCTTCAGCAGCCCGATTCCGGAGCAGATCTGCCCGGAGGTGCAGTAGCCGCACTGGAAGGCATCATGTTCGATGAAAGCATCCTGCAGCGGATCAAGCTGCCCGTCGCTGGCCAGCCCCTCGATGGTCGTGACGTTCGCGCCGTCCTTCATGACCGCCAGGGTCAGGCAGGCGTTCACCCGCCGGTCGTCGACCAGCACGGTGCAGGCGCCGCACTGCCCATGGTCACAGCCCTTCTTGGAGCCGGTGAGGTGCAGCCGCTCGCGGAGCAGGTCCAGCAGGCTGGTCCACGGCTCGACCTCCAGCCGGTGCTGCTTGCCGTTGATCGTGATCGTGACAGGAATGGTGCCGGCGTGGCCTGCTCCTTCGCCCGACCTGTTGCTCGTCTGCGTGGCGTCCATGGCCGCTCCGGTCTGATGGGCCGCTCGCCGCGCATGGCGCAGTGAAGAGCGGCGTCGTCCTGCTCGCTGGCCACTCAACGACCGCAGGTTGGAGGGGTTCCAAAACGGGAAGCGACACAGGAGGTCCGAAGGGAGCTTGAGAATGTCAGGTGGATGAATGGACGGGACGGGCGACAGCTGGTCCAGGGGGGTGATCGAAAGGGATTTCGCCTTGCTGCGGGCTCCGGATCGAGCCGGTCACCGTGGAGGAAGAGGCACGAGCGTGCCCCGGGCCGGAGGCCCTGGCTTCAGGAGGGGACCTTGCCCCAGGCAGAGCGGATCGAATCCGGCAGGGCCATCGGATCGAACGGCTTGGCGATCACTTCCACGGCGCCCAGGGCCAGGAAGCGCTCGATCTCGGTCTGCTGCACCTTCGCGGTCATGAAGATCGCGGGCGTGCCGGCCGTTTCGGGGCGCTGGCGGAATTCCGCCAGCACGGTCGGCCCGTCCATCTCCGGCATCATCACGTCCAGGAGCAGCAGCTGCGGTGAAAAACCTGCAGCGCGCTCCAACGCTTCCTTCCCCGAGGCGCAGGCGGCCACCTCGAAACCGCCGATAACCTCTAGGGCGAAGACCGCCACCGTACGGATATCATCATCGTCATCGACGTACAGAATCCTGGTCAGCGGCTCTGCCGCCATGCTCTTTCTCCGTCGGCATTCGTCTACGCGCTTCGGCCAGAAGCTGGCTTATCGTATTGGCGAGTTGCGCGTTGTCCATCCGTGCCTTGGTGAGCGTCGCCTGGATCATGGCATGCCCCCCCGCCGATACGTCCTCGGCGGACAGGATCAGCAGCGCCGCCTGATGGTTCGTCGTGCGCAGAAGCGGCACCAGGTCGAGGCCATTGCCGTCCGGCAGCCGGACGTCCAGGACGACCAGATCGAAGCGACGCTGCTCCAGCATCTCCCGGGCGGTGGCGATGGTGGAAGCCACCTCGATTTCGGCGGTATCCCCAATGATCTCGCTCAGGATGACGATCAGGTCGGCATCGTCCTCGACGTGCAGGATCCGCAGGCTGGAAAAACGGTTCACCGCGTCGGTAAGGGTACGGCGCAGGTCGATCTCGTCGGTGGGTTTCTTCATCCAGTTCACCACCCGCGCCCGCTCCACGCCCAGACCCGGATCTTCATCCTCGGCAGTGCAGGAGATCACGATGATCGGCATGGTCCGGTGGCGGGGGTCGGCATCCACCGCCTTGATCAGCTCAAGGCCGCTCATCGCGGGCAGCCCCAGATCGACGGTCATCGCGGCAAAGCGTTGGGCCCGGAGCGCTTCCAGGGCGGCTTCGGCCGAGGCGACGATGGTGGCACGCCAGCCGCCTCGGCTGATGGCCGTCTGGAGCAGGCGAGCGGTGACATAATCATCTTCGCAAATGAGCACGGCAGGGCGGTGATCGACAACCACCGGGGGGGCCGCCTCGACAGGCGGTTCCTCGATCAGCCGCGGCAGGGTGAACCAGAACCGGGTGCCGCCATCCGGCAACGGGCTCTCGAAGTCGATCGTGCCGTGATGCCGCTCGACAATCGCCTTGACGATGCTGAGGCCGAGCCCCGTCCCGCTGCTGCGCCGGGCGTCGCCGGAATCAGCCTGGGCGAAACGACGGAACATCTGCGGCCGGAAGTCATCAGGTATCCCTGGCCCGAAGTCCCGCACGGCGACGGTGACCTCTCGCTCCGTGCTGTGCAGCGCCACCTGCACCGGGCGGCCTGCCGGCGAGAATTTGATCGCATTGGAGATGAGGTTGGCCAGGACCTGCTGCAGGCGTCCCGGGTGAGCCATGACCCTGCAGTCGGGATCCAGACGATCCTCGACCGTCAGATCCACCGAGAACTGCCGGGCAAAGCCCTGGTTTGCCTCCACGGTCGCGGCCACCAGCCTGCTGACGTCGGTCCGCTCGAGCTGCATCTCGATGTGACGGGTCTCGATCTTCTCGATATCCAGGAGATCGTTGACCAGCTCGATCAGGCGGATGCTGTTCTTGTGCGCAATGTCCAGGAGGGCCTTGGCCTTGGGAGGAAGCTCGCCTGCGGCATTGCTGACGATTAGGCCAAGCGACCCGCGAATCGAGGTGAGCGGGGTACGCAGCTCGTGGCTGACGGTCGAGACGAAGTCATCCTTGATCCGCTCCAGGCGCTGCCGCTCGGTGATGTCGCGCATGATGCAGACAAAGGCCGCTCCCCGGTCGAGCTGGCACGCCCCGATGGTGACCTCGGCCGGGAACTTGCTGCCATCATGGCGGCGGGCTTCATTGGTCCAGCTGGCGCCGTCCTGGAGTTCCAGGCCGGGAAGGAATGGGAAGACCTTGAGCCCGGCCAGCTGGTCCTGCGGCAGGCCCAGATCCCTGGCGCAGGCGTGGTTGGCCAGGATGACGTCGCCATCGGTCGACACCAGCAGGATACTGTCCTGCCCGTTCTCCAGCACCGCATGGAGGCGGCGCTCGCTGACCTGGGCGACCTCGTTCTGGCGGCGGATCTGCCGGTTCGCCTCGGTCAGATCGACGACCTGCCGGCTGAGCCGGCGCCCGCGTTTCACCAAGACCAGCAGGGTGGCGGACCAGAGCAGGAGGAACAGCCCGGCGGCGGCGATAAGGCCGACCGTCTGCCAGGAAGCCGCTCCGGCATCCCCGGCGCTGGCAGCGTATCGTTCCGCTTCCCGGTGGGCGAAGCTGTCCAGAGCCCGCCTGAGCGGAAGTTCCGCCTCCACAAGCGACCGGACCTCCGCGCCGCCTGCCTGGCCGGCATCGTCAAGGAAGCCGGACAGGGCCTGCTGGTAAGGCCCAAGACCCGCCTCGATGTCGTCCAGTTGTCGGAGCTTCGCTGGGTCGGCCTCGTCTTCCACGAGACGGCGCAACCTGGCTGCCGTGTCCAGTAGCCCTCCTGCTTGCGCGCGGATCGCCTGAGGATCGAGCGAGGCTCCGTCGACCTGGTAGGCCGCATCGAAAGTGGTCCGCAGGAGATTGAGACGCAACTCCTCCAGGAGATCCAGAACCAGACGGGGCTGGGAGGGAATTCCACGCCCCCACTCTGTCAGGCTGGCGCTCCGAAGGCTCAGCAGCGTGGCCACCAGGAGCAAGCCCAGGACGGCGAGCGCTGCAATTGGGACGATCCATCGAGGTCCCGGGAGGAGATGGCTTGAATCCCGGGGCAAAGTCGGTCGGGAAAAGGAAAACAGGCTCACGAATCCGGGTCCTTTGAAAATCCGAGGAAGCCGCCCGAAAAATGACGGGCCATCGCACGGGTCAGGATCCGTATCCGGGTCCCATCGGCACCATCGCACGCCGAGAATTTTGTCCGACCAGATGTCTGCCGGCCAGAGGGATCAACGACCGCCCAGCAGTTTACGCACGCTCACCATGAGTTGTTCGATGGCAATCGGCTTGGTCAGATACTCCTGGGCGCCAAATCGGTATCCGGAGATCATGTCGACCTGATGGGAACGCATCGTCAGCATGATCACCGGAATCTTGTCGGTGTTCTTGCTGGTACGCAGCTTCTTCAAGGCATCGAGGCCGTCCATGACAGGCATGTTCCCGTCGAGGATGATCAGATCAGGAACCTTCTCCTGCGCCATGCGAAGGGCATCCGCACCGGTCCCCCCCACGCGGACCGCATAGCCGTTCTGCTCCAACGAGAAGCGGACCAGTTCGCGCAGATGCGGATCGTCGTCGACGACCAGGATATCGCGCTGGTTGGACCTTGCCACCGGAGCCGGCTCTCGGACCGGTTCCGTCTTGGTGCGGGAGAAGATCCTGGAAAGAAACGACACGCAGCATCCCCCAATGGCTCGCCCTTCGACAGACATGGCCAGGTTTCTGCTCAACCCCCCGCCTGCCGATGATGAGACCGGTTAAGAAGATAAGGCCACGGCTGGGATAGGGTGCACCCTAACTTCCACCACCTGCCCATCTCGGCGAAACATCGCCACTCACCAAGCCACACCAATTTTTCTTTGATCTTAACGGAAACGCAACAGCGCAAATCGAAACACTGGAATAGTTTATGACGAGACTGAAAAATATACATACACTTCCGCGAATAATCGATATCGAAACACGTATCGTTTTGGCCGCACCGAAAGCCGCTTTGCAATGCACCATTTTCCGGTAAATGTCGATGCGACCCGCTGAAAGGTGTGGGCCTTTTCGGAAAATGGCTCACCGCATGCGAGAAATGCACCTGATGCAGACAACCTTGATGTGAATGGGCCGACGCCGCGGCCTTCGGGATGAGGACTTGATGACAGCCGGTGAGTTGACCGCCTCCACGGGCCATGGCCGGGATCCATCGCGGGCACGTCCCTTGAAGCAGAAGTTCTGCGAGATGCCGTTCACCGGCGTCGGGATCCGCGACGTCCTGCGCTATCTCGAGATCCGTACGGTCAACGACCCCTTCACCTACATCGTGACGCCGAATGTCGATCATGTCGTGCGCAACTGGCGTGACAAGGGCGATCTGGTCGAAATCTACGAGGATGCGGAACTTTCGCTCTGCGACAGCCGCATCGTCAGCCTGATCGGCCGCTTCAGCGGCGTTCCGCTGCCGGTCGTCACCGGCTCGGACCTGACTGCCATCCTATTGGAATACACGATCGATCCGCAGGAGCGGATCACGATCATCGGTGGCTCGGAGGAGGTCGTGGCCAAGCTCGCGCGGCGCTACGGTCTCCAGGACATCCGCCACCACAATCCGCCCATGGGGTTCATCCGCGATCCCGCCGCAGTGCTCGAAGCGTGCCAGTTCGTCGAGCGCAATCCCAGCCGCTTCGTGTTCCTGGCGGTCGGTTCGCCGCAGCAGGAGATCCTGGCCCGCTCGATCAAGGAGCGCGGCCGGGCCGTCGGTATCGGCATGTGCGTGGGCGCATCCCTCCTGTTCCTGACGGGCGACCTCCAGCGCGCGCCCGTCTGGATGCAGCGGTCCAAGCTCGAGTGGCTGCACCGGTTGGCCCAGGAGCCCAAGCGGATGTGGCGCCGCTATCTCTACGACGCCCCCAAGATCCTGCGGATCGCGGCGGAGTTCAAACGCGAGCAGCGCGTGCTGGTCAGCGTCATCGTCGCTACCGCCCGGCACGAGGAACTCCTGCCGCGGCTGATCGAGCGCTGCGGCGCCCAGGCCGGGTTCAACGCCGGGGCCATCGAGGTGATCGTGGTCGACCGCTCGGCCGAAGCCTCGGCGCGCGCCATTGTCGAGCGTAGCGTCGATCGCACCCGTGCGATCATCCAGTATATTCATGCGAGCGGCAGCAGCATCGCGAGTGCCCGGGATCTGGGCGTTGCGAAGGCGCAGGGCGAGTTCGTGGCCTTTATCGACCACCAGGCCTGCCCGGTGGAGACATGGCTGGAGGCCATGCTCAAGATCCACCGGATCTATGATGCGGATGTGGTGCTGGGCCCGGTGCAGGCCGTCTTCGATGCACCGCCGGCCCGCCATGCCGAACTGTTCCAGGAAACCTTCAGCTATTCCAACGATGCCGCCACCGGAACGTCCTTCGAGAAGCGGCGGCCGATGCAGTTCACCGGCGGAGGCTCGTTCGTGCCCTTCCGGGTCGAGAACGCGATGATGCTGAAGGCCAACTACGTTCCGAGCCAGGCCCGGGCGGCGGAAGCGGGCAGCGGAGAAGACCGCTGGTTCTTCCAGCGGATGCTGCACGACGGCAAGAGGCTGGTGTGGTGCGCCGAGGCCCCGGTCGAGAAGCAGATCCCGCCGGGGATGCTGCGCAAGCGCAGCCTCCTCTACCGAACCTTCCGCCGCAGCCAGTCCACCGCGGCAACGGCGCTTGGGCCGCCCGCCGTCATCGGCGACCTCCTGGCGTGGCTCGTCATCGGCATGTTGCAGGTGCTGGCCGGAAGCCTCAACGCCTTGTTCTGGCCGATCGCGCGCGATCGCGGCCTGCGGGGGTTGCGCATGGTCGCCTCCGGCCTTGGCAAGTTTGCTTTCTTCGGCGGGCGCGACCGCGCAACCGACCAGCAGGCCGGGCCGGAGATGATGCCGGCCGAGCCGCCGCCGCCGCCGGAGCCCGCTCCGCCGAGACACCAGGCTTCCATCATCCTGGAACCGATCGAGCGCCAGCGGCATCGCCGATGGTGGCGGCGCAGCCGGCCCAGCAAGGCGGCATAGACTCCATCACGGCACGTGCCGGACGTGGAACACGGGCAACCCAGGGGACGCTTTGGTGGCCACCAACATACTTCTCGATGATGGCAAGACGAGCGGACGCTCGAGCCGTCCCATGGCCGTCTCCGAGCGCAGTGCCGGGCTCGGGCTGGTCGTCATCGATCTGAGCCTGATCCTGCTCGTCTTCTGCGTCGCCCTGGCAGCTTCGGGCTGGCGAGGTTTCGGTGCCCAGTTCCTGACCCTGCTGCAGCTCTCGACCTTCATCGGCTGGAAACTGCTGTTCGGCCTCTATCCCGGCCATGGGCTCGCCCGTGCCCAGCGCATGCAAAAGGTGGTCCTTGCCACCGCCGCGGCGGTCGTCACCAGCCTCGGCATCGTCGAGATCGTCCGCTGGATCCTCGATGATCCTGATCTGCGCCTGGTGTTCTGGCCGGTCCTGCTGGCCGGCGTCGTGCTGGGGATCGGAGAGCCCGTCGCTCGCCGGCTGATGATGCGCCTGGGCCGCTGGCAGCAGCCGGTCTTCATCTTCGGCGGCGGCGACGCTGCGGCCAGCGTCGTCCGCCAGCTTGCCTTCTACCCGCATCTGGGGCTGCGGGCCGTCTGCATCGTCGATGAAGGCTCGATCTACATCACCGACGACTACCAGGGCATTCCGGTCATCAGGTTCCGCGAGCTCGGTGAGCACGCGGCGCTCCTGAACATCACCACCACTGCCATCATCGTCGAGCAGTCGGTGGAGCGAAGCTTCATCCTCCGCCTCTACACTACCGGGATCTTCGAGAAGGTCCTGCTGGTGCCCAACTGCCATGACCTGATCAGCCTCGGCTCCATCGTGCGGCCGGTGGGTGGCATGCTGGCGATCCAGGCCGGCAGCGAACGGCCCTCCCCGCTGTCCGCCTGGGTCAAGCGGAGCGTCGACAAGATCGGCAGCGGCGCAGCGCTGGTCATCCTGTCGCCGCTGTTCGCCCTGATCTTGGCCATGGTCCGCGCCGACAGTCCCGGGCCGGCGATCTTCTCGCAGCCGCGCTGGGCCGGGGCCGACCAGCAGTTCACGGCCATGAAGTTCCGGACCATGTACACCGACGGCGAGCGCCGCCTGCGTCGACACTTCCTGAACGATCCGGAGGCCGAGCAGGAATATGCCCGGTTCCGCAAGCTCGACAATGATCCGCGGGTGACCAAGATCGGCCGCTTCCTGCGGGCGACCAGCCTGGACGAGCTGCCACAGCTCATCAATGTCTGGCGCGGAGAGATGAGCCTGGTCGGCCCCCGGCCCTACACGATGGACGAGGTCGGCAAGCTTGGTCCCGCCACCGACATGCTGAGCATCGTGCGCCCGGGCATCACCGGGTTCTGGCAGGTTTCCGGACGCAACCAGCGGACGTTCCGCGAGCGGATCGAGATGGACTGCTACTATGTCCGCAACCACTCGATCTGGTTCGACCTGTGGATCCTTTACCGCACGGTCATCGCGGTGATCGCCCGCGAAGGCAAGTAGCGTCAGCGACGACTGCCGTAGGGATAGGTGCCGTCGCGCGGCGCGAGTTCCCCATAGCTTGGGGCATAGACCTCGTAGGCTGCGCGGTCGATCATGTTGACGACCAGGCCTGCGAGCGGTCCCGGGAACTGGGCCGCCAGCCGCTCGGATGCCTCGCGGACCGCCGATACCTCGGTCACCAGCCATCGGCAGACCATCACGGTCGCATCGGCGTAGCGGGCCAGGAACGGGGCATCGCTGGTGGGCAGCACCGGCGGCGTGTCCAGCAGAATGTAGTCGTAGCGCAGGCGCAGCGCCTTGATCGTGGCCGACAGCTGCCGGCTCTCCAGAAGGGCGAGAACCTCGTCGCCCGCGGCTCTGGCCGGCAGGACCGTGAACGGCCGGGTGAGCATCGCGGCCATCTCCTGCTCCCACTCCTCCACCGAGGCCGTCAGCAGCTCGTTGACCGGTAGGAGCTGGTGGTCCTTCGCGAACAGGCGGAACAGGCGGGGCCGCCGCAGGTCCAGATCGATCACCGCCACCCGCTTGCCCGAGCGCCGCAGCAGCCCGGCCAGGCCCGAGACGGTGGAGGACTTCCCTTCGCCCGGCGCGGTGCTGGTGACCAGCACCACCAGGGAGCCCGGATCGGACCGCACCGCTTCCAGGTCATGGTAGAGATGGCGCAGGCTCTCGGCATAGACGCCATTCGGGTTCGCGTCGACCAGCTGTTCCGGGCGCAGCTTGCGAAACTTGCGTTCTTTGGGAAGCCTGGCCATGACCCGCTGCCCGGTCTGCCGCTCGACCTGCCGGGCGGAGCGCACCCGGGGATCGGCGCGGTCCCGGATCAGGGCCAGGAGCATGCCGAGCGCGCTTGAGCCGACGAGGCCCACCAGGGGAAAGAACAGGAAGGGTGGCGAGGAGGGCTCGATATCGGCCGATGCCTCGGCGATGATCTCGACGTCGGGCTGGACCATGGACTGCTGCTCGGCCAGCAATTTGCGCTGGGTCAGCATCTCCTCGTAGAGCTGGCGGTTGACCTGGGCGTCGCGCTTCAGGTTGGCGATCTGCACCATGGCGCTTTGGTCCTGGCCGATTCTGGCTTCGGTGGCCTCGATCTCCCGCTCGATTTCCTGTGCCTTCACCTTGAGCAGGTCGAGGCTGCGCTGCACCTCGGCAAGGCTGCGCTCGGCCTCCTGCCGGATGGTGCGTCGCAGGGCCGCCTCATCGGCGCGCAGCGCCTGCACCGAGGGGTGCCCTTCGCCATAGGTCAGCAACAGTTCGGCCCGCCGGCGGGCGAGGCTGGCCGCCTCCAGGCTCAGGGTCTCGGCGGTCTGGCTGTCCAGGGCCCGGGCCAGGACGCTCGGGTCGGAGCTTGCCTGCTGCGCCTGGAGGGTTCTCATGCGAGCCTCGGTGACAGCGATCTCGCTGCGAACCTCGATCAGCTCCAAGTTGAGGTCGCTTGCTCTCCGGGAGAGCGCCTCCTGAGTACCATCAACCGGAAGAGAGTTCTTTGCGCGATAGGACTCGAGCTCGCTGTCGGCACTTTCCACTTCCGTGCGCAGTTGCTCCAGGCGCGCCTCCAGATATTCCGCCGCACCTTCCGACGTTCCCAGCTTGCTGGAGATCTGATGTCGAATGTAGCTGCGTGCTGTCTCGTTGACGACCGAGGCTGCCAGAACCGGATCAGTGGCGCGATAGGACAGGGTGATGGCAAAGCTTTGGCCGACCTGCTCGACATTCAGATTATCAGCCAGCCTAGCGATGAGCTCACTACCCGTGGCCTCATCGGCCTCGACGCTGTCCATAGGGACTGGAACCAGCCGCTCCCTGAGATCCGCGAGCAGATTTTCGAGGAACTCGAACTCTGATTGAAATAATTGTGTGATGCGCGACCGGACACTTGGCGGCGACATGAATGCGGGATTTTCGGCGAGGTCCAGCCGCTCGATCACATCCGCCAGCACGATGGGCGAGAGTACGACCTGAAGCTGGGTTTCCAGGGCAGGCATATCCCGTCCAAGTTGCCCCGGCAGCACTCCAAAATTGCGGAGCGGCGCCTCCTTGGGATCGAGCGCCATCATCGCGTGGGCGTCGTAGCGCTTGGGCGCAAGGGCGCCATACCCGGACGCCAGCAAGGTGATTGGAAGAACCACACCAATCATCAACAGCTTGTGCCGCTTGAGGACTCGCAGGATTTCCTTCGGTCCCGGAAACTCGTCGAACGCCCCAGCATAGAACGGCTTGGCAAATGCCGCAGGTCCTGTCTTCCGGATCGACGCGGCTCGCAAATCGGTCGGCGCCATCAACTGCAATTCCAATTGGAAGGAGACGCAGGCTGCTTCAATCGCGCCAGATGCCGCCGGATGATCAAGATCAGCGCGACCGTTGCCGCGCCTTCACCTGCCGCTACGACCAGCACGGTGGAAGCCGCCGATCCGGCGAGCACTGCAACGATCAATCCCAGAAAGATCGTTACCATTGCTATCATGCTGGCAAAGAAGGACTCCCGGAAAAGCGGAACACACTGGGCCTGGAGGCTGTAGACGGTGCGAAGCAGGCCCACGATGATTGCGATACCCCACAGAGGGATCACTTCGCCAAGACCTTTGTAGTCATCTGGAAGGACATGAGCCGACAGCAATGGCCATGCCAGCCATAGAACCAGGAGATAGGCAGCCGTGGCGCCCAGAAAGCCCAAGGCACTCCGGTTTGCGTAGCGGGCCGCCGCCTGGGGCCGGGCGTTGGCGAAATGCTTGGCCATGACCGGCCTCGCCACCTTGCCCCATGCGGCACCGAGCACCCCGACCGGACGAAGCAAGGTGAGCGCCGCCTGGATGATGCCCAGATCGGCAACGCTGAAAAAGAAGCTGACGGCCAGCACATGCCCACGGGTCTGCATTTCGGACGCAGCTGCGCCCATCAGCGCCCAACGTGCATGCTCGTGCCACAGACGTTTCATGCGCCGCCGGACGCGCCGATCATAGCGCATCACGAAGTCGCTCGCCCGACGCAGCAGGGTTGGTGACGTGGCGATCACCGTGGCGAGACAGAGTGTGGCGATGACAACTTCGAGGCTGATATCCAGTTTCGCCTGCGTAGCTATCACCAGAGCAATCAGGACAGCCAGGGCGTAAAGAGCATCATTGATGAGAACCCAACCCGCTTCGAACCGTGCGAAGTGATAGGTGCGAACGTGTTCCCGGCAGACATGAAGGCCGACAAACAGGCCGGCCAAGAATGGAACCGACCTGCTGTGGGCATCGCTGAACCAAATGAAAACCGTGACCGTCAAGATCGCGACGATCAGTGCGATCCCCAAAGCGATGGCCCAGGTCGTAGCCAGGACAAGGTTCGTTTCATCGGGATTACCTGCGCGGATGAGCATCAGGGCCAATTGTGATCCGGCCAGCGCCTGATGAGCCGCCAAGCCGGTCATAGAGACACTCACGAGGATGGCGAACACGCCGAACTCCGCAGGTGTCCACTGATTGATCAACCAGAAGGTCAGCAGCAGGCTGGTCGCACTGACCAGGACTTGGTCCATCAGCGCCAGCGACAGCGGTCCCTTGAGCCACTTGATCAAGTGACCAATCCAAGATCACGATTGTAGCGCTCGATGTACTGGTTGGCGTCGAACCGGGCCGCGATGTCGGCATGTTGCTTAATCAAGGCAGTGTGCATCTGCCCATGGTTGACGTGAATCTCCTCAAGTCCTCGTGCAATATCCGGGATCGACAGCGGATCCACCCCGACAGCTCCTTGAATTCCATCAAGAAAGCCATCGATTCCCGACTGGCGCGAATAGAGAATAGGGACACCGCTCAAGAGCGCTTCCACATAGGCCATTCCGAATGTTTCGTTGTGGCTGGGCAAGCACATGCCACCATACTTCGGAAGTTCTTCAAGAAGCTCGGCATGCGCCATGCCGCCGCGCAAATGCACCTTTCCCTGAAGCCCATGGCGCTCGATCATCTTCTTGACGCGGCAGATACTCTTCTCCGTTCCGGGCCCGACAAGATCAAGGGAGACCTGCGGATGACCCGCCGCGAACTGTGCGAACGCCGGAAGAAGCCTGTCCAAACCCTTCTTCTTGAAGATATCCAGCCGGAGTATGCAGACAAAGCGATCCGGATCGGGCGTCACCGAAAGCGGCGGCAGGGTGCCAGGACAGAAATTCGGCAGCAACGACGCCCGATCCGCAGCCTCCGGGAACAGCCCTTCCATCCGTGGACGGAAGAACGCGGATACGTAATAGAGCCGCTTGCTTCGACGAACGATTTTTCGGAAAAGCGGCCTGTAATGAGGAAGAAACCGAAGAACCTTCGACTCCGCTTCTGCCCGGATCGAGCAGACGAGCGGGACATCAATCCATCTCGAAAGAAGAAACCCGACAATGCCTTCAAAGCAGAATTTGTGCGCGTGGATCAGGTCGACTTCGATGTTCTCGACTTCAAGCAGCCGACGTATGCGCAAAGCAATGATTGCCATGGAAGGAAACAGCAGCACACCGAGCGGAAATCCCCAATAGCGCATTGAGTACACTGAGCGATCGCCAGCGCCGTCACCTGGCACAACCTCCGCACGCCGTGGATCGGCGGTACGAGTGAGCGCGATCACCGTATGGTCAACCCAGGGGTTGGCCTTCACGAAGTTCCGCACCGCGACGGTTCTGGGCATGTGAGCATTGGGATAATCCGCCGCGAGATGGAGGATCCTGCGCTTACCTGCCGGATGAACGCTCATGAGAAGCCCATGATGCGTCGATCGGGGCAGCGAGCTGCCAGCAGCCACAACGGATGCAGTATCATCTAACCTCGATGCATGCCGGAAAGCCACACAGTCTCGATCTGGATGCATTAGATCGCTGTGTCGTTGCTGGATGACACGTAAAGTATCACAGGCGCCGGCTACTCATCTACCATCGCTGGGTTCACCATTCCGCGTCCGCGGATGGAGGAGCGCCCGGAACACATTCCATTTTCACTAATACAAATGTGTAAATCGATGCTATACCGGGAACGCCTATGGCGCAATCAGCAGATCGTCGCTGCTGTCTTGATTTTACCGGTGCCTAGCCTCATGCGCAGCCCTTGCGGCCAGCACCAGAGAAATCAACAAGAAAAGCCAGGCTGGATGATATCCCCGCAACAACGTGCTTTCCATGCTGTTGTGAAGCAGGGCGAAAATTATCAGGAGCCAACATGCGCTGTGAACTAGCGGCTCGGTCGATCGCGCTCGTGAGGCCGTGGCGAAGCCCTGAACCAGTGCGGCAACGGTCAGCACCGAACCGACTAGGCCAAGAGATATGACGACATCGATATACCCGTTATGCGCCTGATTCAGAAGCCGGACGAAGTTGAAGGGAGCCTTCAAGTTCGGGGCATCGGCGCCGATGTTCCAGTAGCTCTGGTATCCATAGCCGAGCATCCAGTGGTCGGTGAGCGTTCCCAGCACGAACTCCCAGATTGTCGTGCGTCCAGTGAACGTCACATCCGAACTGACCAGCCCGACAATGTCGGCCGAACGAATACCGGCGCCCCACACTACAAACAAACTCATGCTCAAAGCGAGCACCAACGCGATAATCAGATAGATCCCAATGCCGATTCTCGTAGATTTTGCTATGAGATCAAAACTGACGTAGATCGCAGGCACTATGATCGCCAGACCCAGAGATGTCTTGGATCCCGAGATCATCACGATGAAAAGCCATCCCATCAAATAGACCGTATTTATATTTTGATGAATTCGCCCTTCTATTCCGCCACGGATTGCAATCCCGAGCAAAATCCCGATGACGCAAATGCTCCCTAGACCGTTCTTGTCGGTATACAGTCCCCGAAAATCGCCTCGCCAGTCATAACTGGCCGGCGACAAAATGGCAGCGCCATGAACAATCAGAGATATCCACATTGCGATATAAAGAGCAGAGATGCAGTGCTTGGTCGAGCGCGCACCGTTGATCCCGACCACGATACAGAATACGAGCATCAATTGCAGCACGGAGCGCCTGAATGATATTCCAGGATCAAGCGCCCATAGGGCACTGAGTATCATCACGAGGATCAACATGAGGAGACTTGGATTTGTCTGAACGAGGGAATGAAAGCGGACGCGCCGGTTGTTCAGCCAGATCAACCCGCCAAACGCAGCACAGCCCACCCAGAACATCTGATTGAAACGGTTGCTCTCGGAAGTCACAGTGATTTGAGCAGCCAGTTCTAGATCAATGAAATCCTCGACTACAAATTCAGGCGCCAGCACCTGTAGTGCGTAAAGCACGATCAGGACCAGCAGGAACTCGGCCGCATGGCCGTTCGCCAAGAAGCTTTTCAGCGGGCTATACGAAGTACTCGCCGCATCCATTTGGATGGGATCGTCAGGCAGACGACGCTGCACGGGATCCGCGTTGCGCAAGGACATTCCGATACTGCTCCAGCGTTGAGGAGGAGATCAGATCAGGATCGAACCTGTCGAGCGGGGCGCGGTCGTTCTCCCCGTCTGACAGCCGGCCTCCATGCATGAAGCTGCGTATGGCATGCTCATCCAGATCACCCTCGAATGTCTGAATCCACGCCGGCCCGATCTCGGCGGCCAGATCACCTACGGACCCCTGCAGCCGCACGAGTACTGGCAGATCGAATGACAGCGCCAGAAGGAGACTGCCCGAATTGAGGATCACGTGGTGATTCAGGACAAAGCCATTTGCGGCAGAAAGAACCTGCGCGACGTCCTCGTTTGAAAGATGTCGGGGCATCAACCGGATTCTCGAATCATCCCCACGCAGGCTCTCCAGTTCGCGGAGAAAGGATGCCTCGCATCCGCCACAAAGCAGCAGGATGTCGTGCTCGGTCGCTCCGAGACGGAAAGCCGAGATGATTTCTCCCAGTCCCTTGTTGCGCCGCATCTCTCCGATGGAGCAGAGGACCTTGGCCTCTGCCGGAAGTCCCAGTGCTTTGCGGGCACTCTCTTTCGTTGAAGCGGGTGGATAGGCGGTGCGGTAGTGCGGGTGCGGGATGATGACATGCGGCCGATCCAGCATTTCCGGATAGGCTGCGCCCATCGCCGCCTGAGCGGAAGCCGTCAGGCTGATGGTAAGATCAACACGGGCGCGAAACGCCTTGAAGAACTGGTCCCATACCTTGGCGATGCGTGCGGTCATCGGGCGGTTGGGGTGCAGGTTATGGACTGTCCACACCAAGATGCCGCCATGCCGCTTCACTTGGTCGATCTTGCGAAGCGTGAGCCAAGCACAGGCCAAAGCTGACAAGGAGCCGGCGCCTGCCAGCCGCCCCCAGAGCATGCTCTCCGGCCAATGGACATGGAGGACATCGCAGTCTGGCGCGCGCCAAGCCCATCGCTTGTACTCGGATACATGGGCGCCATGGTTGTTCATTGGCCCATGGACCAGCCATGTATAGGGGTTGGTGGCGCGATCCTCTAATCCTGGCCATGCACAAACTTGCAACTCCCACTCCCCCCGCATTCGCTGCATCCCGCCGCGTCGCCCGCCGTCCCCCCTCCTCGCACAGATCCGGCAGCAGGCCGCAATGGGTTAGAAGTCGCACGGAAGCGCATTTTTTTCCGGCTCGGTACGACCCGCGCCCCCCTCCTCCGCCTCCCTCAACCAATGGTACAGATGTGACTCTGGAGGCCCTGTCTCGCCTACGGGCTCGATCGCTCCAGGCAGGCGGCGAGCCGTCATGGCTTGAGCAATGTGGGCGGGGTCCAGAACAACCTGCACCACCGCCAGTCTTTGCCCAACACTGCCGGGTGACACCGGCTGGTAGGATACGCCGACCACCATAGGGTTGAGGTACGCCGCCAGGCCAGTGGTGCGCGGCAACTACAGCCTGGCCCCCATGTGCGTGATGTCCTCAAGGACCGGGGTGAAGCTCATGAGAATTCCGGTCCTTTCGGGAGAAATCGCACAAGTTCATGATTCTCGACGGCGCCTGCGGCACGGAGCAGTTTGGTCCTTCGGGGCCGATGTCGTTGGCAAGGACGAGAGAAGGGCAGCTCTTCCTGGATACGAAGTGGCCGGTTCTCCCTGGATCCCGCCGCGTTCGCCGTCTTGATCTGTTTTCCGGAAGATCGCTACCAATTCGTTCGATGGAACCTTCCCCTGAACATAACATGTCGCAGGCGGAGAAGTCGCCGCGTGGGACCAGGCTCTGGAAACCGAGGCGTTTCTGCAATAGCCTCGGACCACGATGAGTTTTAAACATAAGCGGCGTAGCCTGCACGCGCGGCGCTCTCATGCCCTGCCCCAGCCCCGCCGATCTGCAGTTCCAGCCACATCTTGTTCCCGGCTGGCTGTCTCGTGGTGCTCCTGAAAGGACCGATAGCACATGATCCGGCATGTCGCGCTTCCCGGCCTTCAGGGCAGTTACTCGACCATCGGATTTGGATGTGCCTCGCTCGGATCCAGGATCGCACCGAAAGCCGGTCTGAGGGCCCTGTCGGCAGCCTACGACGCTGGCGTGTCATGGTATGATGTCGCCCCTGCGTATGGAGCAGGAGAGGCAGAGGAAATTCTTGGCCATTTCCTGAAGGGCCGGCGCACGTCGGTCGGGCTGTGCTCGAAGGTCGGGTTGAGCCCTCCGGCCAGCAATGCGCTGATGAAGACAGTCTATCGCGTCGCGCGGCCATTCGTCAGCAGGGCCGGCAGCCTGCGGAAGTACTTTCGCAAGATGCCGTCGACCCGCAACCGCAAGGATGTGCTCGAAGCCGGAATGATCAAGGCATCGATAGAACGTAGCCTGCAGCGTTTGCAAACCGACTATCTCGATGTGTTCGCCTTGCACGGCGGAACAGCCGACGACTTGGCACGTGATGACATCCTGCGCGCACTTCAGGATATCGTTCAGACAGGCAAGGCTCGGGCTATCAGTATTGCCGGCGACATGCCTGCGGCGATCACCTGCGTCACGACCTGCCCGACATTCCAGGTCGTGCAACTGGCAGATGACCGCCTTCAAGCCGATCCGGTCTCGGAACTTCGCGCCGTCGCAACCCATCCGGTAGGTTTCATAACTCACTCCATTCTGGGAGTTGCCGGAGCGAAGGAAGAGCTTGCCGCCTGCATCCAGTCAGAGCCCGCTGCCCGCAAGCAACTGGAGGAAGCGGGCTATACAGGCACCGTGGAAGTGATGGTTGCCTCGCTGCTGCTCGATCGAGCACTTGCGGTGAACTCTGAGGGGATTGTGCTGTGCTCGATGTTCTCGTCCCGGCACCAGCAAGCAAACATCGAACGCGCCAGCCGTAAGGTCGATATGTCCACCATCGACCTGGTCCGCAGCCTGTCCATGCGCAATTCTGCACGTCCACGTTCATGATCAGCGACGGACTGGATGGCCTCGACGAGATCCGCCACGACGTATGCATCGTCGGATCGGGACCGGTCGGGCTGTCGCTGGCCATGGAGCTGGCCCGCAAGGGCAAGAGGGTTCTGCTGCTCGAGTCGGGCCACAGGAAGCCTGACGAGGACATCCAGGCCTTGTCGGACGCGACGATCGTTGATCCGGCAGTTCATGACGACGTTCTGATCACCGTGGCGCGCCGTCTCGGGGGTACGTCGAACCTTTGGGGAGCCCGGTGCCAGCCTTATGACCCGATCGATTTCGTACCTCGTCCGCAGGCAGGCGAGGTGGACTGGCCGATCCGGCGCGAAGATCTGCTCTCCTTCTACGATCGAGCCTGCCACTATGCCAATTGCGGGAGTCCGGTTTTTTCTCGATCCCTGGAAGGGATCACCTGCCGCGACAATAGAGTCGATATTCGCCGGGTAGAGCGGTTCAGCAACAAGCCAATCTTCCAGCTGGCCCATGCTGCTGAACTGGATGGGAATGCCCAGATCGACATTCGGCTGAACGCGACGGTAGTCGATATTGCTTTCGAAGGCGAGGAAGCGACCAAGGTCACCGTTTGCCGGCCTGATGGTGCTCGCCAAGCTGTTCCGGTCCGGACTGTTGTCCTCGCCATGGGCGGGCTCGAGTCGACGAGGCTGATGCTCTCGGTGCAGCGCCGGGAAGGGCACCGCTTCGGTGGCTTGGACGGGCCGCTCGGGCGGAACTACATGGGACATCTGATTGGCGAAGTGGCTGACGTCACATTCGCCAATGACGAGATCGATCGGGCTTTCGACTTTCACGTGGATGAACACGGGTCGTACAGCCGGCACCGCATGATCCCCAGTGATGAATGTCAGTTGAACCAGGGACTGCTGAACGTGTCGTTCTGGCCGGTCGTGCCGCCTGTGGACGATCCCACGCACCAAAGTGGGATATTGTCACTGGCGGCGCTCGCCATGTCGATCAAGCCGATCGGCCGCCTTCTGGTGGCAGAAGCGATCCGGCGATATCATGCGCCGGAAAATATGAAGCGGTCGCCACATGTGGTCAATGTGACGAAGGGTCTGCCGTCTGTCCTGAGCTACATCCCGCAATTCTTCTACAAGCGCTATTTCGCTGAGATGCGCCTTCCAGGCTTCTTCCTTCGCAACCCGGGGCGCCGGTACGGCCTCTCCTATCATGCAGAGCAAAGCCCTCACCCCGACAGCAGGGTCACGCTTGGCGACGAAGTCGATCGCCTGGGCCTGCCTAGGCTCGTGGTCGATCTGAGATTTCGACGGGAGGACGGTGAAGCACTGTTCCGTGCGCATCAAGTCATCAGGGACTGGCTGCAAAAGACCGGTCTTGGCTCGCTCGTGTATCGGCAGCCTGAGAACGAGACGGTTGATGCGATCATGTCGATTGCCTCGCACGGAACCCACCAGATCGGCCTCGCGCGTATGGGTTCCGACCCTCGGAAGGCAATCGTCGACGCAGATCTTCGATGCTTTGGAACCTCCAATGTCTACGTCGCCGGCAGCGCTGTGCTACCGACGTCCGGCCAGGCCAATCCGACCCTCACCGCGATCGCCCTGGCCGTCCGCCTTGCGGACCACCTGAGCCAGGCAGACCGCCAGCGCGCCTAGGTTCGCCGGGCGCACCGGACCCTTGGGGGCATCGTTTCCGTCTGAATAGCCTCAGCGTCTGCGAAGGGCTGGATCGCCGGACGTGTTCGCCGGATCCTCCACGGCCTGCCGGCCGCTTTCTCGGCGTAGGACCGCTCGACATCATGAATCGGTCGCCTGCGGTGCCGGGGACCGAAGGTGACCGGCAACCCCTGGCAATGCTTGCCACGCAAGGGAGCGTCCGGCAGCCGCGAGGATCCAGGACAAGAACAAACCGCCAGCACCTGCCCTTGAACCTACCCGGCCTTCATCACCATCCCGGACGCGGAGCCGTGATGGTGATCGCCCCCCGGGATCCGCGCTGCATTGCGCCCTTCCGGTCTGGGCTCAGCTTCCGCCGAGGGCGCCAGGGTTCAGCATGCTGAGCGGGCGGGTGGTACCCGCTCTGCAACAGCAGCCGCCCGCCTGCCAGGTGATCTGCGAGCCTGCGTTCATCCAGGAACCTCATGGGCCCTGCGGCCCATGAGCGTTCTCACTGCGGTTGTCGATCCCGGCTGGTTCCAAAGATCAGGACAGCAGCAGGCCCGCATCGACCGGCACGGTGTGGCCGGTGACCATCTTCGTGCCGAACGCCAGGAACACGATCACGTCCGCCAGGTCGGAGGGCTGGTTGCGGCGCTTGAGCAGGGACTGGTCGATCGAGTTGCGACGCTGCTCGTCG
This sequence comes from Geminicoccus roseus DSM 18922, assembly GCF_000427665.1. NCBI lineage: Bacteria > Pseudomonadati > Pseudomonadota > Alphaproteobacteria > Geminicoccales > Geminicoccaceae > Geminicoccus > Geminicoccus roseus. Next base: position 758,963 of record NZ_KE386572.1, read on the forward strand.
GTCCACTCGACCATCCACGGGCTGTCCACCGCACCCGGGGCGATCGCGTTGACCCTCGCCTCCGGCGCCAGCGCGCGGGCGAGATCCTTGGTCAGGTTGATCAGCGCCGCCTTGCCGGCACTGTAGGCGATCGAGCTGCCGACCTTGCCCAGGCCCGCGATCGAGGCGGTGTTCACCACCGAGCCACCGCGTTCCTTCAGGGAAGAGGCGGCCGCCTTGGTGCAGCGGAAGACGCTGACCAGGTTGACGTTCCAGATCGTCGACCAGATCTCCTCGCTGACCTCGTCCAGGTTGGCCGGCGGGATCAGCTTCTTGGTGGCCGGGGTGCCGGCATTGTTCACCAGGAGGTCCAGCCCGCCCATCTCGCGGATGGCCGTCTCGACCATCGCCTCGGCGGCACCGGCGGTTCCGACATCGCCCGGGGCGGCGATGATCCTGCTGCCCGCCTCCCGCAGACGGGTCATCTCCTGCTCGCCCCGCGGATCGCCCGGCAGGTAGTTCATGGCGACGGTAGCGCCGGAGCGCAGCAGGATCTCGACGGTGGCGAGCCCGATCCCGGACGCGCCTCCGGTGACGAGTGCTGTCTTGCCCTGGAGGTCGTAGCTGATCATTTCGGCACCATCGGCTTGATGTGGCGCAGCGCCTTCTTCAGCGCCAGCAATCGGTTGTCACGATCCTGGAAGAGTTCGCCCGGGGTGCGGTCGCTCCAGTCGTAGAAGCCCTTGCCGGCGCGGACCCCGCCATGGCCGGCGTCTACCACCTGGTCGAGCGTGGCGGAGCGCCCGGTCACCGCCGGCGGCCGGTAGGTGGCATTGGCCATGTTCTGGCGGATCAGTTCCAGCCCGGTGAAATCGGCCTTGCCCATCACGCCCAGGATCGGCATGCGCAGCGCCAGCCCGTGGATCACCGACAGGTCGATTTCTTCCGCCGTCACCACGCCTTCGTCCATCAGGCGGAACGTTTCCAGCGCGATCGCTTCCTGGATTCGGTTGGCGACATAGCCGGTGACGAACTTGCGGAACACGACCGGCACCTTGCCCATCGCCTCCAGCATCGCCTTCACCTCGGCGGTCACCGCCGGATCGGTCTCCGGGGTCGGCACCAGGTCGACCAGGTCGACCAGATAGGGCGGGGTGTACCAGTGCGCGATCAGCGCGCGCTTCCAGCGATGCTTCGGGATCAGCGGGAACACGTCGAGATTGCTGGTGTTGCTGGCGAACACGGCCTCGGCCGGGGCCAGCTCGTCGAGCTGGCGGAACAGGGTCTCCTTGACCTCGGCGATCTCGGCCACGGCCTCGATGACAAGGTCGGCGTCGTGGACGGTGTCGGCCAGCTTCTCGTGGCGGCTGATCACGCCGGCCAGCCGCTCCGGGGTCCAGGAGGGATCCGCCTCGCCGGCGGCGATCAGGGTCGCGGCGGCCTTCTCGATCAACGCCATCGACCCGTCCAGGGTCGCCTGGTTGCTGTCGGTCAGCCGGACACGATGCCCGCCCAGGGCGAAGACCAGGGCCAGCGCATGGCCCATCAGCCCGGCGCCGACGACTGCGATCTGCTTCATGATCGAGGAACTCCGGACTGAAGGTTCGAGGCCTGCGGATCCGCCCGCCCGTCCGGGGCGCACTGCATCCGGGCTGCCGCCGTGCGCGCGCCCGCCCGAAGCAATCCTGTCCAGCCTCCGCCACCGGCTCTTTCGGCCGCCATGGCAGGAGTATTTTTCACGGTCCTTGCCGTCAAGCCACAGCCTTGCGGCCACACGACATGAAACCGGGCCGGAACGAGGTTCCGGCCCGGAGAAAGCGTCGACCGACGCTCCGAAAATCATTCCTGAGCATGCGCGCGTGGCGAAGAATGGCCACCGCGACCGAGACCTGGCAAGCCGGCGCGATCGGTAATCACACCGGCATCAACTCAATACTTCGGCGGCTGCGGAGGCTTCGGCGGCCGCGGGGGCTTGGGCGGGCCGTAGTCCAGCGTGTCCTGGAACACGTCGCAGTCCTTGTCCGCGTACTTCAGCCGGATCAGCGTGACCGGGATGCCGGCCTTGAAGTTGTCGGCCTTCAGCGTGCAGGACCAGGTGTTGGGCGTCGGGCTGGCCTCGGCCGAGGTGCATTCCCAGAACATCGGGTTCTGCTGGCCGTTCGACGGCCCGATCCCGGTGCCGCCGCGCACGAAATAGGAGGTGCCGCCGAGATGGGCGCCCTTGGGCTGGCCGTAGCCATACTTGCCGCCGGCCGAGGTCACGACCGAGCCGTCGAACACCGCCATGACGTTCTTGTAGTTCTCGACATAGGCGTGCTTGCCGTCGGCATCCCAGACCTCCTGCTTACCCGTGTAGCGGGTCGTGGGGAGCTTGGAATGATAGGAAACGTTCAGCACGAGCCGGGTCGGTTCGTATTCCTTGGTCTTGTAGCAGACCGGATAGTCCCTGGCGGCTGCCTGTTCGATGGGAATGGCGGCCAGGGCGACCAGGCCCAGCGCCGCGACACTGCTGCGAAGACTGACTGCATGCACGAGCGTATCCTCCAAAAGAGGCGTTTTCTTGGGCGCAGAGGCGGGTTCTCCCAAGCGCCCTCGGGAGTTACTGAAGAAATTTACGAAGCATAAAGTCGCGTGAATATTTCCGGAGATGGTTCAGGCTTTTTCTGGAATGATTAACCTGTCGTCACAAGATGTTCTTTAACATGAACTCCCCGGGCACTACTTTCTGGATTCATGCGTATCACGGAATCGTTACTGTTTCAGGATATTGGCCGTAAAGTAATATGCAATACAGGTAACAATTAGGATTAAATTCTTGTTCATGCCGCCAATCATGGTTGCGCCGCGCATGCCAGGGACTTCCGTCCGCAACTCATGCGATCAGGTTCCCGGAAGGATCATGGCTGGGCCTGAACCCGCGTTAACACCTCCTCCCTTTCGGGTGCACGAGGGAAGGAAGCCTGGAGCACTGCCGGAGGCGACGTTGGCCGGCAGTGCTGCCGCGCGATGGGCGAGGCTTTGCGCTCAGCCCTGGCTGGCCAGGAACGCGTCGACCTCCCGGTTGAAGCGTTCCGCCGCCTCGTAGAACATGAAGTGTGCGCCACCCTGTCCGGCATCGAAGATCACCGCCCGCGCATCCGGGTTGCAGGACGCGATCCATTCCTGGGAGGCCGGTGAGAAGAAGCTTGCCCGGCCGCCGATCACCAGCGTCGGCAGCCGGATCGTCCGGATCAGGTCGCGCCAGTCGTTCAGGCAGTGGTCGAACAGCAGGTCGGCAGCCGCCCCGCGCGGCATCTTCAGGTTCTGCTCGACGATCCAGTCGAGTTCCTCGTCCGGAAGATCCGCGGTGAACATGCCGCGCAGGATCTCCTTGGTGTCGGACCGGTCCGCGGCACGGACGCGGGCGCACAATGCGCCGAGACTGGCGAGATCGGGCGGGAATGCCCCGTAGCGCTGGCGCTCCTCCTCGCCCCAGCCAGGCAGAGTCGTCGCCATCGGCGCCTGGTCGACCAGGACCAGGCGACGCAGCCGGGACGGCCCGAACAGGTCGAGATAGCTCCAGATCACCGAAGCGCCCATCGAATGGCCCAGCAGGTCGACCCCGCTTTCCAGGCCGAGCCGGTCCAGGACCTGCTCCAGGTCCGCCGCCAGGCGCGCGATCCGGTAGCCGCCTTCCGGCTTGTCGCTCTCGCCATGGCCGCGCATGTCGAGCGCCAGCACCCGCCGCCCCTTGGCCAGCGCCGGGATGTTGCGCCCGAACTCGGCCGCGGTCTGCGACCAGCCCGGGATCATCACCAGCGGCCGCCCCTGGCCTTCATCGATGGCATGCAGCGCGAGATTTGGGGCAATCGCGATACGACGGCTCACCATGCCAAGATCCTCCCAGATCGTTGTCTCCTTCCTATCGGCCCCAGGGGCCCGCCATCCATCCCAAACCGTTCGAGGGTCCATCGTCCTTTCTACGCGGCCACATCCCCTAAGGGAGCCCATGCGCTTGACGCAGGTCCCGCCGCCCCGCAGGTGGCTTCAGGCGCCCGCCACCTTCCAAGGCGCCCGGAGCCAAGCATGACCCAGCCCCTCACCGTCGCGATCACCGGCGGCAACGGCAATCTCGGCCGCAAGCTGATCGCGGCGTTCGCGCCCCAGGACTGGTGCGGCGCGGTCCTGGCGATCGACCGGCAGTTCGAGGGCGATCTCGGCAGCGCCAAGGCCCAGCCGGTCCGGGCGGACCTGACCGATCGCGACGACCGTGCCTGGCAGGATGCGATCGGCAGCGCCGATGCCGTGGTGCACCTGGCCGCCCAGAACCCCTATCCCGACGCGAGTTGGACCGACTCGACCCGGTCGTTCGACATGACGATCAACGTGGTCGCCGCGGCCAGCGCCAGCGGGCGGCCCTGCCGGATGGTGTTCGCCACCTCCAACCACGTGATGGGCCGCTACAAGGACCGGCCGGAGGCGACCATCTCGGCATCGCTGCGTCCGGACACCCAGCCCGGCGTCGGCACGCAGTGGGACAGCGACGGCAAGCTCCTGGACGCCACGCCCTATGCCACCGCCAAGCTGATGGGCGAGCGCCTGTGCGTGATGCAGGCGGAGCATGGCGCGATGACGGCGGTGGCCTTGCGGATCGGCTGGTGCCAGCCGGGCGCCAACCATCCGGGCACAATCAGCGCCTCGGGCACGCCCAAGGAAGGCCGGGCCGCGTTGGACGAGGCGGGACAGCGGGACCTGACCTGGTTTCGCAACATGTGGCTGTCCAACCGCGACTTCACCGGGCTGGTCCAGGCAGCGATCCTGGCCGATGCGTCGGCCTGGCCCGCACCCGGGATCGTGGTGAACGCCATGTCCTCGAACACCGGCGCGCCCTGGGACCTGGAGCCGACCGAGCGCCTCCTGGGCTATCGGCCGGTGGACGATGTCTGGCAGGTTCTGGGCTGAGCGGTCCAGGCCTCGCTCACAGGGCTTCGATCAGGCGGCGGCGCTTGCCGATCTCGGCGGCCATGAAGTCGGAAAACACCCGGATGCGCGGGACCTGGCGCAAATCGGGATGGGTCAACAGCCACAGGTCGGCGGCCAGCGCCGGCTCGGGCGGGGCCAGGCGCACCAGCCCCGGCATGGGGTCGGCAATGAAGCAGGGCAGGTGGCCGATGCCGATCCCGGCCTGCACCGCCTCGGCCAATCCGAGGACGGTGTTGACCTTGTAGGCGATCCGTTCGGCGGGCACCCGCTCACGGACCTGGCGGACCACCTGCAGGGCGGCAAGGTCGTCGCCGAGCGAGACCCAGTGGCGCCGGTACAGCTCGTCCACCCCGCCCTCGGGTGTGGCCAGGAAGTCCTCGCTCCGCCCATAGAGCGCCCAGGCGATCCTGGCCAGCCGGCGGCCGACCAGGTTCTCGGGCGGATGGTCGGTGGCGCGGATCGCCACGTCCGCGTCGCGCTTGGACAGGTTGAGGGCCTGGTTGGTCAGCACGACATCGAGCCGCACGTCCGGACAGGCCTCTCGGAAGCGGGCGAACAGCGCGGTCAGCAGATAAACCAGCAGGCTGTCGTTGGTGGTGACGCGCAACTCTCCAGCCGGGGCGGAACCCCGGCCGGCCAGCCGGCGGGTGACCGTGGTGATCTCCTCGTCCAGCCGGCCGGCCAGCGCCACGATCTCCTCGCCGGCGGAGGTCGGCACGTAGCCGGTCCGGTGCCGCTCGAACAGCGCGATGCCGAGTAACTCCTCGATCTGGCGCAGCCGCCGGAACACGGTCGAGTGATTGACGCCGATCTTGGCCGCGGCAGCCGGCAGGCCCCTGGCTTCCGCCACGGCCTGGATCAGGCGCAGGTCGTCCCATGCCAGTCGGTCAAAGGCCTCGGCCATCCTGTCCCCGCAAGACGCGGCACAGCCGGCGCATGAGGCGCCGGCTGTGCCATGCAACGATCTGGCGCCATTAGGCCGCGGCGATCGCCGACCTGCCAGTGTTGATCACGGAGGCAGGCGTGCTCCTGAGTGCAAAGGCGCCATCGCCGATCAGGGCATGGGCCAGCGCGCCCACCGCCAGGAAGGCCGGAAATTCCCAGCCGCCGTTCGGCGCGCTGAACACCCACCCGTTCGGGAAGTGGACAGCGAGCGCGCCCAGCAGGATCGGCAACAGGGCCAGGGAGAACAGGCGGCTGTGGTAGCCGACCAGGATGGCGATGCCGCCGATGAGCTCGGCCAGGATGATCGGCCAGGCCAGCAGGACCGGCAGGCCGAGCGAGCCCAGATAGCCCTCGAAGCCGGCCACCGTGAAGATCGCGTACTTCAGGTAGGCATGGGCGACGAACATGATGCCCAGGGCAGCACGCAGGGCAAAGACACCGTAGGGAGCAAGACGCTGATCAATCATCACAGGGTTCCTCGGAGGGACAACTCTCGCAGCGAGCATCCTCGTTTCCCTCTGGCAACGCAAAATGCCGATATGCATGAATGACATTGCATCAGCGCAATCAAAGCTCCCTTAGCGACTGCTCCGGGACGGCCTATCTGCTGTGCCAAGCGAAGGCGGTTCGCCGCCAAGGCAAGGAGTCGATCATGAACACCCACGGCATCCATCACGTCACGGCCATTGCCGGCCCCGCCCGGCGCAGCCGCGACTTCTACGTGGGCACGCTCGGGCTGCGCATGGTGAAGCGCACCGTGAACTTCGACGATCCCACCACCTATCACTTCTACTACGGCGACGAGGCGGGCAGCCCCGGCACGATCATCACCCATTTTCCCTGGGAGCATGTCGCTGCCGGACGGCTCGGCACCGGGGAGACCGAGGAGACTGTCCTGCGCGTGCCGGAGGCGTCGATCGGCTACTGGACCCAGCGCCTCCTGGAGAAGGGGGTCCGCCACGAGACGCCCGCCAGGCGCTTCGGCCAGACCGTGCTCTCCTTCAAGGATCCGGACGGGATGCGGCTGGCGCTGGCGGCGGTGCGCGGGATCGAGAACGAGCCCGGCTGGAGCGGCGGCGAGGTTCCCGCCGAACATGCGATCCGCGGCATCCATGGCGTCAGCCTCCTACTGGACGACGACGCGGCCACGGGTGCCGTGCTGACCGACGTGCTGGGATTCGAGCCGGTGGGCCGCGAGGGATCGCTGGTGCGGTTCCAGGTGCCTGGCAACCCGATCGGCGGGATCGTCGACATCCACGTGGCGCCGGGCTTCCTGCCGGCACGCATGGGCGGCGGGTCGGTGCACCACGTGGCGTTCCGGGCGGTCGATGACCAGGCGCAGGCCGAGATGGTCCGCAAGCTGGCGCAGACCCACCGGATCCAGACGACCGAGCAGAAGAACCGCGACTATTTCCGCTCGGTCTATTTCCGTGCGCCGGGCCACACGATCTTCGAGATCGCGACCGACATACCCGGTTTCGCCACCGACGAGCCGGCCGAGGCGCTCGGGAGCTCGCTGCAGCTTCCCTCCTTCATCCGCTCCCGCCGGGCGGAGATCGAGGCGGCGCTGCCGAGCATCGACTGACGGCAAGGAGCAGGATCCTATGACCGAATTGTCCTTCATCCATCGCTTCGTGCCGGGCACCCTGCCCGGCCGGCCGCCGGTCCTGCTCCTGCATGGCACCGGCGGCGACGAGACCGACCTCCTGCCGCTGGGCCAGGCCCTGGCGCCCGGCTCGGCGCTGCTCTCCCCGCGCGGCAAGGTGCTGGAGCACGGCATGCCGCGCTTCTTCCGCCGGCTGGCGGAAGGCGTCTTCGATGAAGCGGACCTCCGGTTCCGGGCAGGCGAACTGGCCGAGTTCGTCACCGAGGCGCGCGACGCCTATGGACTGGAGGCGCCGATCGCGCTGGGCTTCTCCAACGGTGCCAACATCGCGGCGGCCACCCTCCTGCTGCGGCCGGACGCGCTGGCGGGCGCGGTGCTGATCCGGGCCATGGTGCCGTTGGCCGAGCCACCCGCCGCCGACCTCGGCGGCAAGCCGGTCCTGCTGCTTTCCGGGGCCGCCGACCCGATCGTGCCGCAGGAGAATGCGGCGCGGCTGGCCGCCCAGCTCAGCAGCGCCGGCGCCATGGTCGAGCACCGGATCCTGCCGGTCGGCCATGGCATGTCTCAGGCCGACCTGAACATCGCCAGGGAGTGGTTGCAGCATCGGTGACGCTGGGGCTGGAGGAGCCATGCCTTCTCCAGCCCGGGACCGGCGCAGCCGCAGAGGGCGCGCGGATGCAGCCGGATGGGAGGCGGCGGGTCTGTGGATGCGCCGCCTCCTCCCGCCTTTCATCGACCGGGCACAACGTATTATAGTAGTTCTTCCGGCGATCTCGGGTGCAAGCAATGTTGCTCCGGCCTCACCCGGGCGGTATATCGAAATCTCCAAGCATTTCTTACTAATTTCCTAATAATTATCTCGATACCGCCGCAGTCAGATCCGCGGCTGCTTCACCTCGCTCATGGTTAAACCACCGCTTGGCGAGGATGGCGGCTCGATGTTCACGACATGGCCGGCCCTGCGGGATCAACGTCCATTTCATTCAATCTCATTGTCATGATGGCTCTTTCGTACCGGAGCAACATAGATGACTTCGACGGAACCGGCGAACACGCTCGATCAGGCAGGCAATTCCCTGCCGATCGCGCAGGATGACGCCATCACGACGAACCAGAATGCCATCGGCCGCGGCAATGTCATCACGGAGCTGGGCATCGACACTGATCCTGACGGCGACAAGATCAAGGTGGTCGGGGTGGGAACTGCCTCGGGTCAGGTAGGCGCTGCGGTGGCCGGCTCGGACGGAGGCTTGTTCACGATCCAGGCCAATGGCGCCTTGCGGTTCGACCCGGACGGCGCCTTCGACGGGCTGGGCAAGGGCGAAACTGCCCTCACGACCGTCAGCTACACGATCTCGGACGGCAAGGGAGGCACCGCCACCGCCACGGTCACCGCGACCGTCGTCGGCCGGAACGATCCGCCGGAGGCAGCGGCCGCGGCCGAGGCGACGCAGGGCATCGAGGACACCGCCGTGGCTGGCCAGCTCCTGGCCGGCTCCGACCCGGATGGAGACCGGCTCACCTACCACCTGGTGGATGGGTCGGCCACCCATGGCTCCGTGGTGGTGAACGAGGATGGCTCCTACCGCTTCGTGCCCGAGCGGGACTTCAACGGCACGGCGATGTTCCAGTACGTCGTGAGCGACGGCAGGACCTTCAGTGCCGCCAAGACCGTCAGCATCGAGTTCGCTGCCGCCAACGACGCCCCCATGGCGATGGACGATCGCGGCTACCAGGCGACCGTGGACACCCGGATCGTCATCGAGGCGGCGTCTCTTCTGGCCAACGACAATGATCCCGATGCGGGCGACGTGCTGACCCTGGTCTCTGTCTCCGGCCGATCCGCCAAGGGTGCAACGGTGAGCCTGGATCCGGTCACCGGCCAGATCGTCTATGCCGCCGACAGCAGTGCGTTCGATGGCCTTGGCAGCGATGGGAGGACGACCGACACCTTTACCTACACCGTCAAGGACAGCGCCGGCTCGCAGAGCACCGCGACCGTGACGATCGACATCCTGGGCGCCGGCCCCCCCGGCTCGATCCTTGGGACATCGCGCTCGGAGACCATGTTCGGCACCGGCCGCGACGACGCGATCCTCGGCCTGGGCGGCGACGATCATCTGTTCGGCCATGCCGGCAACGATCTCCTTCTGGGCGGCACCGGCAACGACACCCTGCGTGGCGAGGACGGCAACGACACCCTGAGCGGCGGTGACGGCAACGACACGCTGTTCGGCGCGGGCGGGAGCGACCTGCTGTTCGGCGGCAGTGGCAACGACCAGCTTTATGGCGAGGATGGCAACGACACCCTGAGCGGGGGAGACGGCAACGATCTCCTGGTAGGGGCCGGCGGCAACGATCAGCTTGTCGGTGATGCGGGCGACGACACGTTGCGCGGCGAGGATGGCGCCGACATGCTCGACGGCGGTGACGGACACGATACGCTGAGCGGTGGCGGCGGCGACGATCAGATCTTCGGCGGCCTTGGCCGCGACAGCCTGCGCGGCGAGGACGGCAACGACACGCTGATGGGCGAAGAGGGTGCCGACCTCCTGTACGGCGCCGGCGGCGACGACGTCCTGTTCGGCGGCACGGGCGCCGATTCGCTGCATGGCGAGGATGGCAACGACAGGCTGAATGGCGAAGGCGGCAACGACCTGCTCTACGGCGCTGCCGGCAACGACACCATGTCCGGCGGCGCCGGCAGCGACACGCTTCTTGGCAGCGACGGCAGCGACCATCTCTCTGGCGACCAGGGCGACGACATTCTGGATGGGGGCACCGGCAATGATGTCCTGGTCGGCGGGCGTGGCCGGGATGTCATGAACGGCGGGCACAACGACGATCTGTTCAAGTTCGGCAGGGGCGACAGCGGCCTGGGCGACGAGGCCGATGTCATCCAGGGCTTTGAAGGTATCGGAACCAGCAATGGCGACCGGATCGACTTGAGCGACCTCTTCGACGGCCTGCTCACCTTCAAGGGCAGCCAGGCCTTCGACGGCCTCAACCAGGTCCGGGTGACCGACCGCGGCAGCGATACGGTGATCCAGGTCAACTATGCCGGCACGATCGATCCGGACTTCGAGGTCGTCGTGCAGGACGGCCATGTGACGGCGGCTGCCTGGCGGGCGGCGGATTTCGTGTTCTGAAACCCGCTGCTCGCGCCGAGCCATCTCCTGCAGAGGCAGGGACTCGTTCCCTCCTCTGCCCATCCCTAGGATGACGGCGCCGAGGGCCGCCCCTGGAAAGTTGGCCGGGCCCAGCGGGGCCCGGCCGGCGCGTCAGCCGCGCGTGTCGAGGTCGATCAGCTCGATCTTGTAGCCGTCCGGATCCTCGACGAAGGCGATGTGCGTGGTGCCGTGCTTCATCGGGCCTGGCGGCCGCGGGATCTTCGCGCCCGCCTTCTCCAGCTCCTTGCAGATGCCGTGGATGTCGCGGACGCCCAGGGCGATATGGCCGTAGCCGTTGCCCAGGTCATAGGGTTCCTTCTGGTCCCAATTGTAGGTCAGCTCGACCACCGCATGGGTTTCCTCGGGACCGTAGCCGACGAAGGCGAGCGTGAACTTGCCCTCGGGGAAGTCCATCTTGCGCAGGAGCTGCATGCCGAGCAGGCGGGTGTAGAAGTCCAGCGACTTGTCGAGGTCCTTCACCCGGACCATCGTATGCATCATCTGAAACTTGTCAGACATGAGCGTGTCTCTTCCCTTCGAGAATCGTGCCGGTGCCAGGGCGGGCATCGGCATAGCGCGCTTCCAGGTAGATGCGGCACATCTCGGCATTGGCCTCGGCGGCACCACGTACCCGGCGTATCTCGCGCAGGTGCTGCGTGTACCGTTCCATCGTCACCGCGTCACCGGCCAAGGTGGTGAAGGCCGGCGCATCCGGGGCGATCGAGCCGCCGTCGACCAGCCGCGCCGTGAGATAGCGCAGCGCCAACGGGCGGATCTCGCCCTCGCCATGCGCCAGCTCGCGCAGCCCGCCCACGTTGAGCGACAGCGCCTCCTCGACGCCGCGCAGGACGACCCAGGCCCGCAGCATCCGCTCCTGACGCCCCAGGAACGCCTTTTCGCGGAACAGCCGGCGGATCTCGGACAGGTCGGTCCTGGCCTCGCCGGCGAACACCTCGGCGAACCCGGCATTACGCGCGACGCCCTCGTTGATTTTCCGCGCGGCGAAGTGATCAACCAGGCTCACCCGGACCTCGTCGACCCAGGCCAGCGGCTCGACCGCCGCCTTCATGTCGACCGCCATCAGGAAGGCGAAGTTGGCGGAGCACCAGAAGGTCGGCAGGCGGAAGGTGATCGCGACCACGCCACCCTCGATCTCCACGCTCTCGATGAATCCCATCGAGGTGACCGACTGATCTAGCTCCGGATCCAGCACCTCGTCGAGCCGGGCCCTTACCTCGGCCTGCCTGGCCGCATCGACGACCTGCTGTTCATGCCGTGACATCGATGCCTCCGGCCGCCACCGGATGGGTGAGCTCCCCCTCATCCTCGGGGGCCTGGATCTGGAAGATCGGGTCGACCTCCAGCCCATACAGTTCCGCAGCGTTCAGCCCCAGGATCTTGCGCTTCACGTCCAGGGTGAGCTGGGTCCCGGCCTCCTGGGCCAGTTCGTCGTCGAACTGGAACGCCATCAGCTTCTCGACGATCCATTTCGGGCTGGTGATGCCGTAGTCGGAGCCGAAGATCAGCCGGTCCGGCCCCAGGAAGAACAGGAGATCCGCCATCATCTGGGCGAAGTACTTCGGCCGGGCGTGGATGAAGGACGGGATCAGCGCCAGGCCGCCATAGACGTTCGGCTCCTGGCCGGCGATCCAGCAGAAATCGTCGATCCTCGGCATCCCGCAATGATCGACGATGAAGTTCAGGTCGGGAAACGCGGTCGCCACATGGTCGACGTCACGAACGTCGAACGCATCCAGGTTGAGCGGATGGATCGTCGGGCCCTTGTGGATGTGGATGTTCCTGATGCCGAGCTGGCGGCATTTCTCCATGTAGGGCGCCACGAACTCGTCGCGCAGCGTGTAGCCTTTGGAAACGCCGTTCCACTCGGCGGTATAAAGCTTCACGCCCTTGAACCGCCACTTTTCGTGCTCGGCCTCCATCCGGTCGAGGCCGCGCTGCCCGTCGCGCGGATCGAAGCGCCCGTTCAGGATCACCTTGTCCGGGTAGGCGTTCTTGAAGCCCGCGCACTGGTCGATCGTATTGAAGCCGTCGACATAGAAGTCGTGCAGGTTGGTCGGCAGCATGATCGCATGGTCGACATAGCCGTCGTCGAACAGGTCCTTGGCCGCGCCCTCGACGCCGTACCAGAGGAACCGGTCGAACTCCCAGCGCTGCTCCTTCGGCGTCATGCCGACATGGGAGCCCCAGAAGCTTTCGATGAAGGTCAGGCCGTAGCGGTTGCGGCGGTTCTCCGGGCGTGCGTCCCAAAGATGAATATGTCCGTCGATGACGAGGACCTTGTCCCCTTCGGGCGTCACGAACATCCGCCTCCCCTTTCCGCGGCTCGTTGTCCGGCCGCCTTGGCGATTCGTTCCTGTCGGCCCAGAAGTAGCATAATCCTATTGTCCTACAATCCCTGGGTTGATCATATTGGACCGGTGATCGAGGGGTGGTTGGTGGTCGCCGAACCGGAGGGTGGAGCAGGCATGGAATCCGCGCGGGCCGACCAGAGAGACGAGCTGGAAGCGGCCCTGGCGCCGTTCGGCCGGGTCGACGATTTACACGAACGAACCCGATACGAGCGGGACTGGTCCGGCGACCATGTCGGCCAAGCCCGGATGGTGCTGCGGCCGCGCTCCACCGGGGAAGTGCAGGAGATCATCCGGCGTTGCGCCGCCGCCGGCGTGCCGGTGGTGCCGCAGGGCGGCCATACCGGGCTGGTCGGTGGCGCCACCCCTGCGGGAAGCGGCCGGGAAGTGGTGGTGAGCCTGGAGCGGATGAATCGCATCCGCCGGATCGACCCCGCCGGGTTCGCCATGGTGGCCGAGGCGGGCTGCATCCTCGAGACGGTCCAGAACGCCGCCCGGGAGGCCGACCTTTATTTCCCCTTGTCGCTGAGCGCCGAGGGCAGCTGCCAGATCGGCGGCAACATCGCCACCAATGCCGGCGGCATCAACGTACTGCGCTACGGGATGACCCGTGAGCTGGTCCTGGGGCTGGAGGCCGTGCTTCCGGACGGGCGGCTGTTCGACGGGCTCGGCGGGCTGCGCAAGGACAATACCGGCTACGACCTGAAGCAGCTCTTCATTGGCTCGGAAGGCACGCTTGGGATCGTCACCGCGGCGACGCTGAAGCTCTATCCGCGGCCGACCCAGGTCGAGACGGCGCTCCTGGGCCTGTCCTCGGTGGCGCAGGCGGTAGCCCTGTTCGCCCAGGCGCGCCGGGACATGGGCGACCTGATGTCGGCGTTCGAGCTGATGCCGCGCGCCTGCGTGGAACTGGCCCTGGACGTGACGCCGGACCTGCGCGACCCGTTCGACCCGGCGCCGGTCTACATCCTCCTGGAGGCCTCGGCCGGTGAACTGATCGAGTTGCGCGCGATCCTGGAGCGCTTCCTGGAGCGGGCGGTCGAGCAGGAACTGGTCGCGGATGGCGCGATTGCGGCAAGCACCAGCCAGGCCCGGGATTTCTGGCGGATCCGCGAGGGCCTGATCGAAGGCCAGGTGCGGCGCGGCCGTCACCTGCGCACCGACGTGTCGATCCCGATCTCCTCGATCGCCTCGTTCATCGAGCGCACCGAAACTGCCCTGCGCCGCTTCGAGCCGGATTGCCTGCCCCTCTCCTACGGCCATGTCGGCGACGGCAACATCCACCTGAATGTCCTGCCGCCGTCCGGCATGGACCAAAGCCGGATCGTGCCGTTCCTGAAGCACTGCGAGGAGATCGTGTTCGCCGAACTCGACCGGCTCGGCGGGTCGATCAGCGCCGAGCACGGGATCGGCCGCAAGAAGCGCGCAGCGTTCCTGGCGCGCAAGTCCCCGGTGCAGTTGGACCTGATGAAGCGCGTCAAGGCGGCGATCGATCCGGCATCGTTGCTGAGCCCGGGCCGCATCCTGGACTGAGCCGGCCGTTCGTCGAAGGAACCCCATGAAGATCGACATGCTCGGCCGTGGCCCGCACCTCCCCTCCCGTATCGCGGCGGAGATCCTGCAGCAGATCGTCGAGGAGCGGCTGAAGCCGGGCGACCGGCTGCCGACCGAACAGGCCCTGGCCGACAGTTTCGGGGTCAGCCGCAACGTGGTGCGCGAGGCGATCTCGCGGCTGCGCTCGGACGGGATCGTGCAGTCCCGCCAGGGCGTCGGCGCGTTCGTGGTGCGTTCGGCCGCCAATCCGACCCTGCGCTTCGACGCCGAGGCCCTGAGCGACCGCTCCGCCTTTCTGGCCCTGTTCGAGCTGCGTGCCATCCTGGAGATCCAGGCAGCCAGCCTGGCCGCCCGGCGGCGCACCGACGAGCAGCTGGCCAAGCTCGAGCAGGCGCTCGACCGGATGCGCGGCGCCGAGAAATGGGCATCGGGCGGCGTTGACGCCGACCTGGAGTTCCACAAGGCCGTCGCCGAGGCAACCGGCAACGCCTATGTCCGGATGGCGGTCAGCTTCCTGTCCGAGCAGGTGCGCGTCACCATCATGGATGCCCGCGCGCGGGGTGCGGTAGCTGACATCGTGGAGATTACCATCGCCGAGCATGCCGCCATTTTCGACGCCATCGCTGCGCGCGACCCGGCTGCGGCCCATGACGCGATGGCGCTTCACATCCGCAACGCCGCCGGACGACTCGGCTATCGGCTGGACCTTCCAGGGCATCCCTGAGTTCCCAGGGCTACGGTCCTTCGCATCGGGCGGAGCGCCGCCACGGTTGCCCGTCCATGAACGATGGCATGGAGGCAGGGACGCGCTATGACCGTGCCCCGATCCATCCGGAGAGCGACCATGGCCGAGACTCCCTACCGCACTGCCCTGATCGTGGGTGCAGGCTCCGGAATCAGCGCATCGCTGGCCCGCGCCTTGGCGGCAGCCGGTCTCAAGGTCGGTCTGGTGGCGCGCGATGTCGGCAAGCTGGCGGCGCTGGCGAACGAGACCGGGGCGATGACGTTCGCTGCGGATGCGTCCGATCCGGTGGCCGTGGCCACGCTGTTCGAGCAGGTGGACGCCAGCCTGGGGGAGCCAGACCTGGTGATCTACAACGCCAGCGCCCGCGTGCGCGGCCCGCTCGCCGAGATCGACCCGGAGGCGGTCCGCCAGGCGGTCGCGGTGACCGCGTTCGGCGGCTTCCTGGTGGCGCAGCAGGCGGCAAGGCGGATGGTGCCGCACGGCCGGGGCGCCATTCTCTTCACGGGAGCGACGGCGGGCATCAAGGGCTTCCCCGCGTCCGCCGCCTTCGCCATGGGCAAGTTCGCCCTGCGCGGCCTGGCACAAAGTGCGGCGCGCGAACTGGGGCCACAGGGTATCCACGTCGTGCATTTCGTGATCGACGGTGCGGTACGCAGCGGGACGCGCCCCGATCCGGAGGACCGTCCCGACAGCACTTTGTCGCCGGACGGGATAGCCCAGGCCTATCTGGCCGCGCTGCAACAGCCAAGGAACGCCTGGTCCTCCGAGATCGAGCTGCGCCCGTGGCTGGAGACATTCTGACGACCGACAGGCTGATGGCCTAGACAAGCTCCTAGCCGGGCAGTCGAGCCTTTCGGCGCCCATTTCCTCGACATGCCATCTAGCCGACGGGCGCCTGCTTGCGGACAGAGCGGAGACCTGGGTCGGGAACTTCCGGCAGCATGTCGGGAGGAACGGCTGCAAGCCTCGGCCCGCTGCATGCCGGCGCTTTCACCCCTGCATAGCTGCTGCGGACGAGCCATCTCGTCAGGCTGCGCGCCATGGCGTCGTTGCCGATCAGGACGATGTTGCCGGCGCCGATCTCATGGTCGAACGTCGAGTGACCCATCCAGGCCGAGGTCAGCGCGCGCAGGTCGGCGACGATGAACAGGTCGACGTTGAAGGCCGGGTCAACATAGCAGAGATCGGGATCGACGCCTGGCCTGAAGATCAGCCAGTAGTTCCGGCTTTCGCGGGGCGGGTCGTTCAACGTGAACTGGATCGTGCACCGGTGGCGGGGCAGTTCCAGCCGATTGATCTTGCGCCGGATGTTCCACATGAGGACGCGTGCGTCGAGGGACTGGAGACTGACCTCGCAGTCGACGTTGCGGTGCGCCCATTCCCCAAGCTGCCGCACGATCGGCTCCAGCTCGTCCGCCAGCGGGGTCGTGAGATATTCGGAGTGGCCGTTCGTCTCGCCCTCGCAGCGCCGGACAAGTCCCTTCTTCTCCATGTCCTTCAGCCGCTTGGACAGGAGCGCTGGCGACATGGCCGGTACGCCGCGCTGGATCTCGTTGAAGCGCGTGGCACCGGCCCACATCTCGCTCAGGACCAGGAGCGTCCAGCGCGGCTCGATCATCTCGGCCGCCATGGCGACCGGACAGAAGCTCGGATAAGCGTTCTCCGGCATGTCGGCACCTCCTGGCAGCGTGCTCCCATGCACGCCCTGCCCCGGTCCAGTTCAGAAACTGTAGCGCCTTTCCTTCACAAACACGACTGGAGCCACGGCGCGGCTCCCGGCCATCCTCGGTCCAGGCCCAAACAGATGGAGAGCCGACATGCCGCTTGTGGACATCGAAGTGATCGAGGGCGTCTTCGACGCCGAGCAGAAGGCGCAAATGATCCAGAAGGTGACCGACGCGATGGTGGAGGTCGAGGGAGAAGCCATGCGTGGCGTCACCTGGGTGCGGGTGAAGGAGGTGCGCAGCCGGCACTGGGGAATTGGAGGCAGCACGCCGAGCGCCGAAGACATCAAGGCCATGGCCAAGCGCTGACAAAGGAGGGTGCGCGAGGCACGCCGGGATGAATGAACCTGCGTGCCTCGCGATCATGCATGCCGCGCCGGACGCGCTGATCGGATTGATCGCGGAAGACTAGATGGCCGGGCTGAAGCGCTTTTCTTCCTGCGTCCGGTACCGGTCGAACACCGCAGCCACGACCCGGACGATCGAGCGTCCCGTGCGCGTCATCCGGATGGTCCCGCCTTTCAGCTCCAGCATCCCATCGGCAGCGAGCGGACGCAGCAGCGCCAGCTCGTCAGCATAATCGTGCTGCGGATCGACCGCGCCAAGATCGACCCGGAAGTTGCACATCAGCTCCTCGATGATCTGCGCCCTCGCCCGGTCGGCCTCGTCGAAGCGCCAGCCGCGCATGGTCGCCAGGGTGTGGGACGCGACTTTGCGGCAATAGCTCGGATTGTCCGCCACGTTCTGCACGAAGCCGTCCGGGAGGCGCGACACCGCGGATGCGCCGAAACCGATCAAGATCGGCCGGTCGTCGTCGGTATAGCCCTGGAAATTGCGATGCAGCCGCCCCTCCCGCGCAGCCAGCGCGAGGCCGTCATCGGGAGCGGCGAAATGGTCGATGCCGATCGGTATGAAGCCCCTGTCCTCGAAGAACTCGGCAATCGCCCTGGCCTGGTCAAAGCGTTGCACGGCATCGGGCAGCGCCGATGCGTCGATCCGCTTCTGGTTGGCCCGCCGTCCGGGCAGATGCGCATAGCCGAAGAACGCGATCCGCTGCGGGTTCATCTGGGCGACTGCGGCGCAGGTGGCGCGGATCGTCTCGACCGTCTGGTGGGGAAGCCCATAGATCAGGTCGAAGTTGATCCGGTTGATGCCTGCGACCCGCAGCAGATCGACCGCATGCTCGACGATGCTGGCCGGCTGGATCCGGCCGATCGCCTCCTGCACCCTCGGGTCCAGGTCTTGCACGCCCAGGCTGACCCGGTTGATGCCCTGGTCTGCCAGGAACCGGGTCAGCTCAAGGTCGACATTCCGCGGATCGAGCTCGATGGAGTGTTCGGATCCCGGCTTCAGCTCGACATGGCGCTCAAGGACGCGCAGCGCCGAAGCAAGCCCAACGCGCCCCAGGATGCTGGGCGTCCCGCCACCCCAGGCGACCCGCGCCGTCGGAATCCGGGCAGGCAGCATCTCGCCGACCAGCGCGATCTCCTCCTCCAGCGCACGGCCATAGGCCCGGATCACCTCGTCGCGCACCGCCAGCTTGGTATGGCAGCCGCAATAGTGGCAGAGCGCGCGACAGTAGGGGACGTGCAGGTAGATCGAGACGCTCTCGCGCGGGTCCAGGCGCCGCAGCCACAGGCTATGTTCCGCAGGCCCGACGGCCGGCGTGAACTCCATCGCCGTCGGGTAGGACGTGTAGCGGGGCACCGGCATGGCAGCATACCGGCGTACCACATCCTCGGAAGTCACGGGCCGTCTCGATAGGGAAGTTGTCGCCGGTCCTCGCGCATCTCGAACCACATCGCGTTCAGGATGGCGAAGGTGCAGGCAAGGCCGACACCCAGGATCCAGGAGAAGTACCACATTGCCGGTTGCCTCCTCAGTAGGCGTTCGGATTGCGATCGATCGAGGCCGCGTTCACGGGCCCGCTCATCACCCGGTAGACCCAGGTCGTGTAGGCGATGATCAGTGGCATGAAGACCAGGGTCCCCAGGAGCATCGTCCAGAGCGTGAGCTGGCTGGATGAGGCATCCCAGACCGTCAGGCTCGCTTCCGGGTTGATCGAGGACGGCAGCAGGAACGGGAACAGGGACAGGCCAGCGGTGGCGATGATCCCGATGATGGCGAGGCTGGAACCCAGCAGCGCAGTCTTCCGGTGCCACTGGCGCAGACCGTGCCAGGCCAGTGCCGCGCCCGCAAAGCCAGCCAGCGGAGCCAGGACCATCCAGGGATGAACGGCATAGTTGGCAAGCCAGCCGCCGCTTCGCACCTCCACCGTCTTGCCGAGCGGGTTGGATGCGCCCAGCCCGTCCTGGATGCTGGTGACGACATAGCCGTCGGCAAAGATCATCCAGAGGCCACCCAGCGCGAACAGTCCAGCGGTGGCGATGGCGGCCATCTGCCCGATCTCGCGGGCGCGGGCGGCGACGACGCCTTCGGTGCGCGCGGCGATCACCGCCGCACCATGCACGATCATCATGGAAAGGCTGACCAGGCCCGCCACCAGCGGGAACGGCATCAGCAGGCCGAAGAAGCCACCGGCGTAGCTTGGGCGCAGCGTGTCATCCAGGGTGAAGGGCACCCCCGACAGCACGTTGCCGACCGCCACGCCGAAGATCAGGGCCGGTACCGCGCCACCCACGAACAAGGCCCAGTCCCAGCTGGCGCGCCATCTGCGATCCTGGATCTTGCCGCGGAACTTGAAGCCCACGGGCCGCAGGATGAGCGCCAGCAGGATCACGATCATCGCAAGGTAGAAGCCGGAGAAGGATACGGCGTAGAGGGCCGGCCAGGCCGCGAAGACCGCGCCGCCGCCCAGGATCAGCCATACTTGGTTGCCCTCCCAGACCGGCCCCACGATGTTGATGAGGATGCGCCGTTCCGCGTCGCTCTTTGCAACGAAGGGCAGGAGCGCCCCTATCCCCAGGTCGAAGCCATCCATCAGGGCGAAACCGATCAGAAGGACGCCCAGGAGCGCCCACCAGATCAGCCTGAGCGTTTCATAGTCGAGGGGGATCATGACGTGATGTCCTTGCGAGCCGGTCGGTTCAGCGGTCGGGAGTGGCGGTCGCCGCCTCGGGGATATGGCGGGAGCCACCCAGGCCCTCGATCAGCGCATAAGCGGCCGCCGGGCCCTTGCGGATCGTCTTGACCATCAGGATCACCATGATGACCGCGAGGATCGTGTAGAGCGTCAGGAAGAAGCTCAGGCTGATCACCAGGTCGGTGATGGTCAGGCCGGAAGCGGCATAGAAGGTCGGCAGCACGCCTTCGATCGCCCAGGGCTGCCGCCCATACTCGGCCACCAGCCAGCCGGCCTCGATCGCGACCCAGGGCAGCGGCAGGCTCGCCACCGCCAGCCACAGGAAGGGCCGGCTGTTGCCGAGCTGGTGGCGCGACGACATCACGAAGGCCAGGCCGAAGAACAGGATGAAGTAGATGCCTAGCCCCACCATCAGGCGGAAGCTCCAGAACAGGACGCCTACATCCGGGACGGTATCCCAGGCAGCCTTCTGAACCAGTTCGTCCGAGGCATCTGCGACGTCATCCGTGTAGCGCTTGAGCAGGAGGGCATAGCCCAGGTCCGGCCAGGACTGCTCGAACTCGGCACGGGCGGCCTGGTCGTTCTTGTCGGCGCGCACCCGCTGAAGGGCATCGTAGGACGCCATGCCGTTGCGGATCCGGACCTCGGCCCGATCAACCAGATCGAGGATGCCCGGCACTTCCGTCGAGAGCGACCGCGTCGAGATCACGCCCAGCGCGTAGGGGATGTGCACCGCGTAGTGGTTCTGGCGGGCTTCCTGATCCGGGATCCCGAACAGGGTCAGGCCGGCCGGGGCAGGTTCGGTCTCCCACATGCCTTCCATGGCCGCGAGCTTCATCTTCTGGTGCTCGGTGGTCACGTAGCCGCTCTCGTCGCCCAGCACGACGACCGACAGGGCGGAGGCCAGCCCGAAGCTGGCGGCCACTGCCATGGAGCGTTTGGCCAGGTCCTGATGCCGACGGCCGAGCAGGAAGATGGCGCTCACCGCCATGACGAACATCGAGCCGGTAACATAGCCGGCGCTGACGGTGTGGACGAACTTGGCCTGGGCCACGGGGTTGAAGAGCACCGCCATGAAGTCGACGATCTCCATCCGCATCGTGTCGGGATTGAAGGTCGCGCCGACCGGGTTCTGCATCCAGCCATTGGCGATCAGGATCCAGAGCGCCGAGAAGTTGGCGCCCAGCGCCACCAGCCAGGTGACGCAAAGATGGGCCAGCTTGCTCAGGCGGTCCCACCCGAAGAAGAACATCCCGATGAAGGTGGCTTCCAGGAAGAAGGCCATCAGCCCTTCCATGGCCAGCGGCGCACCGAACACGTCGCCGACATAGTGGCTGTAATAGCTCCAGTTCATGCCGAACTGGAACTCCATCACGATGCCGGTCGCGACGCCCATGGCAAAGTTGATGCCGAACAGCGTGCCCCAGAACAACGTCATGCGCCGCCAGATCTCGCGGCCGGTCATGACGTAGACGCTCTCCATGATCGCCATCAGGAACGACAGGCCGAGCGTCAGCGGCACGAACAGGAAATGGTACATCGCCGTCGCCGCGAACTGCAGGCGCGACAGGTCGACCACGGTGAAATCGATCATGGTCCTTATCGCCTCGTCGAGACCGGTCACCCACCGGCATGAGCCGGCTCTACGCCTGGACGCGGCACGGACGCCTTGATCGAAATCAATGCTCCTGGGCCCCTTCCTCATCTAGCTGCGGCCTGTCGCCGACGCTCACCAGACGATGGCCGCGATGAAGCACTCGATGCCTTTGGACCGCGCCAAGGAACAGGCGCGGTGGATGATGGGCCTGCGCCGGCAGGCCGGCCCGGCCCTGGCCATCGCCGCCGGGCTCCCGCTCCTGTCCGGCTCGCTGCTGGTGGTTCAGGCCTGGCTCCTGGCCGACATCCTGCACCAGGCGATCGTGGATGGGGCATCGCAGATCGACCTTCTTGGACCGGTCCTGGTCCTCGCCGGCCTGCTCGCGCTGCGCATTCTCCTGGGTGCGGCGGCGGAGCGTGCCGGGCTCGCTGCGGCCGAGCGGATCAAGACGACCCTGCGCAGCGTGCTGTTCCGCCGGATGATGGGGGAGAGGCCAGCCTGGACCGCTTCGCGGCCTTCCGGCGCCCTCAGCGCCGTTCTTGTCGATCAAGTGGAGGCACTGGACGGCTTCTTCGCCCGCTTCCTTCCGGCGATGGTTCAGGCCGCCGTGCTGCCGGTGGCCTTCGCCGCCCTGGTGTTGCCCGTCGATGTCGTGGTCGGTCTCCTGTTCCTGGTGACCGCTCCGTTGATCCCCCTGTTCATGGCGCTGGTCGGCTGGGGTGCCGAGGCGGCGGCCAGCAGCCATGCCCAGGCTTTTGCACGCCTGTCCGGGCTGTTCGCCGACCGCCTGCGCGGCATGCTGACCCTCAAGCTGTTCGGTCAGGCTGAGGCCGAAACTCGGGCAGTCGGTGCCGCCAGCGAGGAACTGCGCAGGCGCACATTGGGCATTCTGCGTGTCGCGTTCCTGTCCTCGGCGGTGCTGGAGTTCTTCGCAGCCCTGGGTGTCGCCGGCGTGGCGCTCTATGTCGGCCTGACCCATCTCGGCATGATCGACCTGCGCTTCCAGCCGCTCACCCTGCAGGCTGGCTTGTTCTGCCTGCTGATGGCGCCTGAAATCTATCAGCCCCTGCGCCTCCTGGCGGCGCATCACCACGACCGCGCGGCAGCCAAAGCGGCGGTGGCCGAGATCGCCCTGCAGTTCGAGGCGCTCCCGGAGATGGCAGCGCCAGCGCCTGCCGTCATCCGGGACAGCATTCCGCCTCAGGAGCTGCATCGGGACGGCCCGCTGGACCTGGTCGTGGAGGATCTGACCCTGAACACGCCGGACCGCAGTCGCGCAATCCTGGAACATGCGTCCTTTGCCGTGGCGGCTGGCAGCCATGTTGCTCTGCTGGGGGAGAGTGGCATCGGCAAGTCCACGCTGCTGGAAACCCTGGCACGGCTGCGCGACGCGGAGGGCATGATCCGGCTGGGTGGGATTGATCTGCACGACATGTCGGAGGCGGAACTGCGCGGCAGAGTGGCGATCCTCGGTCAGCGGCCACGCCTGTTCCACGGCAGCATCGCCGACAACATCCGCCTCGGCCGCCCGGATGCCGGCCCCGCGGCGGTGCGCCGGGCAGCCGGGTTGGCGCTGGTCGCCGAGTTCGCGCCGGACCTGGGGGCGCTGCTGGGCGAGAACGGCCTGGGCCTGTCGGGAGGGGAAGCGCACCGGGTGGCACTTGCCCGGATCTTCCTGCGCGCCCCCGACCTCCTGCTGCTGGACGAACCGACCGCACATCTCGATCCGAGCACCGAGCAGCGGCTCTTGGACCATCTGATGCAGTTCGCCGAAGGCCGCACCATGATCGTCGCCACCCATGCCCCAGCGGTTGCTGCCCGCATGGACCGGATCTGGCGGATTGCCGGGCGCCAGCTCCTGCCCTGCCCACACCGGCGCGAGCGGCACCAGACTCCGCCCAGAGACGCGCAGGGGGCGGAGAGCGTGGCATGATGGGACTCTGGTATTTCCGCCCCCTGTTCCTGGCCGAGCGCGGCCGCCTGCTCGCAACCCTCTTCCTGTCGATCTTGACGCTGCTCGCGGGCGTCATGCTGCTGGGGACGTCCGGCTGGTTCCTGACGGCAGCCGCAACCACCACGGCAGCCGCCACCTTCAACCTGTTCGTGCCATCTTCCCTGGTGCGCGGCCTGTCGCTGGTTCGGATCCTGTCCCGATATGGCGAGAAGCTGACCGGGCATGACACGACCCTGCGCCTGCTCACCCGCATTCGCACCTGGCTATTCGCCCAGCTGTTCCCACGCCTGCCGTTCGACGACCGTGGTATTCGCCACGGCGACCTGGTCAGCCGGCTGACGGCGGATGTGGAGAGCCTCGACAGCGCGTTCCTGGTCGCGCTGGGACCGCTGCTCACTGCCTTGATCATGGGCCTGGCGATGACGGCACTCCTGCTCGTGCTGTTGCCGGCGGCAGGGCTGGTCTACGCGGCCGCCTACCTCCTCGCCCTGGTGGCCGTGCCCGCCGGCCTGCTCCTGGCCGGAAGGCGGTGCGGCCAAGAGGTTGTCGAAGAGGCTGCGGAACTGCGCATCCAGGCCCTGGATGGGATCGACGGCCATGCCGAGTTGATCGCCTTTGGAACCGTCCCATCCCAGGATGAACGCTTCTCGCGACAGGCACGCCGACTGAGCCGCGCCCGGCTCCGTCAGGCACAGCTTGGCACCCTGGGCACGGCCACGATCCAGGCCTTGGCCGGTTCGGTACTGCTGGGCGTCTTGTGGCTGGGCCTTGATGCCCTGCAAAAGGACACTCTTTCCGGTCCGATGCTGGTCGGGCTGCTCCTGGCCTGTCTCGGCAGCTTCGAGGCGCTGGCAGGGGTGGTGCGGGGCGTCGCCAAGTTCGGCAGCGCCGCTGCGGCAGCCGACCGGCTGGTGGCCACGGCCACCGCGGCTCCCGCCGTGGCGGACCCCGGCATGCCCGTGACACTGAACCCCGGCTCGCTCAGCTTCGAGGCAGTCTACTACGGGTATGATCCGGCCCGCCCTGTTCTGAAAGGGCTGGACCTCCGGCTGGAGGAAGGCCAGCGGGTGGCGATCGTCGGAGCCAGCGGCACCGGCAAATCGACCCTTGCGGACCTGGCACTCCGGCTGCGCGATCCGCAACGGGGAACGGTGCGGATCGGGGGCGTCGACCTTCGGGCGATGCGGCAGGCCGACCTGCACCGTCACGTGGCGCTGCTGAGCCAGACCGCTCCGGTGTTTCTCGGCACGATCCGGGACAACCTGGCGATCGGCCGGAGCGGCGCCTCGGATGCCGAACTCTGGCAGGCGCTGGACGAGGCGCGGTTGGGCGACTTCGTCCGGGGTCTACCGGAGGCGCTCGATACCCATCTGGGCGAGGCCGGCCGCACCCTGTCCGTTGGTCAGGCGCGCCGGCTCTGCCTCGCCCGTACCCTGCTGTCCCCGGCCAGCATCCTGATATTCGACGAGCCGACCATGGGCCTGGATCCGGAGACGGAACAGGGATTCCTGACGGATCTGTCTCATGCCACCCGTGGGCGGAGCGTCCTGCTGATCACGCATGCCAGACTGCCGGCCGGTGCCGTCGACGCGGTTTGGCGCCTTGTCGACGGGCGGCTGACGGAGGTTCGATGAGCGCTCTTTAGCGCGGCTCGATGCCTGCCACGGCCGTGAGCGCGCGACGGTCGACGATCTCGACCTGATGCGCGTCCGGCAGCCGGATCAGACCCTGGACCCGCAGCTTGGTGAAGCTGCGGCTGACCGTTTCGATGGTGAGCCCGAGATAGTCGGCAATGTCCATGCGGGTCATCGCCAGATGGACGGGATTGCCCGGCTGCCCGTGCTCGACCGCCCGGGCGGACAGGACCAGGAGAAAGCTTGCGATTTTCTCCACCGGCGCCAGCCGGCCGAGGATCATCTGGCTGTCGCGCGCCTGGCGCAGCGCGATCCGGGTCATCTGGTAAAGCCTGGCGTGCAGCCGCGGGTGAAGTTCCATCAGCCGTTCCATCTCGGCCACCGGAAAGCCGCACAGCTTCGATTCGATCACGGCCTCGGCGGTCTCGTCATAGGTCTCCTCGTCACCCAGGCCAAGATAGTCACCTGGCAGCAGGAACGCGGTGATCTGGCGGCGGCCGTCGGGCAGCATGGTGTAGAGGCGCAGCATGCCGGAAGTGAGGGTGAATACCTTGCGGCGCGGCTCCCCTTCCTCCACCAGCGTCTGGTGTGGCGCCAGCGAGCTGGCGATCATGATCGACTGGAGTTCGTCCAGTTCGTGATCTTCCAGCGCTGCGCAGATCGCCTGCTTGCGCACGTCGCACGCGACGCAGACGCCACAAGGATCACGGTACTTCCGCTCCGGCGACCCGGTCGGTGCACGGCTCTTTTCCACAGCTCACCTGCGGCTGAATACGACGCATGCCCTTATACGTGAGCAGCCCAGTCGTGCGAACCCAAAGCGGGGCCGCCGCTGTACATACCAGGCCATCGGGCTGGGTCGCTGAAGAAGGCCCCAAAATCCTGCTGCGGTACAACACATCCTTATTGATGTCTGAACCATTATATATGATGCTCCAAACAGAAGAGATGTCCCACCGGAGGGGTAATGATCACCGCCGCGCAGATGCGGGCCGCCCGAGCTTTGCTTGGCATCGACCAGCGCCAGCTGGCGGAGATGTCCGGCGTGTCCCTGCCTACCATCCAGCGGATGGAAGCCAGTGAGGGCAACGTGCGCGGTGTGGTGGATACGCTGACCAAGGTGGTCGAGGCGTTCGACGCCGCCGGGGTCGAGTTGATCGGGGACCATGCGGCGAGCGTGGGCCAGGGCCGCGGCGTGCGATTCAAGCAGCCCCGGACCTCGGGCGACCGCGGTTCCTGACGGCGACGGCCGGTAATGGCGTTTCTCGATCGTTCCCGCCTGATGGGACAAGTGTAGGTGGATGGAGATGACCACCAGGACCCGTGATCCGAGCTTGATCGAGCTTTTCACCCCGAAGCTCGTTTCGGTCCTGCGCGAGGGCTATGGATCGGCCGAGCTCAGGGCTGACCTCGTGGCCGGCCTCACCGTCGCGATCGTGGCGCTTCCTTTGTCGATGGCGATCGCGATCGCCTCCGGCGTCACTCCCGACCGGGGCCTCTACGCAGCCATCATTGGTGGCTTCATCGTTTCCGCCCTGGGCGGCAGCCGGTTCCAGATCGGTGGGCCGGCTGGCGCCTTCATCGTGCTGGTCGCGGCGACGGTCGAGATTCACGGCGTGGATGGCCTGCTGCTGGCGACCATGCTGTCTGGCATGATCATGCTGGTGATCGGCTTCCTGCGGCTGGGCACCTTCATCAAGTACATCCCCTACCCGGTCACGGTCGGATTCACCTCCGGCATCGCGGTCATCATCTTCGCCAGCCAGATCAGGGAACTCTTTGGCCTGACCCTGACCAGCGAGCCGGGGCCTCTGCTTCCAAAGTTGTTGGCGCTGGCCGAAGCACTGCCGACCGCCAACCCGATGTCAGCGGCAATCGCGGCTGCCTCGGTGGGCATCATTGTCCTGATGCGCCGCTACCGGCCGCACTGGCCGGCCTTCCTGATCGCGGTCGCCTGTGCCGCCATGTTGACCTGGATCCTGGGGCTCCCGGTGGAGACGATCGGGACACGGTTTGGCGGGATCCCCAGTTCCCTGCCTATGCCGCACCTGCCTCCTCTGTCGATCGACAAGGTTCTGGCTGTCCTGCCCTCGGCTCTTTCCTTCGCACTCCTGGGCAGCATCGAAAGCCTGCTGTCGGCGGTGGTCGCGGACAGCATGACCGGGCGCAGACACCGCTCCAACTGCGAATTGGTAGCCCAGGGCGTGGCCAATGTGGCCGCCCCGTTGTTCGGTGGCATCTGCGTCACCGGCACCATCGCCCGAACCGCCACCAACGTGCGCTCCGGTGCACATGGGCCGGTGGCCGGCATGCTCCATGCCCTGTTCTTGCTGCTGTTCATGCTCGTGGCGGCGCCGCTGGCCAGCTACATTCCGCTGGCGGCGCTTGCCGGTGTACTGGCTGTGGTCGCCTGGAACATGGCGGAGAAGCACGAGTTCGTCGTCCTGCTGCGTGCTTCGCGTGGCGACGCCCTGGTCGTGGGCACGACGTTCCTCCTGGTGGTCTTTCGCGATCTGACCGAGGGCATCCTGGTCGGCTTTGGTCTGGGAGCGCTTCTGTTCCTGCACCGCATGTCAGAGACGATCGAGGTCGAGAGCAGCGCGTCGATGGCCAACCGCGACGTGGCGGACCGGACGAACGGCGATCGGCCGCCCTATGATCCCGCGCTGGCGACAGATTCGGAGGTGATCGTCTACCGGATCTCGGGCGCGTTCTTCTTTGGTGCGGCCGCCACTGTCGCCATGGCACTCGACCGGATCGGCGAGCATCCAAAAGCCTACGTGATCGACTTCTCGGCGGTTCCGGTGCTGGATTCGACAGCAGCCGCCACCATCGGCGGCGTCGTGCGCCGCGCACGCGGACAGGATGCCCGCGTCTATATCGCCGGCGCCCGCCCGGCAATTCGCCGCATGCTCCTGACCCACGGAGTGCGCCCGCCCCTGGTCCGCTTCAAGCCTACCGTGGATGAGGCGGTAGCCTCCGCCCATCGTGGATTTGCGGCCACGCCCGGAGAACTTGCGGCTGGCGCGGGGAACGGCTGAGCTGGCTCAGCGAAGCAGCCGCCCGATCGAGCGGTTGGTGGCCTTCCAGGCTCCCCCCGAGATCCTGGCCAGAACATGGGCGCTGTTGATGAGTGCCAGGTGCGAGAACGCCTGCGGATAGTTGCCGAGCTGGCGCTTCGCCTTCGGATCGTACTCCTCGGCAAACAGCGCCAGATCGTTGCCCAGCGCCAGGAGGCGATCGAACAGGGCGTGCGCCTCGTCGAAACGGCCCATCTCGGCGTAGACGTCGCACAGCCAGAAGCTGCAGGCGAGGAATGCGCCCTCCTGGGGCGGCAGGCCGTCGATCGCTTCCTCGGTCAGGTAGCGAAGCACCAGCCCGTCCCGGAGCAGTTCCCGTTCAATCCGGTCGATCGTGCCGACGATGCGCGGATCATCGATCGGCAGGAACCCGACCAGCGGCATCAGCAGGAGAGCGGCGTCGACGCCCTCCCCCCCATAATACTGGACAAAGCTGTTCCGCCGCTCGTTGAAGCCGCGCTTGCAGATGTCGGCGTGGATCTCGTCGCGGGTCGCCCGCCACTGGTCCACCGGCCCTTCCAGCCCGAACTCCTCCACGCTCAGGACCATGGCATGGAAGGCGAGCCAGCACATCAGCTTGGAATGGACGAAATGCCGTTCCTCCCCGCGCATCTCCCAAAGCCCGGAATCCTTCTCCTTCCAGAGCCCGGAGAGCTTCTCGATGATCGTGCACTCGAGCGGCCAGACCTCGTCGGTTTCGTTGAGCCCCGCACGCCTGGCGACGTAGAACGCGGCGATCACCGAGCCATAGACGTCGAGCTGGCGCTGCTTGTAGGCGGCGTTGCCGATCCGCACGGGGCGGCTGTCCTCGAAGCCCGGCAGCCAGCTGAGTTCGGCTTCCGTCAGGCGCCGCTCGCCGTGGAGCCCGTACATGATCTGCAGTTCGTCGGGCGAGCCGGCCAGGGCCCGCATCAGCCAACGCCTCCAGTCCTCCGCCTCCTCGCGGTAGCCCGAGGCCAGCAGCGCATAGATCGTGAGCACGGCGTCGCGGATCCAGCAGAACCGGTAGTCCCAATTGCGTATGCCGCCCGGCCATTCAGGCAGCGAGGTGGTCGGCGCGGCGACAATGCCGCCGGTTGGGCTGTAGGTCAGCGCCTTCAAGGTGAGCAGCGAGCGCTCGACCACGTCCTTGTAAGGCCCCTGGTAGGTCGACTTGCCAGCCCACGCCCGCATCACCTCGCTCGCATGGGCGAGCAGTTCATCCGGATTCTCGACCGGCGGCGGCGCCTGATGATGCGATGGATACCATTCCAGGGCGAAGGCCACCTGCTCGCCGGCCTCGACTTTGAACTCGGCGCTGCTGGTGAAGTTCGAGTTGTCCAAGGGGATGTTGCTGGTCATCCGGACGGCATCTGGTCCCGCAACGGCGAAGATGCTGTCGCCCTGATGCTGCACCCAGGGTGTATAGGCGCCGTACCCGAACCGGAAGCGGATCTCGGTGCGGATCGGCAGGCTCCCCTTCTCCCCGCGCACCAGCCGGATCAGCCGGTGCCGGTTTTCACCATCGGGCATCGCAATGAAGTCGATCACGGTTGCCCGGCCGGACCCTGTCTCGATGGTGGTTTCCAGGATGAAGGTGCCCGGGCGGTAGCACCGCGACATGGTGGCGCCTTCCTCGGCGGCTCCGATCTTCCAGCAGCCGTGACGCTCATCTCCCAGCAGGCTCGCGAACATGGCTTCCGAATCGAACCGCGGCAGCGCCAGCCAGGCAATGGTGCCGTCACGATGAACCAGGGCGGCACCGGTGGTCGATCCGATCAGGGCATAGTCTTCGATCATGCGGTGAAGCTCATCAAATTCGTTGCAGGGAGTTATTCTCGCCACCGCGAAGGCGGCGTCAGGCCGGACGACAACCAGCCACCTCTCTCCAGTTCATGTCTCCCGCCACCACTGCCCTGCATGGCGGTACGTGTCGAGCGTCGGCACGACCAGGCAGCATGGCCGAGACCATCTGCGGGACCGGTGGTTGATCAGCCTGCGACCGACGCCTCGAGCGCATCCGCGACGGCGTGGCGCGTCTCTTCCAGGACCGAACCGAGAAGGGCGATCAGTTCGGCGACAACCTCACCCTGGCGCCCGCGCGCCGGGTCGCTGCTGGCATCCTCGACCAGGCCTGCCAGGACCGACAGGCGGGTCAGGCCAAAGGTTCCGGCAGTGCCACGCAGTCGATGCGCTTCCTTCGACAATACCTCGGCATCGCCCGCGCCATCCCGAAGCTTCGCGATGCTGTCGGCAGCGCCGCTCAGGCCGCGGCCGAGCATCTGCCGCACCATCTCCGGCGACATCTTCTGTGACATGCCCTGGACACGGGCCCGATCCAGGAGCGGCTGCTCCAGCAGATCAACAGTGCCTCCGGCCCGCTCCCGTTGATCTTCCGCGATCTCCGGCGGAGCCACCCCTGCAGCGATGGCGGCCAGCGCGGCAAACAGATCGGTCCAGACGATCGGCTTGACCAGGCAACGATTCATGCCTGCGGCAAGACAACGATCACGCTCGCTCGCCATGACGTTCGCGGTCAGCGCCAGGATCGGCACCGCTGCCGCCGACCTGGGCAGCTGACGGATCCGCCGCGACGCCTCGATGCCATCCATGACCGGCATCTGCACGTCCATCAGGACAACATCGTAGCTCCCGTGACTGACCATCTCGACAGCGTCCCGGCCGTTCTCCGCACACTCCACCACATGGCCATGCCGCGTGAGCATGGTGCCCACCAACTCGCGATTGACAGCCACGTCATCGGCCACCAGCACGCGCAGCGGGCGGATCTCCGTCACCGCCCCCTCGATGTTGGCCAGCCGCTCGCTGCTCCCACGCGACATCGGAAGTTCGAACCAGAACAGGCTGCCTTCACCCTCCGAACTCTCGACGCCGATCGTCCCCGACATCGCTTCGACGAGCTGCCTGCAGATCGCCAGCCCCAGGCCACTTCCACCATAGTGCCGGCTGGTCGACCGGTCGGCCTGCACGAATGCGGAGAACAGCTTTGCCTGCTGTTCTGCCGGAATGCCGATGCCGGTGTCCCGCACCGAGAAGCGCAGGCGAACCTGGTCATCGTTCACCGCGCATTCCCGCATGGCGATCACGACCTCGCCTTCGGACGTGAACTTCAGGGCGTTCCCGACAAGGTTGACGAGCACCTGGCGCACGCGGGTCGGATCGCCCTGCACGATCAGCCCGGGCGAGGCTTCGACCTCCTGCCGCAGTACCAGCCCACGCTCCGTGACCTGGGGCTGCAACAGGCTGACCACATGGTCCAGCGCGGTCTCCGGCGCGAAATCGATATGCTCGAGGTCTAGCTTGCCCGCCTCGATCCTGGAGAAGTCCAGGATGTCGTTGATGATGCTCAGCAGGTGGCTGCCCGACCGCCGGATGGTCTCCACATAGTGGCGCTGGGTGTCCGTGAGCTTCTCGGCGGCCAGGAGGTCCGCCATGCCGAGCACGCCGGTCATTGGCGTACGGATCTCGTGGCTCATCGTGGCCAGGAATTCGGCTTTGGTCTGCGCCGCGCGCTCGGCATTGTCCCGCGCGGCGGTCAGCTCCGCCTGGATCTCGCGCAGTCGGGCATTCGCGGCGGCGAGCTCTGCGTTGGACTCCTCCAGGGCGTCGGTGAGGGCGGCGCGGGACTCCGCGGTCCGGACGAGCTGGCGGGCCTGCTCCAGTTCCTGACGCCGCGCACGTTCCTCGGTGGCGATCCGTGCACTCTCCTCCTGCAGCAGCTTGCGCCGCAGATAGGCGCCGATCCGCGCGCTCAGGATCTGCAGCCCTCCGCGGGCATCGACGAAATCGTCGGCGCCGGACTGCAGCACCTCCATGACCTGATGGATGCCGGAACTCCCGTCGAGCGCGATGATGTGGAATGGCTGATCCTGCCTGCGCCGCACCAGGTCGAGGCGGGAGCAGAATGCCAGGCTCTCCTCCATCTTGTCGGACATCACGACGATCACGCAGTCGAACGGCTCCGCCGCCACTGCCGTGAGAACCGCCTCCTGCGACGCGAGCACGGTGACGTCGTGATGATCGTGCTTGAGGTGCATGGCGAGCCGATCGGCGACCGCGGCCTGCCCCTCTCCCACCGTCAGCACATCCACTGCGACCAGGGTGCGGCCGCGCCGGAATGCGGACATGCCCGAGCCGGCGGGCATCAGCTCGGAACGGCCACGCAACAGGTTGCCGATCCGCAGCAGCAGCACGTCGCTGGGCGAGGACTTGGGCACGTAATCGTCCGCGCCACTTTCGAAACCACGCCGCTGCGCCTCGACACTCTCCGAATCGGTCAGCATCAGGACCGGCAGGTTGCGCGTGCGCATGTTCATCCGCACGCGACGCGTGAGTTCGTCACCACTGATACCGGGCAGGTGCAGGTCGACCACCATCAGGTCGGGCAGTTCGTCGTTCAGCCGTTCCAGCGCCTCCTCCGCCGAGGCGGACCATGCCGTCGCCCAGCCCTGCTGCTCTAGGGTGATCTGGAGCCGGAGCGCCTGGGTCGGAGAATCCTCGACAACGAGAATCGTGATCGCGGTTTCGCTCATGACGGCCGACTGTTCTTGGTGGTCTGCAGGATATGGAGGCCAATCGCGTCCAGCGGCAGCTGCAACCGGGCCGCACCCAGCCGCACCGCGACCGCCGGCATGCCATAGACCACGGCCGTGCACTCGTCCTCTGCGATGGTGTGCCCTCCCACGCGGTGGATTTCCAGCAAGCCCGCCGCACCGTCGTCACCCATGCCAGTCAGCAGCACCCCGATCGCACGATCGGCATAGGCATTGGCCATGGACTGGAACAGGATCGTGCCCGATGGCCGCTGACCGCCCAGCGGCGGAGCCCTGTCCAGCATCAGCATGCCACCGGCGATGACAAGATGCGCACCGCCAGGGGCGACATAGACCTGCCCGGGGGCAGGTGTCTCTCCATTGCGGGCCAGCCGGACCGGCATCGGCACCTGGCTGTCCAGCCATGCCGCAAAGCCTTCGGTGAATTCCGCCCCGATATGCTGAACGACCACGACCGGAAGCGGGTATTCCTTCGGCAGGGCGCCCAGCACCTTCGCGAGCGCCTGGGGGCCACCGGTCGAAGCGACCAGACCCAGCATCCGAAAGTGATGTCGGGCGGCGTGGACGCCGGCCGGTCGCGTCTGCCCCGGGACCGTTTCCGACAGCGGTCGGGCCGATCCGGACGAAGGAACGGGTGCGGGCGTCCGGTCCGTCGCCGGCCGCTGCCGCTGCAGCACGACCTTGACCTGGCTCATGATCATGAGCTGGTTGCACAGCCGTTTGCTCAGGCGCGGAAACTCTTCCCGCCGGGTGGTGAGCGGCTTGTCGATCACCGACAGCGCCCCGGCCTGAAGCGCGTCCATGGTGGCGTTGACACTCGAGCCGTTCAGACTGGCGGACGTCACCACGATTGGCGTCGGCTTGATCCGCATGATCCGGCGCGTCGTCTCCACCCCGTCGATCCCGGGCAGGTGGACATCCATCAGCACCACGTCCGGCGAAAGGCGCGGGATCATGCCGAGCGCCTCCTCGCCTGATGAGGCGATCCCCAGAAAGTCGAAACGCCCGTCTTCCCGGATGACATGCTCCAGCAGCATGGCCGCGATCTTCGAATCCTCGACCACGAGGACCCGGACCTTTCTGCCGGTTATGGTCATGGCATCCTTGTCACGGCTCGACAAACTGGGCCACGGTTTCGAGCAGGGCCTGCTGCTCGAAACCCTGTTTGACGATATAGGCGTCGGCCCCCAGTTCCATGCCGCGCTGCACTTCCTCCGGCGAATCGCGGGACGTCACCATGATGACCGGGATCGAAGCCAGGGCGGGATCGCTTTTGAGCGCCTGGAGCAGTCCGAATCCGTCCAGGCGCGGCATCTGAACGTCGCTGATCACCAGGTCGGCCGGTTCACGGCGCAGGCTGTCCAACGCATCGATACCATCCACGGCAAGACGTACGCGAAAGCCCTCGGCTTCCAGGATGCTCTTCTCCAGCGTACGCGTCGTGATCGAATCGTCGACCACCAGGATCCGGCGCGGGCCCCGGGGCGCCTGCGCATCCGCGAAGATCGGGCCGGTGGCGATCGAGCGACCGTCGGCGAGAACGGCTGGGCTGAGCACGATGATCGGACGTCCCTCCAGGAGCAGCGTCCCGGCCACCACCGGATCACAGCCAGCGGGCGCCTCCTGGATCGCAGCCTGGCGCATCTCCACGAGCGCATCCACCAGGACCGCCAGACGACGGCGACCGACATGCAGGACCACGACAGGGCAAAAGCCGCCGCCGTCGGTGCGCACCGCGTCCTTCAGTCCGAGCAGCATGCCAAGCGACACCAGCGAAGCGACGCGGTCGGCCGTCCGCAGGACCGCCCGGCCCTCCAGGGTTGATATGTCGTCGGTGCGGATCCTCAGGACGCGCTCGATCGCATGGGACGGGATGGCAAAGACCTGCTCCTGGCACCTCACCAGAAGCAGGTCGCTCCGTACCACCGAGACGGGAAGGCTGACCTCGAGACGTGTTCCATAAGGCTGGTTCGGCTCGATCTCGACGCTGCCATGCAGCCGCGTCACGGTCTCCTGCAGGACGGACAGGCCGATGCCGCGACCGGAAAGCTCGTCGACGGTGGGGCTGGTGGAGAAGCCACTGCGCAGGAGCAGGCGAGCCAGTTCCGCCTCCGGCACCTCGTCGGCCGTTCCGGCATCCAGCAGGCCGGCAGCGACAGCCGTTGTCCGGATCCGCTGAAAGTCGATCCCACGGCCGTCGTCGGCGACCACCAGCCGCAGCCTCGTCCCGTCCAGCGACAACTGGAACGTGATCGTCGTCGATGGGGGCTTGCCGGCCTGAGCGCGCTCCTCCGGCAGCTCGGCGCCGTGGGCGACCGCGTTGCGCAGCACGTGCATCACGGGGTCCTTCAGCGCCTGGAGGATCATCCGGTCCGCCTCGATCTCCAGGCCGGTGACCCGCGGCTCGATCTGCTTGCCGGATTGCCGGGCCAGGTCCCGCACCATCCGGCCGAAGCCCGAGAAGATCTCCTCGGCCGGGACCAGGCGGACCTGACGAACATCTTCCTGGAGCTGATCGACCAGGCGGCGCATCTTCCATGTGCTGGCACTCTGGCTGCGGACCGCCTGGCCCAGCCTCCGTCCGATCGAGCTGATCGCCTTGTCGAGCGCCTCGACCTGGGGAGTGTTGCGCTCCGCGCCCGGGACAGCACCCTGTCGCCGCAGCTCGAGGCGGTTCCGCTCCCAGCTCCGGCGAAGTTGGACGACATCCTCCTGCAATGCCCGAAGCTGCCGGCCCAGGTCGGCCTGCTCCCCGACCTGGGCGAGGAGCCGCCCCCCGGTCACCATCAGCTCGTCAAGATGCACCGCCCGCACGCGCAGGCTCTCGGTTCCGCCGGTGGCCGGACGAGCCAGTTTCGGAGCAGGCGCTGGCCTGGATGGCGGCAAGTCTGGCGGGGGTGCGGGAGCGCTAGCGGGGGCTGCCGGGCAGGGTTCCGGCAGTGCCCCAGACTGGAGCCTTGGGGGCGGGCTGGGGGCCGGTTCCTCTTGCGGTGTCTCGGCAGCGTTTGCGGCGCTCGCTCCCTCGATCAGCTGGTCGAGGCTGTTCAGGACGGCATGGCCCTGCAGGGACGCTCCGGGATCGTCGGCGACATCCTCGATGGTGTCGAGAGCGGCCTGGATGACCCGCACGGCGTCCGCATCGGGTGGCACGAGCCTTCGCTGCATCAGCTCGAGCAGGGATTCCAGCCGGTGGGCCACCGCTTCGATCGCACCATGATCGACCGCCCGGGCAGCTCCCTTCAGGCTATGGGCCCGACGAAAGATCTCCACGATCTCGGCAGAGCCGGCAGCCGGCGTCGACAACCGGCGCATCGCGGCCACATGCTCGCGATACTCCATGTCGAACGCGATCATGAGCCGCTCTCGGATATCCATCAGACGCCGTATCGCCCGATGGACTGGGAGAGCTGGGTCGACAGCGCACTGAGATGGGCCGCCGCGCCATCGAGCTGCCGGGTGCTGTCGGCGGTCTGGGTGCTGGCTTGGCGAATGTTGCGCAGCGCGATCATCACCTGTTCCAGCCCGATATGCTGCTGGTTGATGGCTGCGACGATCTGCTGGAACGTGTCGGTGCTTTCCTGGATCGAGTCGGTCAGGTCGTTGATCGCCCGCTGCGAAAGATCGGTCTGCTGCTTGCCTGACGCCACCCGCTTGACCGCCTCCTCGGTGAGCATCACCGACGTGTTGATACCCCGCTGAATGTCGCCCAGGACCGCACGGACCTGCACGGTCGCTTCCTTGGACTGATCCGCCAGGTTCTTGATCTCGGCGGCGACCACCGCGAAGCTGCGGCCATGCTCACCGGCTGCAGCCGCCTCGATGGCAGCGTTGAGCGCCAGGATGTGCGAGCGCTCGGAGATGTCGTTGACCGTGGCGATGATGTCGCCCACGGCCTGGGTCTTCTCGCTCAGCATGACGATGTTCTCGGCCACCGATTCCGCCTGCTCCCGGATCGCCTCGACCAGCAGGACCGTGCTCTCGACTGCCTGCAGCCCGTTGTCGCTCGCTCGCAGAGTATGTTCGGCGCCCTCGGATAGCTCCTGGGCTCGCCTGGAAATCTGCGCTCCGGACTGGGTGATCTCGTCGAGGGTTGCCGAGGTCTCCTGGATGGACGCCAGTTGCTCCTCCACGCTCGCCGCCTGCTGCTGGGTCGAGGCGTGGATCTCCACCGTGGCGGTGTTCAGGCTGTCGGCGACGCCGCGGCTCTGGCTGGCCAGTTCCCGCAGTCCGACCACCATCTCGTTCAGATGCCGGCCGAGCGAGGTGATCTCGTCGCGTCCGGCAAGCGCGATCTCCTGGGTGAGATCGCCAGATCCGACCTTCTCGACGAAGCGGGCGAACTGCTGGAGCGGCCGGCTGATGGAGCGCTGCAGCAGCCAGGTCGCCAGCGATCCGACCAGCACGATCCCCGCGACCGCCGCGATCAGCGCTACGGTCGCCTTGCTGTAGGCGCTCTCGATGGAGCTGTTACCTTCGGCCACGAACTGGACGACGATGTCCTGCACGCTCGCCAGCTTGTCGGTCAGCTGGTCGCGCAACGCCATGGCTTCGAGATGGCGATCCTCGGCTTCGGCAAAGTCGTTTGTGTCGAGGGCCGAGAACTGGAGCCTCATGATCGGCTCTATCTGCTGGGACAGGTGGACAGCCCCCGCCAGCTCGTAAACCAGCTGGCGCACCCGCAGATCCAGGTCCGCCGAGCTGTTCGCGTCCAGGGCATTCTGCAGACGGGTGCGGAGCCCATTGATTACCCGTCCGAACTCGGCCGAGGTCTCCTCCCAGTCGCGCAGGACCGAGGCCCTGTCGGCGGACGGGTTGCCCAACGCGGCAAGAAGGCTCAGATCGCGCAGCCTGTCTGCCGCCGACTGGGCTTTCTGCTGGAGTACCGTGAGCTGGTTGACCTCGTTCAGGATGGCGAGGTCGTCGGCGACGATCCGCTCGTTGAGGTCGTGGACCGAACGCAGCATTTCCAGCTGATAGAGCCCCAGGCCCACGACCAGCAGAACGATCACCCCGAAGGTGGCGAGGATCTTCTGTCGAATGCTAAACCACATGCTGCGATGTCCCATCGACACGGCTCAAGATCGCCGCAGGATCGAGAAGGTTGAGGCCGCCCCGGGTGTGACGACCGAGCATGCCGGGAACGCCGTCGCCGCTCGGCGCGAGATCGGCGGCGGGAAGCTCGGCTATCGTCGTGGCTCGATCGACCCGCAGGCCGACCCGCCCGCCACCGGCCCGCAGAACGACCAGATGTCCGGAACCGGACCTGGATGGACCCGTGGTGAGGCCACATAGCGCCAGCAGGTCATAGACCCGGCACAGGACGCCACGCCGATCCACCATGCCCAGCAGAGCCGGGACGGCGCGCGGCACGGCTGTCGGCAGACCCATCCCGGCAACTTCCATGGCATCGGCGACCTTGAGGGCGAAGGTCTCGCTCCCGGCCTCCAGGGTCAGGACGGAAACCCTGACGACCTGGCTGGAATTGCCGCGGCCGGCAAGCTGCCGGCTGCGCTCCTGAAGGATCCGGCGCACCCGCTCGTCCTCGCGCCCCTCCTGGCGCTCGGAGCAGGGCTCTCTTGTCCCGACCGGATCGATCGCATCCCCGTCCAAGGCTGCTGCCTTCATCGCCCTGCGCCTTGTCAGTAACCGGATCGCATCGAGCGGATCTGCCCGAGCAACACGGCACGCAGTTCGGCGGCGCTCAGATCCGCCGGCATCACCGGCGCATCCTGGTCCAGATCAGCGACGCTGCGCATGGCGTTGCCAAAGGCCTTCAGGGCCCCCTCGATGTCGCCCTGCCGGCGGAGAAGGGTGCCCAGCTGGAAATGAGCCATGGCGAATTGCCGGTCGAGATAGAGCGCACGCCGCAGCGCCTGCTCGGCCGCTTGCGGCGCATCGCCCTGGTCCAAAGCAAGAGCTAGGAGATAATGACCCACCGGGTCGGTTGGACTGGCGGCGACCTGCGCACGGTAGCGCGCCTCGGCCTCCCCCTGCCGGTGGAGTCCAGCCTGGTCGGCAGCCGCTACCGTCTTGTGCAGCGGCTGCGGCGCCATCACTGCCTGCGAGCGGTCCGTCAAAGGACGGCGTCTGGTCCGTTCCTCACGGCTCGGCTGGGCTCTTGCAGGGCGAACCGCCACGTCCGGCGCAGCCATGATGCTTCGCCGACGATAGAGCGTCGCGCCCGGCACGAACACCGGCTCGAAGGACGAGTGGAACACCTCGCCGGCTTCGGCATGACCAACCAGCAGCCAGCCACGCTCCACCAGCCGCGAGGCAAGCCTGGGCACCAGCGTCTTCAGCGTCGGCTGGTCGAAATAGATCATCACGTTGCGGCACAGAATGATGTCGAAGTCCATGAGCCGGTCGGCGGGCGACGGCTCCGGCTCGAGATCCATCAGGTTGTGATGCTGGAACTCGACCATCGCGCGCAGAGCGGGACGCACCCGCCAGCCGCCAGCAGCCGGCTCCAGAGCGGCAGCGCGATCGGCGGGCGTTACGTCGCGCAGCGCCCATGCCCCATAGGTTGCCGCGCGTGCCTGGGCCAGGAAGGCACGGTTGATGTCGGTACCGATGATGGAAACCTGCCAATCCGGCAGGCGATCGCCCAGCGCCTGGGCCACCAGCGCAGCCACGGAATAGGCCTCCGCCCCCGTCGAGCTTCCGGCCGACCAGATGCGCAGCCGCCGGTGCGCCGCGTTGCGAGCGATCATCTCGGGAAGCAGCCGCTCCCGCAGGGACTGGAACTGCTGGGCGTAGCGGAAGAAGAATGTCTCGCCGATCGTGAGTTGCTCGACCAGCGCATCCATTTCTGGGCCGCGATAGTTCTCGGCTTCCAGGAGCAGTCCATAGGCATGGCAGCCGGAAGCCCTGCGCGCCACCAGACGACGCTGTAGCCGCTCGATGAATGCCTCGTCCTTGTCCAGGAAATAGCTGAGCCCGGTAATACCGAGGATCCGCCGCTTCAGGCGCGGATAGTCGGGGTCGCTGATGAAAGGGTGAGGTTGCCGGCTCACGCAGGCACCAATCTGGCCAGCCGCTCATCGGCCCGGGCGCCGAATTCGGCAAGTGCGAGTTGCTCCTCGAGGAGCAGGATCCGGGCCGGGTCCAGCACATGCCAGGTCCGCCCGCCCCCCTCGATCTCGCCGACCACGACCTGATTGAAGCTGCGGTGCCTGGCCGCTTCCCGCATCTCCCCCAGCGGGAGGACGTCGCAGACCCGGTCGACGATCAGGCAGACCGGCGGCGCCGCGGCCTTGAGCCGGACGAGCGGGGAATAAAGTCCAGGGGGCGATTCTGCCAGGCCGAGGAGGCGGTCCAGCCGAAGCGCGACAGCGTTGTTCCCGTCCAGGCGAAACAGACCCGCGACCGAATCAGCCAGTCCGGGCATTCTCTGCAGCAGCGGGCAAGGCAGAACCTCTTCCACCTCGGAAGCGAGGAACGCAAGGTCCACCGACGAGACCTGAAAAAGCACATAGTAGGCCATCGGCTCGATATCTCACCTGACGTCTCCAGAAGAACTGGAAATCCTTGCAGAAGAGAATTCCTATGCCGCGGCTCAACCTTGCGGCTAGCACCCTCTGTCGATCACTCTGTGAGTGCCGGGTTCATCCACAGCCGACAAGAACCATATCGATCTGGCCGAGGACTGTCGCCCACTATCAATAGGCAAACAACTCGACACAGCCGATGAACCCGGCCGTTGTTGCCCGATGGCGGAAGACGCCTCCTATTGGTCGCGAATGGATGCGCGAACGAATTCCCACGCCGCAGCAAGATGGCTTCGCAGCATCCGCTCGGCACCCTCGGGGTCGCGGTCCAGGATGGAATCCACGATGGCCTTGTGCGCCTGATAGTTCATCCGGTCGATTTCGACGCTGCGCGGCATCTGCGCCCAATGTTCGGACAGCCATTCAACAAATGCGCGGTGCAGGGCCGGATAGATCGGGTTGCCCGGGATCTGATACAGCACCCCGTGGAAGCCCACGTCGGTCGCATAGAAGCGGTCGGTGTCGCCGATCGCCGCCCGGTTCTCGGCCAGGGCAGCCTGCAGCGCGGCGATATCCCCAGGCCGCGCATGCGAGGCGGCATGGCGAACCAGCGCTGCCTCGATGAAGATGCGGGCTTCGAACAGATTCCAGACGCCGGCTTCATCGCTCACCAGGTGGCGGACCAGTCCGCCCAACGTGTCGATGGCCACTCTGAGATCGGCGGCCTGGACCCTCGGTCGATGGCCCGGCCGGGTGCGCAGCACACCCTGGTTCGCGAGAAGGGCGATCGCCTCGCGTACCGCCGCGCGGCTCACTCCAAACCGCCGCATCAGATCCCGCTCGGCGGGGAGATAGCTCCCGGGCGCGATCTCGCCGGTCTTCACCAGCGCAAGGATCGCATCCGCAAGGACGTCAGCAAGTCTCCTTCCAGGCTCGCCCCCCAGCGCATGCCGGACATCTGCCGCCGTCCTGTCCGCCTGAGCACGGTCGTCCGCCCTCATTCCCATCCGTCCCGCTGCCATCTCATCATTTTTGGTCGGACCAAAAT
Organism: Geminicoccus roseus DSM 18922; assembly: GCF_000427665.1. NCBI lineage: Bacteria > Pseudomonadati > Pseudomonadota > Alphaproteobacteria > Geminicoccales > Geminicoccaceae > Geminicoccus > Geminicoccus roseus. Next base: position 800,413 of record NZ_KE386572.1, read on the forward strand.
GGAAAGGCAAGGGACTTCCGGCGGCACTGGGGGCTATGTCCCTACAGAAAAAACTCTTTGGCCTTTGTATCTGTTGGTTGACACCTGCCGATCTCAAAGAATAGCGTCCCTACATAATGGTCTGACCAAAAGACTCCGCAGCGTGCGCAGCGCACTTTGCGGCACGAGATGAATGGGCAGGCGGGCCGCAGGGAAGACCGGAAACATGTTGGGACGTTCCGCCCAAGACGCACGACTGGCACCGTGATGATCGTCCCGGACAGCGGTTCCACTGATGTCGAGTAGCCGTCCAAGCTGGAGAAGAGGGACAGCGGCCGGCGGTTCGCCTCGAACAGGAAGCCTGTTCCGCCACAAAGAACGCTGCTGTCCCAGGGACACGGCCCGGCCCCCGAGGCAGGCCAAGGCTCATCATCGCACGGACCGGCTGCCACTGCCCTTAGCCGGGGCCTTCTCGCCGCCTGCCGCCAGAGGAGAAGGCCTGCCCGCGCAGGAGAACCAGGCCTTGCCTTCATCGGTCTGCCGCCGGGCAGTCGGTCCTCCTCGCCTGCCCCCGCGGATCGGCTCGACCGGGCAGGCAAGATCGGCAGGACAGGTCGAGACCAACTGAAAATCCTCACGACCAACAAGAAGGGACATTGCGATGCCCGCGATCAAATCGCTTCTGCCAGGCTACTACCGCGTGCCGCTGCCGACCGTGCTCACCGACAGCACCCACGGCGTCATGCGTGATTTTGAGCTGATCACCGCTCGGGTCGTCGATTCCGATGGCGCCGAGGGCGTCGGCTACAGCTACACCGTCGGCCGCAACGGTGGCGCCGTCCACGACGTGCTTGCCCGGGACATCGCCGAGCTGGTGGCCGGCCAGGACGCCGATTGCATCGAGCATCTGTGGAACAAGCTTTGGTGGGACCTCCACTATGGCGGCCGCGGCGGCCCGACCGTGCTGGCGATGTCGGCGTTCGACATGGCGCTCTGGGACCTCAAGGCCAAGCGCGCGGGCCTGCCCTTATGGAAGCTGCTTGGCGGCAACGATCCTCGCGTGCCGTGCTATGCCGGCGGCATCGACTTGATGCTGTCGCTCGACGACCTGCTCAAGCAGACCGACGGCAATCTTGAGCGCGGCTTCCGGGCCATCAAGATGAAGGTCGGTCGCAAGCTCCTGTCCGAGGACGTCGAGCGGGTCGCGGCGATGCGCAAGCATCTGGGCGACGGCTTTCCCCTGATGGTCGATGCCAACATGAAGTGGAGCGCCGACGAGGCGATCCGCGCGGCGCGCGCCTTCCAGCCCTACGACCTGACCTGGCTCGAGGAGCCGATCTCGCCCGACGACGTGGCCGGCCATGCCCGGATCGTGCGCGAGGGGGGCGTGCCGATCGCCACCGGCGAGAACCTGCGCACGCTCTGGGACTTCCGCCACCTGATCGCCTCGGGCGGCGTCACCTATCCTGAGCCGGACGTCACCAATTGCGGCGGCATCACCTCGTTCATGAAGATCGCGCACCTGGCCGAGGCGTTCAATCTTCCGGTCACTTCGCACGGCGCCCACGATGTCACCGTCCACCTGCTGGCTGCGGCTCCGAACCGCTCTTTCCTGGAAGCGCACGGGTTCGGCCTGGACCAGTACATCGCCAAGCCTCTGGTGATCGAAGACGGCTTCGCCCTGGCGCCGGACGATCTCGGCCACGGCATTGAGTTCGACTGGAAGGGCCTGGATGCAGTCCGGGCCTGACCCTCGCATCACAGGAGTTTCCGTTGCTCCCGGATGAGATGCGGGGACTCCTCAGCCTGATCGAACCAGCACCGGCCGCGCCTTCTCGTGGCCAGGGCCCGGGGCACCTGTTCATGCAGGCGGCCCCGGCCCGGATCGGTGCGGCAGGATCGAGAGCAATGAAGCATCCCGGCAATCTTCCGCTGGGTCCTAGGGCTCCAATGACGGCGACGAGTAGGCCTGAGACGATGGCATGCGCGTCTGCTCCTGCTGCAGGAGTTGGCCATAGCGCTCGATCCGGCGCGCTCCCGCCGGGTCCTGCACTACGGTGCGCGCGGTGGCGGCGTGGCCGGCCGCCGCATAGGCCAGTGCCAGGTTGTTGGCCACGCGTGCCGGCGCATCCGGGCGCTGCGCCAGCGGCGCCAGGATCGAGATGGCTTCCTCGGGATGGCCGGCCAGCAGCATGGACAGGGCATGGTTGTTGGCGATGGGCAGGTCGTCCGGGGCGGCCGTCGCCGCCGCCGCATGCCATCGCAGCGCCTCCGCATGGCGGCCTGCCAGATCCAGGGCCATAGCCTTGCCGCTGAGCGCGTCCGCGTCGTCCGGATCTGCCGCCAAAGCACGCTCAAACAGATCAAGCGCCTCCGGGTCGCCGGCGAGCAGACGAATCTGTCCGGACTGGACCAGCAGCGCCGGGGCGCCCGGCATCCGGCCCAGCGCCTGGTTCAGCACTTCATCGGCCTGCGCCACCCCGCCCGCGCGCCTCAAAGCCGCGGCATAGCGCGCCTGCGCCTGCGGATCGTCCGGGCGGTTGCCAGCCTCAATTCCGTAGAGCGACAACGCCACCCCCGGCTGGCCGTTCGCTTCCGCAACCGAGGCCACCCGCATCCGCGATGAATCGTCAGGCTCTCGCAGCGCCGCCTGTTCCGAAGAGGCGCAGGCAGACATCGCCAGGGAAATCAGAACGGCGACAACGCGCCGACGGGCCGGCAACACCATGGGCGGACTCACAGATTGTTCATCAGTTGCAGGATGGAGGGGCCGATCAGGACGATGAACAGGCTCGGCATGATGAACAGGATCAGCGGCAGCACCAGCAGGGCCGGCAGCCGGGCCGCTTTCTCCTCCATCGCCACCATCCTCTCCTGGCGCATCTCGGCCGCCAGCACGCGCAGCGCATGGGTCAAGGGCGTCCCATAGCGCAGGGCCTGGGCCAGGGTAGACCCGAGCCGGCGATAGCCCTCCAGGTCGGTCCGCTCCCCCATCCGCATCAACGCCTCCCGGCGATCGGGAAGCATGCGCAGTTCCTGGCTGAGGACTGCAAATTCCCGTGCCACCGACGCGTTCGATTGCGCCATCTCCCGCGCCACCCGGTTCACCGCCGACTCCAGGCCAAGCCCCGCCTCGCCGCAGACCACCATCAGGTCGAGCGCATCCGGCAGCCCCTTGCGCAGCGACTTCAGATAGGGGCGGCGCAACAGGCGCAGCGCGAAGCCCGGGACGAACACGCCCAGGATCAGGGCCACGGCGACGACCATCAGATGCGCCAGCGCGGTTCTGGTGATCAGGAGCCCGAGCAGGTAGCCCGCGACTGGGCAACCCAGCAGCACCACCATCTTCACCCCGATGAACGCCGAGGCCGCGCGCCTGGGATCGAAGCCTGCCGCCGCGATGGCACGCTCGAGCTGCGCCAGGTCCTGGGGAGAAACCAGGCGCGTGCCGCGCAGGGCCTCGCCCAGATGGGCGAACATGCTGGCGACGCTGACGGCCAGCGATGCCGCTGCCGGCGGCTGCCCCTTGGCGGGGGGATGCATGACGGTGCGGATGCGCCGGATCAGGTCGCCTTCCTCGGCCAGATGCGCCAGCACGACCGCCACCACCACGGATAGGCTGAGCGCCGCGAGGGAGGCCGCGGCGGCCCCGATCAGGGCAGGCGACACGGCTAGTCCTCCGTCGCACGGCGGATCAGCCAGCGAATGCTCATCGCGCCGAACGCCATCAGCGTCAGGCCGGTCACCATCATCTTGAAACCGGTCGGATCGCTCCAGAACGCGTCGAGATAGCCCGGGCGGATCACCGACATGGCGAAGGCGCAGATGAACGGCAGGGCGATCAGGATCAGCGCGGACGCGGTCGATTCCGAGGCCAGCGCCCGGGCGCGTGCGGCCAGGGCAACCCGCTTGCGCACGATCTCCGCCAGGTTCTCCAGGGTCTCGCCGAGGCTGCCGCCGGTCTGCGCCTGCAGGCCCAGGGTGACGGCGAGAAAGCCGTATTCGGTAACGTGGGTGCGCTCGTAGAGCCGCAGGAAGGCGGAATCGACGCTGTTGCCGATCGAGGTCTCCCCCACGATCCGAGCGAACTGGGGACCGGTCGGTGCCGGCATGTCGCGCGCCACGCTGCGCAGCGCCTCGCCCATCGGCAGGCCGGAGCGCACGGCGCGCAGGATCAGGCCCAGCGCGTCCGGCACCTGCTTGAACAGGGCGTCGCAGTAGCGGCGGTGCTGCCATCGAAAGATCATCCGGGCGCCCATCACCCCGCTCAGGAGAGCCAACGGCAGGGCGGCGATCTGGCCGAGATAGAAGCCGGCGACCCACCAGCCGAGCAGGCCGATGCCGGTTGCAAGCAGGACCACCACCGGCCATGCCAGCACCTGCTCCTCCGGAAGGTCCGGATTGAAGCTGAACAGCCGCGCCAGCCGTTGCCGGATCGGCCGGTCGCTGCTCGCAGCCACCCGGATGCTGGGCAGCGCATCGACCGGCGCCGGTGCAGGGTGCGCTTTCGCGGCGACGTCCCGCACGCGTGCCCGCAGCTTGCGCCCGCGCTCGCGCAGCATCAGCCAGATGGCGAGCCCGAGCAGGCACAGTGCCAGGAAGGCCGCCGCACCGGCGAGGAGGGCGTCCCGGTCAACCATCGACCAGCGCCCGCATCCAGGCATCGCCCAGCCCGAAATATTCCAGGCGGTCGAAGAAGCCCGGCCGCATGCCGGGCGTCACCCAACGCCCGGTGATCCGGCCGGAGCGGTCCTCGCCGCTGAACTCGAAGCTGAACACGTCGTTCATGGTGATGACGTCGCCCTCCAGGCCGGCGACCTCCGAGACCTGGATGACCCGCCGGCCACCATCGCGCATCCGCTGGATCTGCACGATGATGTCGACCGCACTGGCGATCTGCGTCCGGATCGCACGCACCGGCAGGCTGGCCATGCCCATCTGCACCATGTTCTCGATGCGGGTCAGGGCGTCGCGGGTCGTGTTCGCGTGCACCGTGCAGATCGAGCCGTCGTGGCCGGTGTTCATCGCCTGCAGCATGTCGAAGGCTTCCGCACCACGCACCTCGCCGACGATGATCCGGTCGGGCCGCATCCGCAGCGCATTCTTGATCAGCTCGCGCTGGTGGATTTCGCCGCGGCCCTCCAGGTTGGCGGGGCGGGTCTCCAGCCGGACGACATGGGGCTGCTGCAGCTGCAGTTCCGCCGCATCCTCAATGGTGACGACACGCTCATCATGGTCGATCAGCCGGCTCAGCGCGTTCAGCATGGTGGTCTTGCCAGAACCGGTGCCGCCCGAGATCACGATGTTGAGCCGGGCGCGCGCCGCAATCTCCAGAACTCGGGCCAGGGGCGGCGACAGGCTGCCAAAGCCGACCATCGCCTCGAAGTCGATCTTCTTCTTGGAGAACTTGCGGATCGAGATGCAGGCGCCGTCCAGGGCCAGCGGCGGGAACACCACGTTGACGCGGCTGCCATCCGGCAGCCGGCAGTCCACCAGCGGGCTCGACTCGTCGACCCGCCTACCGGCGCCCGCGGCCATCTTCTGGGCGATGGACGCAACCTGGGCGGCGTCGCGGAACCGGATGTTGGCACGCAGCATCTTGCCGCGCACCTCGACGAACACGTGGTCCGGGCCATTGACCATGATGTCGCTGATGCTGTCGTCGCGCAGCAGCGGCTCCAGTGGCCCGAAGCCGACCATGTCGTAGGCCAGTTCCTCGGCGATTCTGGCCTGTTCGTGTGCCGCCAGCTCCAGCCGTTCACGGTTGGCCAGGTCGTGCACCAGGCTTTCCAGCTGGACCTGCAGCTCGGCTGCCGGCAGCACCGAGGCGGCAACTGGGTCGACCCGCTCCATCACCTGCCGGCGCAGGCGGCTCAGCGGGCTTTCCCCCTCGGGCCGCGCCGCCGATGGCATGGATGGCGATGCCTGGGGCGGGGCTGCCGGAGCGACTTCGTTGCGGCGTCCAAACGTCTTCATCGTGCCAACAGCCAGCGCAGGAGCGACGAGCGGCCGCCCGCCTCGGCGCGCACGCCGAAGATCTCCTGGGTGATGGGGGCCAGCGCCTTGCGGAGAGGGGCGCTGCCGGCCCCGGCGGACTGGCCGAGATTGGCCGCCCGGGGCAGGTGGCGCGGCAGGTCGGGGATGACCACGTCCGGCCGCCGCCCCAGGCCTTCGATGATCAGCGGCAGCTTCAGCCCGCCTGGCATGCTCGCGCGGTTGAGCACCAGGATCGGCTGGCTGCTGGAGGACATCGAGGTCATCATCCGGCGAGTGGCCTCGGCGTCGCGGATGCCGGCCAGGTCGGGTCCAAACACCACGATCGAGTGGCGCGCTTCCGCCAGCACCTGCCGCTCCCACGACGATGGCGGCATCGGCAGGTCGACCACGATCTGGCTGAAGCGCTGGCGCAGGAGCTCCAGGAGCTGCGATACCGCCTCGGGCGAGGGATCGATCTGGGCCTCGAACGGCTCTTCCGCGGCGATCAGGCGGAGCCGTCCCTGGATGGTCACCGCCATCCGGTCGAGAAACAGAGCATCGGCCCGGTCCGGCTCCTCCAGCGCCACCCGCAGGCCGTTGCTGACCCTGGCGCCCAGCATCATCGCCGCGGTCCCGCCGCGCAGGTGCAGGTCCAAGAGCGCGATATGACCCTTGGTCGCCTCCAGCTGCAGCGCGAGATTGACCGCGATCGTGGTCGCCCCGACCCCGCCGCGGGCGCCGCACACCGCGATGACCTGACCACCCCGCTGCACCGGCTTGGCGCCGGAGGGAATCACCAGCGGTCCGAACAGGGAGGCGACGTTGCCGCGCGTCAGCGGCTTGAAGATATACTCGGCGACGCCCAGCTCGCGGGTGAGCTCGCGATAGAAGCTCACCTCCGACCGCTCGCCCACCACCAGCACCCGCACATCCGGGGTGCAGACCGCCGCCAGCTCGTTGAGCGCATGGATCGGGTCGTCGATCCCGGAGATGTCCACCAGCAGGATGCGCGGGGTCGGCTCGCTTACCAGGGAACGGGTGGCCGTGCGCACGTTGCCGCGCCGGATCTGGGCGCCCGCCATCATGTCGGCCAAGCCCGCCTGGACCGCGGCCTCGCTCTCGTCATCGGCCAAGAACGCCAGCAGCGCCGCCCGCTCGGCATCGCCCGGGGCAGTGCTGCTGGCGCGGGCCGGCACCGGAGCGGCGGCAGAACCAGGGGGGGCAACATGGCTGGTCATGGGCCCAGCCTCACTCGCCGGAAAGCTTGGTGAAGGACTCGGCCAGCGGATAACGCTCGCCTGCCAGCAGGCGATCCACGGCATCGGCCGCGGCAGGACCGGATGAGTCGCCAGCGCCTATTCCCATCCGCGCATGGTCCGGCTCGACCAGCATCGCCAGCAGGTTGGCCTGGTTGACCCCGGTGGCGCGCAGCGTGCCCGGCCGGGCGAACGGATCGGTGTCGCAGGCGGTCAGGCCCAGCGGCAGAGCGAGGATCAGGATCGTGCGGCGCATGGATCGATCACTCCACGATGAAGCCGGCGTCGAACGGTTCCGGACCGACCGGATCCGGGACCTGCCCGCGCGCGGCCTGCCGGTGCAGCAGGATCCTTTCCAGATCGGTGGCGGGCCGGAAGTCGTCGAGCGGCGTCGCCAGATCCTTCGGATCCGACACCGGCTGGACGAGGTAGGGCGTCACGATGATCACAAGCTCGGTCTCGTTGCGCCGGAACGCCTCCGACTTGAACAGCGCGCCCAGCACCGGCAGCTCGGAGAGGCCCAGCACCCCGTTGGTGAGCTGCGCGGTGGAGCGCTGCAGCAGCCCGGCGATGGCGAAACTCTGCCCGCTGCCAAGTTCGACCGTGGTCTCGGCGCGCCTTACCGAAAGAGCCGGGATCCGCAGGCTGCCGCCCCCGATCGGCACGTCGATGGCGCCGTTGTCGGACAGTTCGCTGACCTCCGGCCGCACCCGAAGGTTCAGCCGGTCGGGGGAGAGCACGGTTGGGACAAAGGCGAGGCTGACGCCGAACGGCTTGAACTCGATGGTGATCTTGTCGTCGTCGGCCGCGACCGGGATCGGGAATTCGCCGCCGGCCAGGAAGCTCGCAGTCTCGCCCGATTGAGCCGTCAGGTTGGGCTCGGCCAGCACGGTGATCAGCTGGTCCGCTGCCAAGGCGTCGATGATCGCGTTCAGGTCGAAATTGGCCGAGCGGTAGCCGATGCCGATCCGGTTGGGCAGGCCGCCGTTCAGGTTGGCGGTGCGGCCGTTCAGCGAGGAAAGGATCTGCCCGCCGATCGTGGCTCCCGCATAGAACGGCCCGGCCCCTCCGGTCACGAAGCCCAGCGCGAAGCTGCCGCTGCTGAACAGGGCCTGCCAGTTGAAGCCCAGTTCGCGGGTGACCTCGCGGGAAACCTCGATCGCGCGAACCCGCACGTTGACCTGAATGCCCGACAGCACGGTGAGCCGGTTGGCGACCGTCTGCCCCTTCCCGAGAAAGCCGCGTACCACCGCCAGAACCGCCTGCGCGTCCGCACCGGTCGCGACCGAGCCGGAGAGGACCGCGGTGTTGTCCGACGCCTCCACCCGAACCTGGTCGGCACCGGTCACGGTCCGGTGGATGGCCGCCTCGATCGCCGCCGCGTCCAGCGGCGCCACCCCATCCTGCGTCGCCTCCAGGCCAAGGTCCGGAGCGAACTCCGGCTCATCGGCCGGACTCGCCACGACCATGACGTCGTACTCGGCGATCGGCACGCCGTCGTCGGCGGTCGCAATCACGGTGGTGCGCCCGCTCGCCACCCCCATCAGGAACAGCGTGGTCGCCGAAGCAGGCTGGACCCGGGCGATCCGGGGATCGGCGGCGAGCACGGTGGTTGCTGGGCCGGGCAGTTGCACCAGCCGACCGGTGCCGACCTCCAGTTCCACCGGCTGAATGGCGGGAGCCGGCGCAGGAGTCGCCAGGGGTGGCGTTAGGACAGTCGGATCGGGCGGCTGGTCCTGGGAGAAAGCCTTTTCGCAGGGACCGACCAGGATCAGCGCGGCGAGCCAGAGGCGCCAGCCGCCCTTCATGGCCTTCATGGAAAGACCACGTCCTGCTGATCGCCTCCCTGAACGACCCGGACGCGGGTCGCCACGGCCGGCGGCGGCGTCAGCAGGGCAGCCGACACGTCGGCCCCATAAACGGGCCCGCTGCTCCCGGCGGGCAGGTCGGGCGGCCCGTCCACAGCGCGGACCGAGAGGGCGATGTTGCCCAGCCGCGCGGCGACCGCGACCCGTTCCGCCTGCTGGGGCGTCACTTCGAGCGTGACGGTGCGGGCGGCCTGGCGCTCCTCCTCGGCATCGCCGCGTGCCTGAGCGATCTGCTGGTCGACGGCGATGATCCGGATATCGGTGAGCACGGTCTCGCCCGACACGCGCCGGCCCTGGGCAGTGCCCTCGTCGTCGATCTCCTGGGTGAGGATCAGGTCCACCTGATCGCCCGGCCATACCAGGCCGGCCGCGCCGGTCACCGCATCGACCCCAATCGAGATGGCACGGGTTCCCGGCCGCAGCACGGCTGCCAGGAAACCCCGGTCGCGCAGGCGCAGGACGTCGCCGCGCAGCACCGGGGCGCCTGCATCCACGTAGCGCCGCAACATGGCACCCCGCACCCCGGCGCGCACCTCCTCAGAATCGATCAGGGCGTCCGGCGGCACCGCCTCGGGCTGCAACTCCCGGACGACGAGGTCGCTGTCCTTGAGCAGGGTGGCCACCGGAAGCGACTGCGCAGCGGTGAGCACGCGGACGGGAGCGGGCGGCGGCGGACCCTGGACCAGGACCGCCTCGGCGACGTCCCGCGAAGGAAATAGAGCGAGCCAGGCAATGTAGCCGAGCCCGACGGCTGCCGCGATCAGCGAAAACACCAGGAGGAGGCGGAGCATCATGTCGTTTCAGTCGGATGTTCACGCCCACAGGAGGCGACGCAGCAGGATGCAGCCACCGCCTGCCGCGATGGCCACGCCGTAGGGCAGCGAGGCCCTCCGGCGGATACGTTTCATCTCGACATCGCGCACCCTCGCGATCAGCGAGATGCGCCGCATACGATCAGGCGCCGGCAAGCGACGCGCCGCCCACAGATAGAGAAGCGACAGCACCCCGCCAGCCAGCACCGTGACGACCACGAAGTGATAGCTGTCGAAGGGGGCAAGTCCTACCGCCACCGCGGCTGCAAGCTTCACGTCTCCACCGCCCATCAGGCCAAGCGCATGCAGCACGACCAGCAGACCGAACAGCGCGAGCGCCGCTGCCAGCGAGACAAGGAGTGCCTCGGGCCCGAAGGACGCACGTACGACCAAGCCAATTCCCGCAAGACACAGGCTGATCTCATCGGGAATGACCCGCACCGCGATGTCGCGCCATGCCGCCAAAATGAGAAGGCCAATGCTGCAAAGGGCTGCGACGGCGAGCATGGACGACATCTTCGGAGGCGCCTCAATGAAGTGACCGTCGGCGCCATACGGCGCCGACGGTCCTCCAGTGGGTCAGTTTTAGAGGCCGTCCCCAACTGCAGTGAACATGGTGGTCAATTGCGGGCCAAGTGCTGCGACCGCCGTAACGACGACCAGCACGATGCCGGCGGCGATGACGCCATACTCCAGAGCAGTGACGCCCTTGCGGCAAGAAAGCGCGGCCACGACGCGCGAAGTGACGAAGTCAACCATCGATTAGTCCCCCATCTGCGCTGCGCACAGATTACCCGATCATTACGGCACGGATGTGCGATGGCACGAGACCTTCATCCCATTTTATCTAGGAAGATGGTCCGAGCCGTCATCATTGCGATAGCGCCTCCATGCAGACGGATCAAGCAGATGAATCGGCGCGTTTAATAAAATTTTCCGGGAACCATCCAAATAGATACAAGTTCGTTCAAACATTTCACCAAAAAGACGGCTATCTGCTATCGATGTCCACTGATAGGTGAATAGACTTGTACAGCTCATTTTTAGGACTATCCGGATGAGATGTGCTGGACCATGATGGGTACCACGTCCCTCACGTGTCGGTAGGAACAAGGGGCCCGGCGGCGCTCGATCCAGAAGATGCCTGCCAACCCGGCTTATACGCGTGGTCCCATGGATCCCTCGCCCACCCCCGATCTGGCCTGTTCAACCAGTTTCCTGGCGCCGTCAGGACGCCGTCTGCTCCGGACCGGCTGGGGATGGCTGCAGCAGCGCTGGCCGGCCGACCGCCGGGGCGCCACCTCCCTGATCTTCGCGGTCGCGGCCACGGCCTTCTTCGGGATGGTCGCCCTGGCGACAGAGGCAGGCAGCTGGTACCTCGTCCGCCGCAATGCCCAGAATGCCGCGGATGCCTCGGCCAGGGCCGGCGCCATCGCGCTGGCCCTGGCCAGTCCCGCCAATCGGACCGCCCAGATCAATGCCGCCAGCATCGATCTTGCCGGCCAGAACGGCTTTACCAGCAACGCCGCCACCACGATCAGCGTCGCTCACCCGCCATCCGCGGGTCCGCGGGCAGGCGACCAGGCCTCGGTGGAGGTGGTCATCCGCCAGGTCCAGCCGCTGATGCTGGCGGAACTCTTCATGGAAAGCCCGCCCACGGTGGCGACCCGCGCCGTGGCCTCGCTGGCGGGAACCGCGAGTGCCTGCATTCTGGCGCTCGACGGCGGCCTTCTCATGGGCGGCAACAGCTTCACCAGCGGCCGCGACTGCGTGCTCGCCTCCAATGCTTCTATGTCTAGATCGATTGAGGTCACCGGCTCCGCCAGCGTGAGCGCCTATTCTCTCCATGCCGCTGGCGGGTGCTCCGGGTGCAACAGTGCATCGGTGCGATTGACCCGACCCTATGCGGAGTATCAACTCCCGGTATCCAATCCCTATGCGGCGTTGGACACCAAGGTACTGTCGCCCACCTGCCTCGGCAGCCCCCCCAGCACCGGCCAGATCACCCCCACCGGCCTGACACGCGCCTACTGCTCATCAGTGTCGTTGAACGGCAATAAGACGCTCGATTTCGCGCCGGGGACCTATGTCTTCCGCAATGCCTCCCTGGATTTTGGTGGAGGGACCATCACGTGTAGCGCCTGCACCGGCGATTCCGGGGTCACGATCATCTTCACCGGCGACCCTGCCCTGATCGGCGGCATCCACATCAACGCCCAGGCCGCGGTGACGCTGCGGGCGCCCCGGGTCAACCCGGATGATCGGGACTTCAATGGCGTCCTGTTCTTCCGGGATCCCCGGGCGACCAGCAACAACAGCGGCAACCCATCGATCCGCATCAATGGCGGCGCCGACAGCAGGCTGGAGGGCGCGATGTACTTTCCGAAGTCCTACGTGAAGTTCAACGGCAACTCGAGCGTCGCCGGATCCACCTGCACGGCGCTCATCGGCGGCACCCTGGACTTCACGGGAACCGCCGACACCTATGTCGAGGTGTCCGGTTGCGCAGCCTTGGGCGCCGGCATCCCCCGCGCCCAGGTGGTCCGGCTGGTGGAGTAGCCGATGCCCGACCTGATCCGGCCCTTTCTGCGTCTTGCCCGCGACCGGCGCGGGATCGCCGCCCTGGAGTTCGCGGTGATCCTGCCGGTGCTGGCGCTGACCCTGATGGGGGTGATCGATCTGGGCGGCGCCATCCAGCAGAGCCTCCGCCTGGAGGCGGCCGCCCGGGCCGGAGCCCAGTACGCGATGTCCGCGCCAACCGATTCGGCCGGGATCACCGCCGCTGTTCGCCAGGCCCTGCCCGGGTGGAACGACATCGTCGTGCAGCCGACCGCGATGACCTGCGTCTGCCCCGGTTCCGGCGCGACCAGTTGCACCTCGACCAGTTGCGCCACCGCCCTGCAGCGCTTCGTCTCGATCACCGTCACCCGGGGCTTCAGCCCCATCCTGCTGCCCAACTTCACCAGCGTGCAGGGCAGCATGACCCTGCGCATCCGCTAGAAGCCGAGCCCGGACATGCGCTGCCGCAGGGGCACGACCTCCATCGAGTTCGCGATCGTCGGCGCGATGTTCTTCACCATGATGATCGGCACGATCGAGATCGCCAGGCTGTACTTCACCCAGGCGTCGCTGCGCGAGGTCAGCGCCGCGGCGGCCAGACGGGCCATGATCGATCCGGCGCTGGAGGGGTGCTCTGCTCCGGCGGCGGCGGTTGCCCGGACGACGCCGTTCCTGCGCACCGGCAATCTTCGCCTCTGCGTGAGCCGCGAGGTCGCCTCGGGTCAGGTCACCCTCACCATCGATGCCGCCTATCCGTTCAGCACGGTCATGCCCCTGTTCCGCCTGGAGGGCGACCAGCTGACCGAGCGGACGACGGTGAGCTTCGGGGTGGACTGAGCCGCCGGTCGTTCTGGCGATGGTGCGGCCGCCCCGCCCCTGCTAACCGGTGGAGGACGTCGTTGACCATCGGACCGTGACGCGGATGGACAATCCTGCCCTGGAACCGAGCAAAGAGGCCCAAGCTTCGAACGAGCGCTGCTACCGCATCCTGGCCGACCATGCCCCGGTGCTGATCTGGCGGTGCGGGATGGACAAGGCGTGCGCCTGGACCAACAAGGCGTGGCTCGACTTCACCGGCACGTCGTTAGGGCCGGAGTTTCGATGGGCAGACGTCATCCATCCCGACGACTACCAGCGCTGCCTCGAGGTGTTCACCTCGGCCTTCGACACCGGCGAGCGCTTCACCATGGATTACCGCCTGCGGCGGCATGATGGCGTCTATCGCTGGATCCGGGACAACGGTGCCCCCTTCACCGACGAGAACGGCGGCATGGCCGGCTATTTCGGCAGCGGGATCGACGTCACGGATCATGTCGAGAACGAGATCGCGCTGCGCCGCGCCCTCGCCCAGGCCGACAGCTACGACCAGAAGCAGAAGCAGGCGCAGTGGCGGCAGGACCTGCTGATCGGTGAGCTCAACCACCGGGTCAAGAACACCCTGGCCACCGTCCAGTCGATCGCCGCGCAGAGCTTCAGGGGCAGCACCGACGTCCGCACCGGTCTTGCGACCTTCGAGGGCCGTCTGATCGCCCTGTCCCGCGCCCATGACGTCCTGACCAAGGAGAACTGGCTGGGCGCCCCGCTGCGCGAGGTGATGGACGCGGGCATCGAGCCGTTCTGCGCCGGCGGCCGTTCTCGCTTCTCGGTCGCCGGGCCGCCGATCAACGTCACGCCGAAGATGGCGCTGGCGTTGACCATGGGCATCCACGAACTCTGCACCAATGCGGTCAAGTACGGGGCGCTCTCGAACGCTGCCGGCCGGGTGCTCATCGAGTGGTGGCTGCACGACGTGGCGGATGGCCTCGTCCTCGAACTGCGCTGGCAGGAGGTGGATGGACCGCCGGTGAACCCGCCCGTCCAACGGGGGTTCGGAACCCGCCTGATCGAGAAGGGACTTGCCCGGGAGTTCGGCGGGACCGCGGAGATGGCTTTCGAACCGGCTGGGCTGGTGTGCACGATCCGGGCGCCGATCCCAGCCCATGAACTGAACCTCGTGGGGGGGCTGGTCGCTCCCCATCGGTGAGGCCAGTTCACTGCTTGGTCAGCGACTTGGAAAGAGAATGCGCCGCGTTCTTCTTGTCGAGGACGAAACCCTCGTCGCCCTGCTGCTGGAGGACATGCTCGACGACCTGGGCTTCGAGGTGGTCGAGGTGGCTTCGCAGCTGGAAACGGCCCTGGACCTGGTCGAGCGGGTGGCGTTCGACGTGGCGGTGCTGGACGTCAATCTGGGCGGCTACATCCGCAGTTTCCCCGTGGCCGACCGTCTGCGGTTGCGGGGCATTCCGTTCATCTTCGCGACCGGGCATGAGCGGTCCGGGCTGGCGATCGCCTACCCCGGCACCCCGGTCGTCCAGAAGCCGTTCCGCCGCGACGAGCTGAGCGAGGCGCTCCAGCGGGCGCTGGCCAAGAACCGATCCTGAACCAGACCAGGGTGCCGCGCTGCAGGGCCGGCTGGCCTCAGCCAGCCGGGTCGGGCAGCACCAGGACCCGCAGCGCGCGGTCCGCGGCCAAATAGCCCCTGGCCAGGGCCTGGATGCTCTCGGTGGTGTGCGCCTGCAGGTCGGCCCTGGCGCTGCGCGCAGCGTCCAGGCGGTCCGGGAACTGGTGCATGGCGAGCAGCACGGCGAACGCCCACCAGCGATTGGACTGTCGATTGGCTTCCACCTGCGCCAGCCTGGGCTCCAGGGCACGTCTCAGGTCGTCCTCCTCGATGCCCTCCTGCAGGGATGCGGCGATGGCCACGGTCATCTTGTTCAGCCGCAGGGCGTCCTCGGCGCGCAGGTCCAGGATCGCAGCGAGATAGCCATAGCCCGGCAGGGTGAGCGACGACTGGTTGAACGCTTCCGGACCATAGCTGGCGCCCTCGCCGTCGCGGACCGCATGGAGCAGCCGGTCGGCAAGGATGTCGGCCAGAATGTCCAGGCCCGCCTCGCGCTGCCGGTCGCTGCTGTCGGCGGTCGGCCAGAACACCAGCGACATGGCCTGGTCGGCAGCCCCCTGGTGCAGGAAGCGGACCGGCTCGTCCCGCTGCGGCAGGCGGATGACGGGCGGCGTCACGGCCTCGCCCTCCCCGCGATCGGGCAGGGACCCGAAGGTCTGCGCGACCAGGTCGGTGGCAGCCGCCAGGTCGACATCGCCGACCAGCACCACCTGCAGCGGCCCTGTCCGCATGCCGGGCTCCATCCATGCCCGCAGCTCGTCCAGGGTCCGCCTGGCCATTTCCTCCTGCGGAGGCAGGCCGAAACGGGGATCGCCGTCATGGATCAGGAGCGCCACCGGCCCCTCCATGGCCCCGCCCGGCGACGCCGCCAGGGACCGGTAGAGGTCCGGAACCTGCCGCCGGAACCGCGCCAGCGCATCGGGCCGGAAACCCGGATCGGTCAGATAGGCCGCCATCAGCCGGAGCTGGTCGGGCAGGTCCTCGGGCGTGGTCGTACCGGTCAGCACGAACGATGTCTCGGCCGCGACCAGATCGACCCCGACCTGCTTGTCCGCAAAGATCCGGTTGAGCTGGTCCGCATCGTGCTGGCCAAGCCCGCCCGCGACGAAGCCCATGCTCGCCAGCAGGTTCAGCCCCGGCTGGTCCTTGGGCATGGCAAGCTTGCCGGCTCCAAACCGCACCGCCACCTCGATCGTATCCGCCTCCAGCTCGGTGGGCTTGACGTCGAGCTGGACCCCGTTGCCGAACCGGCTGGAGACGATGCCCAGGTCCTCGATCCGCTCCTGGGCCACCACCTCCGAGGCGGTGCCGAAATCCTGGTAGGCGAACGGCACCACCGCTCGCTCCTCGCGGGGCTCCACCTCCACCGCACGGCTCTCGTGGTAGGCATCCAGGATCTGCTGCTTCGCATCCTCAAGGGGAAAGGAGCCCGACAGCATCACCCGGACCTCGCCGGTGCCCCAGGCGTCCCGGAGCGACGCCGCCAGCTTGTCGGTCGTCAGCGCCGCTGCGGTCCGCTCGAACAGGTCGAGGTCGGCCGCGATGTCGGTGAAGACCTCGTCCTCCTGCACCGTCGAGACCAGCGCTTCGGCCTTCTCGGCGGACGACATCGTCGCCGCGGCGGCCGCGCGCGCCTGGAACTCGCTGCGCAGGATGGCGATGGCCTCCTCCATTTCCTGGGTGGAGAATCCATGCTCCAGGGCCCGGCGAAGCTCCTGCTCCCCCGCGGCCAGCGCCTCCTTCCAGCGCTCCGAGGTAGTGCGCAGCCTCAACGTGCTGATCTCGGCCACCGGCGGCACCCGCGTGGTCCAGGCGCCGGCCTGGGAGAACGCCGAGTCCTCCGCAAGCGACAGGCTCTGCAGGCGGCGGCTCAGCATGAGCTGCGCGATCGCCTGGACCAGGCGCTGGTCGACCCGATCGAGGCTGTCGGCCGGAGGTCCGGCCGGGCGCGAATGCATCAGGGCGATGCCGGTCGGCAGGCCCGCATCCTGGAAGTAGAGGGCGTCCGCCTCCGTCGCCGCGACGGCGCCCAGTTCCGGTCCGCTGGCAGGCTCGGCTGGCTGCTTCAGGTCTTCGAAATGCTTCTCGACGATCGGCTCGACCATATCGGGATCGATATCGCCCACCACCACGACCACGCTCCGCTCCGGTGTGTAGAAGTCGCGATAGAACCGCTCGAACTCCTCCCGCCCGGCGGTCTTGATGACCTGCTCCGTGCCGATCGGGATCCGCTCCGGGTAGAGCGTGCCGTCCAGCATGAATTCCAGCATGGCGTCGGTGCTGCGCGCCGAAGGAGTGTTGCGCAGCCTCTTTTCCGAGAGGATGACGCCGCGCTCGGCTTCGATTTCGGCCGGCAGCAGCGACAGCCGGCCAGCGACCTCGCTCAGCATCAACAGACCGTCGTCAACCAGCTTGGGCGTGTTGCCGGGCAGTTCGAGCACGTAGACCGTGCTGTCGAACCCGGTGCGGGCATTGGTGTCGGCGCCAAAGCTCATCCCCTGCCGCTGCAGGTAGCGGACGAACTCGCCCGGCGGCACGTTCTCCGAACCTTTGAACGCCATGTGCTCCAGAAAATGAGCGAGGCCGCGCTGGTCGTCGTCCTCCATCAGGGAGCCCGCCTCGATCAGGAGGCGCAGGCTCACCCGGCCGGGCGGAGTCCGGTTGGGCATGATCGCGTAGCGCATGCCGTTGTCGAGCCTGCCCCAGGTCACGGTCGGATCGGGCACCAGCGGGGCCTGTGCCTCGCGCGGCCAGGGCTCCGGATCGCTCTGTGCATGACCGGCGGGAGCCAGCGCGGCCAGCCCAGCCAGCAGGATTGCGCCAATCCAGCCGGACCCGAACCGAGGCAGCCGCCAGCTGGATATCCGGGAGAAGGTGGAGCTCGTCATCGGCGGCCTTGCTTCTGGAGGATCGGAGCAAGCGAGCCATCCCAGGTCTCATCACGCGGGGCAAGCCGTCTTCACCATCGGGATGCTCCCACCGTTTACCCCTGCGAATGCAGGGAACGCGGTGCGAGCCGATGCGTTGGGTCGGTAGAAGATGCTCATCCCGGCACGCCTTCGACATGCCGAAGCGGAGCCCCCCTGCCAGCGAGGAAGAGATTGATGAGTGCAGCACCGGCTGCAGAGCGAACCATGCGAGCGGCGATCGTGACCGGTCCCGGCGAGATCCGGATCGACCGGGTCGCCATCCCGCAGCCGGGCCCGGGCCAGGTCCGGATCCGGCTGGAAGGCTGTGGCGTGTGCGCCTCCAACCTCACCCCCTGGGCCGGGCCGGAATGGATGCAGTTCCCCACCGAGCCGGGCGGGCTCGGCCATGAGGGATGGGGCATCGTGGATGCTGTCGGCGAAGGCGTGAACGGCCTTGAGGGCGGCGAACGGGTGGCAGCACTCTCCTTCCATGCCTATGCCGAGTACGACCTGGCCCAGGCGGACGCGGTGGTCGGCCTCCCCGAGGCCCTGGCCGGGCAGCCCTTTCCCGGCGAACCGCTCGGCTGCGCGATGAACATCTTCCAGCGCTGCAATATCCAGCCAGGCCAGACCGTCGCCATCGTCGGGATCGGCTTCCTCGGGGCGATCCTGACCAGACTCGCCGCGGAAGCGGGCGCCAGGGTGATCGCCATCGCGCGCCGCCCCTTCGCCCTCGACCTGGCGCGGCGCATGGGCGCTGCCGAGACCATCCCGATGGACGACCATTATGCGATCATCGAGCGGGTGAAGAACCTTACCGGCGGGAACTTCTGCGACCGGGTGGTCGAGGCGGTGGGCAAGCAGTGGCCGCTCGACCTGGCCGCCGAACTGACCCGCGAGCGCGGCCGGCTGGTCGTGGCGGGCTATCACCAGGACGGCCCGCGCCAGGTCAACATGCAGCTCTGGAACTGGCGGGGCCTCGACGTCGTCAACGCGCACGAGCGCGATCCAGCCATCTATGTCGACGGCATCCGCGCCGCCGTGGACGCGGTCGCCAATGGCCGGCTCGACCCCGCACCCCTTCTGACGCACCATTTCCCGCTCGACCGTCTGGACGAGGCGCTGGATGCCACCCGCGACCGGCCGGACGGGTTCCTCAAGGCATGGGTGACCTTCTGATGGCCGCGATCCTGCCGAGCACCTCCCTCACCCGTCCGCGCCTGGGGTTCCTGGGCGTCGGCTGGATCGGCCGCCATCGCATGGAGGCGATGCTGGCAACCAGCAAGGTCGACGCGGCCGCGATCGCGGATCCGTCGCCCGAGATGGCGGCCGAAGCCCTCAAGCTGGCGCCCGACGCCCGGCAGGCCGCCACCCTTGATGACCTGCTCGACCTGGAGCTGGACGGCGTGGTGATCGCCACCCCAAGCGCCATGCATGCCGAGCAGTCGATCCGGGCGCTGAAGCGGGGCGTGGCGGTGTTCTGCCAGAAGCCGCTGGGGCGCACGGCGGCGGAGGCGCAGGCGGTGGTGGACGCCGCCCGCCAGGCTGACCGCCTCCTGGGCGTGGACCTGTCCTACCGCTTCACCGAGGGCATGCGGCAGATCCGCGAGTTGCTTCGCTCGGGCGGGATCGGCGAGGTCTTCGCGGTCGACCTCGTGTTCCACAATGCCTACGGGCCGGACAAGGCCTGGTTCTACGATCCGCAGCAGGCCGGCGGCGGCTGCGTGATGGACCTGGGGGTCCATCTGGTCGATCTCGCCCTGTGGACGCTGGACTTTCCCCAGGTGACCGACGTCTCCAGCCGGCTGTTCGCAGGCGGCCAGCCTCTTTCGCCCCATCCCGACCGGGTCGAGGACTATGCCGTGGCGTCCATCGGGCTGGCATCCGGCGCGGCCGTCCGGCTCGCCTGCTCCTGGCGCCTGCAGGCCGGCTGCGACGCCGTCATCTCCGCGGCGTTCTACGGCACCGAGGGTGGGGCGGCGCTGCGCAACGTGAACGGCTCGTTCTACGACTTCGTCGCCGAGCGCTATCGCGGCACGTCCCGGGAAGACCTGGCACTGCCGCCGGATGCCTGGGGCGGCCGTGCGGCGGCCGACTGGGCGATGCGGCTGGCCGAAGGCGAGGGCTACGCCGCCGATGCGGAGCGCATGGTGGATGTGTCCTCGGTCCTGGACCGGATCTACGGCCGCTGAGGGGCAGCCTTGATCAGCGGCCGAGCCGTTTCGGCCCGCTGACGAACCGGCTGCCCCGCTCGAAGAAGCGCAGCACCCGCTCGGTCTCCCGGGACAGCCCGATCCGCACGCTCTCGCCGATCACCTCGACCGGTCGGTCCTCCGCGCAGAGACGGAGCGGTCCCCCGCCGAAAAGATCCATGCCATCCAGCGTGCGGTCGATCGCCATGGCCGTCGCCAGCCGGCCGGGGCCGCGCGCCAGGTCGTGCAGGATCGTGGAACCACGCCGCCGCTCCATCAGCGGAATGCCATGGATCGGCTCGATGGCGCGGATCAGCACCCCCGCCCCGATCCCGGCCGGCTCGGCGCTGACATTCAGCGCGAACCAGCTCCCATAGATGAAATAGACATAGGCGTGGCCCGGCCCCAGGAACATAGAGCGGTTGCGCTGCGTCTCGCCGCGATGGGCGTGGCTGCTCGTGTCGCCGAGCACGTACGCCTCGGTCTCCACGATCCGTCCGCTGGTCAGGCCCTCGGGATGCGCGTGGACCAGATGCTTGCCGAGCAGCCAGCGCGCCATGGCGACCGTATCCACCGGCAGCTCGCTGCGCGGGAGGGGGACGGGCAGCGCTGCAAGGGGTGGAGCGACGCTCAATGGAAATATTCCCTGTTGATCCCGTGGCCCCATCCCATACCGGCTGGGAGCCACGGCGTTCCACCTCCTCCTGACCAAGAGCTTCCTGTGTCCCCCGGCCGGAGGACCAAGGCACGGTGCCTGCGGCTCCCTCGACAACCTGCGCTGCATGGACCATTATCCTGGCGAACGAGGTGGGCAGGCCATGCCACGTCTCCGCAAGCTCTTGGCAGCGCTGACCGCGCTCGGTGCTATGAACGCCGCGGATGCCTTGCCGGGGGAACACCCGATTGCGCTGGTCCTGGCCTCGACTGCGCCGGGCCATGCCGCCGGACAGGTGCTGGATCAGGGACCGATCGATATCCCGGACGGCGCCAGCGTGACCTTCCTGGTCGCTACCGGCCGCACCGTGACGGTCGATGGCCCGTTCAGCGGGCCATTGCCGCCACCTTCCGCCAGTGCCGACAGGGCGGTCGGCCTGTTTGCCGGCAGTCGTGACCATAGCGAGATGGGCGGGACCCGCTCAGCAGCCGGGAACGGCGAGCCGCTGCCGGCGATCGACCCGGCAGCCGGCGGGATCTGGTGCGTCATGGCCGGCCAGCCGCCTGCCCTGGCGCGCCCCGCCGATCCGGCGTTCCACGTCATGCTGCTCCAGGACCCGCCGCAACCGGAGCTGCGCCTGGCCTGGAGTGAGCAGGACAAGGAACTTGCCTGGCCGGCCGGGCTGCCGGTCCGTGACGGGCGGCTGACGGTGACGAGCCTCGCCACCGGCGAGCAGCGGTCCCTGGAACTGCGGCTTTTGCCGGTGGCGCGGAACGAACCAGCCCGGGCGGTGGCCCTGGCAGAGGCCGGCTGCGCCCGCCAGGCCGCTTCCCTGATCGAGCGCCTTCGTCCGTCCATGGCGCCCCTCTCCGTCTTCCTGACCTCCGACCGCGGCCGCTACCCCTCCTACCACGCTACCGAGCCAATCCGGTTCGAGCTGCGGATCAGCCATGACGCCTATGTCCACTGCCTGCTCCGCGACACAGATGGCGAGGTCCGCCCCGTGTTCCGCGCGGATCTGGCCGTGCGCGCCGCTGATCCTGCCCAGCCGCTGCCGCAGGACGGCGCCAGCGCAGCCGCGTCCTTCCGCGCGCTTCCGGAACTGGATGGCGCCGAACTCCGCTGCATCGCCACGGAACGCGACCTTGGCGCCGAGTTGCCGGAACTGGGCGTCGGTGCCGGACCCGCACCGCTCCGGGCGGCCACGCTCGCGGCCCTGGAGGACCTGCTTGCCGATCCCGGCTGGGGGCGCTGGGCAAGCAGCCAGATCATTCTGCGTGTCATGCCTTAGGAAACGACAACTGGGCAGGGAGGCCGGAACCGCATGCTGAAACGGCTCGCCATGGGATGTCTTGCTGCGGTCCTGCTGGGAGGAGCAGCGTCCGCCGCTGAGCCTGCGCCGCCTGGCGCCCGGCTCTACATCATCTGGCCCTACGACAACCAGACCATCGAAGGCGGCAAGTTCTGGCTGCGGATGGGACTGAACAATGTGGGCATCGCCCCCGCCGGCGTGCGCAAGGAAGGCACCGGCCATCACCACCTGCTGATCGACACCGATCTGCCGCCGCTGGACGAGCCGATCCCCAGCGACCAGAAGCATCTGCATTTCGGTGGCGGCCAGACCGAGGCCAGGATCGAACTGCCGCCGGGCGAACACACGCTGCAGCTCATCCTGGGCGATGCCGACCACATCCCGCACGACCCGCCCATCGTGTCGGAGAAGATCACGGTCATTGTTCCATGACGTCCCAGCCCATGAGCTCCCGGTCCTTGCCGGGACAGGCCAAGCGGAGGCCGCTGATGCCGACCACCTTCCGGATCCTGGCGATTGCGGCACTGGTGCTGGCGCCAGGTGCCGCCCTGGCCCAGGGCACGCTGACCCCGGCTCCTCCGGACGCGTACATCTATATCGGCTGGCCGAACGACGGCGAGGTGGTCAAGAGCCCGTTCAAGGTGTGGTTCGGCCTGCGCAACATGGGCGTAGCGCCGGCCGGGGTCGCGCACGAAGGCACCGGCCATCACCATCTCCTGATCGACACCGACCTGCCGCCGCTCGACGAGCCGATCCCCAGCGACCAGAACCATATTCATTTCGGTGCCGGGCAGACCGAGACCGTGGTGACCCTGCCTTCCGGCCGGCATACGCTGCAGCTCATCATGGGCGACGCCGATCATATCCCGCACGACCCGCCGGTCGTCTCGAAGCAGATTGCCGTGACGGTGCGCTGACGGGTCACTCCAGGTCGCGGGCGACCCGGAAGCCGTTGGTCAGGTAGCGGACGTCGGCGTCGTAGAAATTGCGGCTGCTCACCTCGAGATTGGCCGCCTCGTCCCGCCATGAGCCGCCCCGCAGGACGCGCCGACGGCAATTGGGAGCGTCACGGACGCTGCCATCGGTGGGGGCGTTCACATAGCTGTCGAACCAGCAGTCCGCGACCCATTCGGCAACGCCTCCGCTCACCCCGACCAGGCCGAAGGGATTGGCCGGCTGGGCATCGACCATGGGCGGACGCAGGCGCTGGAAGCCGCTGCCCTCGCAGGCCCGGCAGATCACCTTGCCGGCCTCGATCCGGTCGCCCCACCAGTAGCGTGAGGCCGTGCCTCCCCTGGCAGCGAACTCCCATTCGGCCTCGCTCGGCAGCCGGTACGTCTTCCCGGTGCTCCGGCTGAGCCAGCCGAGATAAGCCATCGCGTCTTCCCAGTGGATGTTGTGGATCGGCATGCCTTCGGCCGGCTCGGTCATCCGGGGAAGGGTGCAGGCGCCTGCCTGGACGCAGACGCTCCACTCGGCCACCGTCACCTCGAACCTGCCGAGCGCGAACGGCTTCTCGATGGTCACCTGCCGGGTGGGCTTGCGGCTGGCGTCGCTCCCGGAACTGCCCATCGTGAAGCTGCCAGGGTCGATGCGCACCAGGGGCGGGCAGTAGGCGCAGTCCCGGACACCCTCATGGTTGCGCACCGCAATCGGAGCCTGGGCCGCCGCGTCGGCCATGACCTGCGGTGCGTCGTCTGTCGGGGCGGCCGGCGGCTCCGGCGCTTTCTCAGGCGCAGCTTCCGCCACGGCCAGGGCCGGTGGCGGCTCGGGAAGCTCGGCCACTCCTCCGCCAAAGATGAAGGCCGGCTCGCCATCCTGCGGCTCGACATACACCCAGGTGCTGCCGGCCACGCGGCCAATCGCCTTCAGCGGCGTGCCCTTCGCGATGCGACCGACCCGCGGTGAGCTTGCGTCGGGTCGCTGCCGGAGATTGGCGTCGACGGCGGCCTCGAAACGCCCGGGCATCGGCTCCAGCACGGTGCCATCCGGGGCCATCGCCACCGGCGGCTCGCTGCCCGCACCGGCATCTCCCGCAACCGCGCCGGCCGGATCGGAAACGGGCGGCTCAACCTCGGCCGGTTCGACCTCGGCCACCGCCACCTCGGGCTCCACGACCTCGGCTGGAAGCCCGGCCGGCTGGGCTTCCTTTGCTTCCGCCTCGTCCGGCACGACCTCCGGGGCCTCGACAACCGCCGGCGCCGGCTCGGCGGACGCGACCGGCACTGGCGGCGGGGCGGGAGGCGGTGCGGCGTCCATCGGCGGCAGCGCAGCGCCGCTGCCATCGACCACCGCGATCAGCACGGTCGTCTGCGCCGAACTGCCCCGCTCGTCCTCGGTCACCAGGACCAGTTCCTGGCTGCTGCCGACCGGGGCGTTCTCGGAGTCATAGGTGAGGCGGGCAAGCGCGTTCGGATCGATGCGGTCGCCGGGCGCCAGGATCCGCTCGCCCAGCCGGACCTTGCCGCTCTCCGGCACCTCGCGGACCCGCACGGTGATCCGGTCGCCGTCCGGGTCGGTCGGCGGATCGACCGGCAGGCGGTTGACCATGGCCTGGAACGACAAAACCGGCGGCACCACCGGCGGTTGGTTGGAGAGGCTGACCGCCACCGCGACGGCGCCGTCGATCCGCCCGCCCTGCCGGTCGTCCACCACGAACTGGAACAGGCCGGCGTCGCCGATCACCGAGCCGTCGGGATCGTACATGGCGGAGCGAAGCTGCTCCGGCGTCAGGTACTCGCCGATCAGCACCGGCCGCCCGCTGACCATCACGTTGCCGCCGCGCGGCAGCCGGACGATCTGCACCACCATGCTGTCCCCATCCGGATCCGACGGCATCTCGATGCCGAGATGGGTCGGCCCCGCATCGTCCAGCACTTCCAAGGGATCGGTGGCCGCCAGGGTCGGCGCCTGGTTCGGCGGCTTCGGATTGAAGTAGAACGGCGCAGCACCCAGCGATCCGAAGGTGTAGGGCTCCTGGCGGCCTTCGGTCGCCTGCAGCACCCGGTCCCGCACCCGGCGAAAGAACAGCCCCAGCTCCAGGCCCGGCGTCTTCATTTCCTCGATGATCGCCTGGGCGAACGGGCTGTGCTGGCCCCGGCCGTCCTCGGCCACCGCGTTGGCCCGGGTCGACATGGCGACGAAGGTGTCGGTGGGCGTATCGTCGACCCGGCCGAGGCCCTGGCCGATCTGGTTGCTGCGCGAAGTCCCCATGCTTTCCGCCAGCCGGTCGACGAACGGATTGTCCCGGCAAGCGTCGAGAATCATGATGCCGAGCTTGTTGGCGCCTGCCAGCTCGCCCAGGAACAATTGCAGCGGCATCGCCTCGTAGAGCAGGTCGCGGACCCGCTTGAGCTCGGTGTCGGCCGGCAGGAGGTAGTTGTTGCCGTCCACCTGCACGCCGTGCCCGGCATAGTAGATGACCGCGACATCGGCATCGCTGGCGCGGATCCCGAACTCGCGCAGCGCGCTGCCCAGTTCGCGGGCGTCCAGGTTGACCTGCAGGTCGACATCGAACTTCAGCGCCCGCAACTGGACAGCGATCACCTGCGCGTCGTTCACCGGGGTCATCAGGGCGGGGGCATACTGGTAGTTGGCGATGCCGATCACCAGCGCCAGCCGCTTCTCAGCCTCGGCCGCCCCCGCCGCGATTGCGGCGACGGTCCAGATGCATAGCCCGACAACAAGGCTCGCCCAGGATCTCGGCACGCTGACGTTCCCAATTCCTGACCGGCGATCCTACCCCTTGTCGCAATGGATCGCAAAGCTCGTTTCAGGCTGAACTCGGAATGCTGGCCCGGGCATCTGCTCCGATGCCCTCGCTCAGCAATTGGTGCACCGTCACGGGACGTGACTTCCCCTTGAGGGCAAGCTCGCCCAGCGGTCGCAGCACGAAATTGTCCCCCAGGCACCGTGCCGTGGCGTCGCTCAGCAGGATGGTGCCGCAGCCGTTCTTTTCGACGTTCTTGCCGAATTCTTCCAGCCGCGCCGCCGTGTTGACCGTGTCGCCCAGCAGCGAATACTCCATCTGCCCGGGCGTCCCCAGGCTGCCGGCGACCAGCGGCCCGGTGTGGATGCCGATCCGGATATGGATCGGCGGGAGTCCTTCGGCCGCGAACCGGTCGCTCAGGACCCGGACGACGTCCAGCATTTGAAGGGCCGTGCGTGCCGCGGCCACGGCATCAGTCTTGATCTCCTCCTCGCTGCGCCGCGCCACCGGCACGCCATAAGCCACCAGCAACGCGTCGCCGATGAACCGGAGCACCAGTCCGGACGAGCCGGCGACGATCTGGACCATGCGCTCGAAATAACGCTCCAGCCAGCCGATCAGGGCCTCCGGCTCCAGCTTCTCCGCCACCGGCGTGAACTCCTCGATGTCGGAGAACAGCACGGTGGCAGTCAGCGTCTGCGGACGCGGCCTGCCCCCATCCATGAAGGCGTCCCGGTCCCGCCAGATCGCATCGGCCACCGGAGCCGGAACATGGCGCGAGAACAGCCCCATGAGGACCTTCCGCTCCCCGCGCTCGCGCCACAGGCTGCGCCCGGCCATGGTGGCCATGCCGCCCAGCCAGGCGATGCTGCCGGCGACGAGCGGCAGGAGCGGCCCGCCCCTAGTCATCAGGAACATGCCCGCGGCGCCGTAGCCGGCGACCCCGGCTGCCGCCGCCAGCACCAGCACGGAGACAGGAAGGCGGCTGGCGCCCAGCAGGCCGCCCAGGGCAGCAGCGCCAAGCGCCACGACGATCTCCAGGTGGAGGCCGAGCCGGGGATGGCGCTGCTGACCCAGGATCTGGGCCAGGACATGCGCCTGGATCTCCACGCCCGGGGTGGGGCGGCCCAGCGCCGACAACGGGGTCCGGTGCCGGTCGATGTCGGCCAGCATCACGCCCACCAGGACGATCTTGCCGGCGAGCCAGCGATCGGGCAGCGCCGTCACCAGTTCGGCGGGATAAACGGCGAAGGGGCCGGTGCCCGGTTCGGGGTCCGGGCGCCAGACGATCTCGAAAGGCTCCTCGCCGACAGGTGCTCCGACCAGTTCCGCGATGCGCCGGGGAAAGCTCGGCCCGTCCCGCTCCGACCAGGGCTCGTGCCAACGCACCACGCCGTCCAGCCGGTCCTTGGCAAGATTGCCGTAGCCATGAGCCAGCCCATCGAGAAACCTCGCCAGGTAGCGGCGCTGTCCGTCGCTCAAGGGCGTTTCCGTCCGCGCGCCGATCAGCACCAGCGGCACCCGCGCCTGGAGCAGCCGCTCGCGCAAACGCTGGTCGACCTCGGGAAGCGTGGGCGCGTCGATCAGGATATCCAGGGCGATGGCCCGGGCTCCCTTGGCCTCGATCTGCTGCACCAGTCCGGCGAGGAAAGTCCGGTCGAGTGGGGAGCGGCAGGCAAGTTCCGCAAGCGTGCCCTCGCCCAGCGCCAGGATGACGATCTGCTCGTCCTGTGGGACGGCCGGGACCAGGCGAGTGGTCAAAAGGTCGTCGAGCAGCCGGCTGGCCGAGGCCAAGGGCGGCAGGCGCACCAGGACGATCGCAGCCAGGGCGACTGCCGCCAGGACGGCCATGGCGGGCAGAGGTGCGACGCCATGAAGCCGTTCGCGCCAACGCCGGACCCTTGGCCCTGCCGCCACGCTGCCTCCCAGTCCGGCATGTGCTGGACAGGGATGGTAGTACAGGCGACGCCGGTCGTCACAGTCCTTCGATCGACCTTGCTCCCCCGCGCTCGCGGGCTCGCATCGTCTGGATGCCGGTGGCGAGCAGCAAGATGAACGGCCAGGAACAGCCACGCCTTTCGACAGCGATGACTTTGTAGATCAAATAAATGTCACAATGCGTGATGTGACCGGGCAGAGCCGTCGAGATGCAGGCCCGCCGGGATGAACAAAAGCAGCTGGCTGCGACTGGCGGCTGCCTGAGGGACAATAGGCAGCAGGCTGGGAGGCAGAGCGCCCAGTCAGCTGTCAGTACACGACAGCTTTGCCGGAACCTTCCGACGGTGGTGCGCCCCGCCGTCCCAGGACCGACTTGGGCGCGGAGCGTACACCGGGCATCTATTCCATCGAAGAACAGTAACAGCAGGCCGGTTTTTTGTTGCAGGCGCTGTTACAAGGCATAGGGTTCTGCAAAGACGGAAAGCCCACAAAAGGGCAATCAACTTCAAGTTGGAGAATGCGCGATGCTTCTCAACGGGATGTTGCAGCGCTTCGTGAAGGTCGGCAGCCTGACGATCATCGATCACGAGGGGCGCGAGCGGACCTGGCAGGGGGGACAGGAAGGTCCGGTCAGCAAGATCCGCTTCACGGATGCCCGGGTCGAGCGCGACCTGATGAAGAATCCGGAGCTGGCGGTCTGCGAGGCCTACATGGACGCGCGGATCGAGATCGTCGGCGGCACGCTCTACGACTTCATGGAACTCTGCGTGGTCAACGCCGACATCCAGTGGGAGAGCCAGCGCGGCAGCCTGATCGAGAAGGTCCGTCTGGCTCTGCGCAAGCTTCAGCAGCACAATCCCGTAGGTCGAGCCAAGAACAACGTCGCCCATCATTACGATCTGACCGACGATTTCTACCGCCTCTTTCTCGACAGCGATCAGCAATACTCCTGCTCCTACTTCCCGTCTCCCGATGTCACCCTGGAAGAGAGCCAGGTGCTGAAGAAGCGCCACATCGCCGCGAAGCTCCTGCTGGAGCCGGGCCAGAAGGTCCTGGACATCGGCTCGGGCTGGGGCGGGCTCGGGCTCACCATCGCCGATCTGGCTGCGGTGGACGTCACCGGCGTCACCCTTTCCGAGCGCCAGCATGCCGTCAGCAACAACCGTGCACGCGACAGCGGCGTGACCGACCGCGTGCATTTCCTGCTGCAGGACTACCGCCACCTGCGCGAGCAGTTCGACCGGATCGTGTCGGTCGGCATGTTCGAGCATGTGGGCGTCCATCACTACGACGAGTTCTTCCAGAAGGTCCGCGACCTGATGGCACCCGACGGGGTGATGCTGCTGCACTCGATCGGCCGGATGGAAGGGCCGAGTTGGACCTCGTCGTTCATCCGCAAGTACATCTTCCCGGGCGGCTACATCCCGGCCCTCTCCGAGGTCCTGCCGGCGATCGAGCGGGCCGGCCTGTGGGTCACCGATGTCGAGATCCTGCGCCTGCACTATGCGGAGACCCTCAAGCACTGGCACGAGCGCTTCATGGCCCGCCGGGAGGAAGCGAAGGCCCTTTATGACGAGCGCTTCTGCCGGATGTGGGAGATCTACCTGATCGGCTCGGAGCTGTTCTTCCGCCGCCAGGGGGGCATGGTGTTCCAGATCCAGATCACCAGGGACCGTCACGCCACCCCGCTCACCCGCGACTACATGGTCGACACCGAGCGCGCCTGGCGCTGCAGCGACCAGCGCGGCCTGCGCACCGTCGGCGGACGGGACGCCGCCTGACCCTTCCGCTGCCGCCGATCCGGGCAAGCTGCACGGTTCGGCGGCAGGACGGTGCTCCGCAACCTTCGAGGACCCCTCGTTTCCCAAAATTCCCGCATTGGCATGCTCGTTGCTGCACTGCGGCAGCGCGATGATCGCGCGTTATGGACCGATGCCGGCTCAAAGCGAGGCGGCATCCGAGGGGGACGAGCAGCATGCACTTCAATCGGCGCAGCCTGCTGCGCAGTTCGGCAGTCGCCATGGGCGCGGTGGCCGCTCCTGCCATCCTGCACCGCGATGCCTGGGCACAGGAAGAGGTGATCAAGGTCGTGGGCATCCACGACGCCTCGGGCGGCCTGGACATCTACGGCCAGCCGATGATCGCCACCCTCGACTTCGCGGTGAAGGAGCTGAATGACGCCGGGGGCCTGCTCGGCAAGCAGATCGAGCTGATCAACTACGACCCGCAGTCGAACATCCAGCTCTACACCCAGTTCGCCACCCAGGCGGCCACCCGCGACAAGGCCGCGGTGGTCCATGGCGGAATCACCTCGGCCTCGCGCGAGGCGATCCGGCCGATCCTGAAGCGCTTCCAGACGCTGTACTTCTACAACACCCAGTACGAAGGCGGCGTGTGCGACCGGAACATCTTCTGCATGGGCTCCGGGCCCGCGCAGAACGTAACCAAGCTGGTCCCCTACGTGATGAACAAGTGGGGCAAGAAGATCTACGTGCTCGCGGCCGACTACAATTACGGCCAGATCACCTCGAAATGGGTGCAGAAGTACACCCAGGATAATGGCGGCGAGATCATCGCCACCGACTTCTTCCCGCTCGACGTCACCGATTTCGGCCCGACCATCCGCAAGATCCAGGCCGCCAAGCCCGACATCGTCATGTCGGTCCTGGTCGGCGGCGCCCATGTCTCCTTCTACCGCCAGTGGGCGGCCGCCGGGATGAACAAGGAAATCCCGATGGCGTCGACCACGTTCGGCGGCGGCAACGAGAACAAGCTGCTCTCCAAGGAAGAGGGTGACGGGATCGTCGCGGCGTTCGCCTATTTCCAGGAAGTCGATTCGCCAGCCAACAAGGCGTTTCTGGAGAAGTTCCACAGCTCGCTCGACGGCAACGCCCCCTATCTTGGCGCGGAACTCGCCATGATGACCTATCACGGCGTCAACATCTGGGCCGAGGGCGTGAAGAAGGCCGGCACGGTCGATCGCATGGCGGTCATCGAGGCGCTGGAATCCGGGATCTCCTACCAGGGCCCGGCCGGCACCACCGTGGTCGATCCGAAAACCCACCACGCGACCCTGGACGTGCACATCGCGGAAGTGAAGGACCAGGCGTTCGAGGTGCTGGAGAGCTATCCGCAGCAGCCGCCGGCGGACACCCAGGCGGTCTGCGATCTCGCGGCCAACCCGAACGAGAACAAGCAGTACGTCATCGACATTTGACCGCTCCCCTCCCGCCGGCCGACGCAGGGCCGGCGGGAGCCTGCCCCATCAGCTCCCGGGAACGGTCATGGATCTCGCTTTCATCGTCCTCATCCAGATCGTGACCAGCGTCGCGATGCTGGCCCTGATCAGCCTCGGCCTCGCCGTCATCTTCGGCATGATGCGCGTCATCAACCTCGCCCATGGCGAGTTTTTGATGCTGGGCGCCTATGCCGCCATCCTCGCCACCGGCCACGGCGTCAACCTGTGGATCTCCATGCTGCTGGTGGCGCCGGTGTCGGTGGCGATCGTGGGCGTCATCGTGGAACGCCTGATCATCCGCCGCCTCTACGGCCGCATGATCGACACCATGCTCGCGACCTGGGGGCTCTCGCTGGCCCTGATCGGCCTGGTCACCATGGTCTTCGGCAACACCAACACCGGCTTTTCCGCCCCGCTTGGCAGCATCGCCATCGGCGACTTCCGGATGTCGGCCTATGAACTGTTCCTGGTGGTGTTCACCGCTCTGCTGATGGCGGCGGTGTTTGCGGTGTTCCGCTTCACCCGCCTGGGCCTGATCGCGCGCGGTACCATGCAGAACCCGGACATGGCCGCCGCCCTGGGGATCGCGCCCTCCACCGTCTATGCGATCACCTTCGCGGTCGGCGCCGCCCTGTCCGGCCTAGCCGGCGCCCTGATCGCACCGCTTGCCGGCGTTGTGCCGACCATGGGGACCGCCTACATCGCCAAGGCCTTCATCACCGTCATCACCGGCGGGGCAGCGATCCTGGCCGGCACCCTGAGCGCCTCAGGCCTGCTCGGCACGGTCAACACGCTCGGCAGCTTCCTGACCACCCCGGTCCTGGGCGAGGTCGGCCTGCTCGCCGCCGCCATCGTGCTCCTGCGCCTCCTGCCCCGCGGCATCACCGGCCGCTTCCTCAAGGGCTCCCTATGAACGCCGCGCTGAAATCCACCTGGGGCCCGATCGCCCTGGCCGCGATCGCCGCCCTGGTCGCCTGCTGGTACCTGCCCGCTTCCATGGAACTGTTCGCGCTGATCAACGCCACCGTTTTCGTCAGCATGGCGATCCTGGCGCTCAGCCTGGCCCTGGTCTGGGGCTATGGCGGCATCCTGTGCTTCGGCCAGGCCGCCTTCTTCGGCCTGGGCGGCTACACCTATGCGGTCGCCGCAATCAATCTGGGCGACACCACCGGCGCCGTGCCGCTGGCGATCCTGGTCCCGGCCGGCTTCGCGGCGCTGCTGGGCTACTTCCTGTTCTACGGCCGGATCAGCGACGTCTACCTGGGCGTCATCACCCTGACCGTCACCCTGATCCTGTTCAAGTTCATCAACTCCACCGCCGGCGACATGTGGACGATCGGCCAGGCCCCGCTCGGCGGCTTCAACGGCATCCCAATGACCCCGCCGCTCAACTTCCCGGGCGACATGAGCGCCATGCTGATGCCCGACCAGATCTTCGTCCTGGCGGTGCTCGGCCTCCTGCTCTGCTACGTGATCGCCAAGCTGATCCTGGCCAGCCATTTTGGCCGGGTGGTGGTGGCGGTGAAGGAAAACGAGCTGCGCGCGGAGCTCCTGGGCTACGACGTCCGGCTCTACAAGCTGGTTATCTTCATCATCGGCGGTGCCATGGCCGGTCTGGCCGGGATGTTCTTCGCCAACTGCGTGTTCGTCAGTCCGACCATGTTCTCGCTGGGTTATTCCGGCCAGATCATCATCTGGGTGATCGTGGGGGGCCTGGGCACCCTGGTCGGCCCGGTGATCGGCTGCATCCTCCTGCAGATGCTGACCAACTGGGCCGGCACCCTGGAAGGCATCGACCCGAACCTGGTGCTGGGTGCCATCCTGGTGGCCGCGGTCCTCCTGCTGCCCAAGGGCCTGCTGCCGACCATCACCGGCCTGCTACGCCGGGGAGACCGCTGAATGAGCGCCATGCTGGAGACCAGCGGCCTGACCATGCGCTTTGGCGGCGTGGTGGCGGTCGACCATGTCGACTTCAGGATCAACGAGGGCGAGCTGCGCTGCCTGATCGGCCCGAACGGGGCCGGCAAGAGCACCTTCTTCAAGTGCCTGACCGGCCAGTACAAGCCGACCTCCGGCACGATCCGCCTGCGCGAGCACGACGTGACCGGCTGGGACAGCTTCGCGATCGCCAGGCTGGGCGTCGGCATCAAGACCCAGGTGCCTTCGGTGTTCGACGGGATCAGCGTGCGCGACAGCGTGACGATCTCAGCCCGCCGCCGCTACGGTGCCATTCTGGCGCGCAAGCGCACCGCCGACGTGCTCGGCCGGATCGGAATCGAGGACATCGCCGACAGGCCGATCGGCCTGCTCTCGCACGGCTCCCGCCAGCTGGTCGAGCTGGCCACCGTGGTCGCGTCCGAGCCCGACCTGATCATCCTGGACGAGCCCACCGCCGGCATGACCGCGGAGGAGACCGCCCGCACCGCCGCCCTGATCCGCCAGCTCAACGAACGTCACGCCATCGTGGTGGTGGAGCACGACATGCAGTTCATCCGCTCGATCGCCAAGACCGTCACGGTGTTCCACCAGGGCCGGGTGCTGATCGAGGACAGGGTCGACACGGTGATGAGCGACCCGGTCGTCCGCGACGTCTATCTGGGCAAGGATCCAATCCGCCCGGCCACCGCGAGGGTCCTGGCATGATCCGGATCGAAGGCCTCGCGTCCGGCTATGGCCGCATCCAGGTGCTGAACGGCGTCGACCTGCAGGTCCGCCGCGGCTGCTTCACCGGCATCCTCGGCCATAACGGCATGGGCAAGTCGACCCTGCTGAAGACGATCGTCGGCCATTTGCCGGCGATGTCGGGGCGGATCGAACTGGCCGGCGAGGACGTCACCCGCCTGCCGGTGCATGTCCGCGCCCGCAAGGGCATCGGCTACGTGCCCCAGGGCCGTCAGATCTTCCCGGCCTTGAGCGTGCTCGACAACCTGCGCATGGGCTGCGCCGCCAAGGGCCTGTCCGACGACGGCATCGACGCGATCATCGACGACTTCCCGCAGCTCCGCCGCCTGCTGGATCGCCCGGGCGGGGCGCTGTCCGGCGGGGAGCAGCAGCTCCTGGCGCTGGCCCGCTGCCTGTGCGGCAACCCGAGCGTGATCCTGCTGGACGAACCGACCGAGGGCATCCAGCCCTCGATCCTGCAGGAGATCGTCGAGCGCCTGCACGCGATCCGGGCCAAGCGCGAGCTGACCCTGCTCCTGGTGGAACAGAACCTGGAGTTCATCCGCGGCCTGTCGGAACGGATCTTCACCATCCAGAAGGGCAAGATCGCCCGCGAGCTGGATCCGGCGCAGCTGGACGACCACGAGCTGATCGGGGAGTTCGCCGGTGTGTGACCGGGCCGGCCCTTCAGACGGGCAGGTTGCGCAGGGCGATCAGGACGGCGGCGCCGGCGGCGAAGGTCACGAGCGCGCCGCCGCGCAGCGCCACCAGCCCCGTCACCAGGAGCGCCGCCAGCTCCGGCAGGCCGCCATCCAGCGCGGCCGGGGCCACCAGCGTGGTCAGCACCGCGGCCGGCACCGCGTTCAGGCCTGCCTGCACCCGCGGCGGCACATAGGCGAAGCGCGACAGGACCAGGTGGCCCAGCACGCGCGCGAGATAGGTCACGGCCGCCGCCGCGAGGATGATCCACAGCGTCGTGCTCATCCCCGCGACGGCTCCACGTATCGCGGCAGCGGCATGGCCGCCGCCAGCAGGATGCCGGCCAGCGCGCCGACCGAGACATGCCAGGGGGAGCCCACGGTCACGTAGGCCAGCATCGAGACGACCGCGCTGGCCGCCACCACCGGCAGCCAGTTCGCCCGCCGCCGGAAGCCCATGACAAGGCTGAGGAAGTAGATTGGCACCAGAAAGTCGAGGCCCAGCGCATGCGGATCGGTGACCAGCCTGCCGAAGGCGGCGCCCAAGGCCGCTTCCGCGATCCAGGTCAGGTAGATCGGCAGGGCCAGGCCCAGATACCATCCGAGTGTCAGCCTGCGGCCCTGCTCGGCCTCCCGCTCGGTCTCGGCATATTGCAGGTCGACCAGCAGGAAGAACGCCAGCGCCTTCTGCGCGCCCGGCCAGTGGGCGATCAGCCGGCCGGCCGCTGCCGAGTAGAGGATCGAGCGGGTGTTCACGATGAAGATCGAGAGCACGATCATCCAGGGTGCTGCCTGCTGGCCGAACAGCTCCACCCCGACGATCTGGCTGGCGCCGCCATAGACCAGCGCGCTCATCAGCGTCGCCTCCGCGATGCTGAAGCCGTTGTCGGCCGCCAGCGCCCCGAACAGCAGCCCGAACGGCGCGATCGCGATGATCATCGGCGGCGTTGCGCGAGCTCCACGCCAGAACTCCGCGCTGCCTGATCCGGCCGACATGCCCACTCCCCGATCATCCACTTCCGCCAGCGCCCGCGACGCCGCCCATGCCCCGGCCGGCAGGGCGTGCTGGCCGACTTCTTCCCGCGCAACCAACGATCACGACAGGAGAACGCTTCGATGACGCTGAACACGGTCAAGGCACCCACGCCGGAGCAGCTTCGGGAGGTCGCGGCCGAGCTCGGCATGACCTTCACCGACGAGGACCTGGCCCATCATCTGGCTTCGTTCACCGCGGGCCTAGCCGCCTATGATATCGTCGACAAGATGACCGACGAGCTGCCGCCGGTGAAATATCCGCGCCTGCCCGGCTACCGGCCGTCCGGCGAGGAGAACAAGTACGGTGCCTGGTACGTCAAGACGACCGTCGAGGGCGCGCCCGAAGGCAAGCTCAAGGGCAAGAAGGTCGCCCTGAAGGACAACGTGCTGCTGGCCGGCGTGCCGATGATGAACGGTGCGGCGACGCTCGAGGGCTACGTGCCCGACGTGGACGCCACCATCGTCACCCGGATGCTGGATGCCGGCGCCACCATCGTCGGCAAGGCGGTGTGCGAGTTCTTCTGCTTCTCCGGCGGCAGCCACACCTCCGCGTCCGGCCCGGTCCACAACCCGCACCGCATGGGCTACTCGGCCGGCGGCTCCTCGTCCGGCTCGGCAGCGCTGGTGGCGGCCGGCGAGGTGCCGATGGCGATCGGCGGCGACCAGGGCGGCTCGATCCGGATGCCGGCCTCCTATTGCGGCATCTACGGCATGAAGCCGACCCATGGCCTGGTGCCCTATACCGGGATCATGCCGATCGAGCTGACCATCGACCATACCGGGCCGATGACCGCCACGGTCGAGGACAACGCGCTGCTCCTGGAAGTGCTGGCCGGCCCGGACGGGCTGGACCCGCGCCAGTACGGCCCCACGGAGGTCCCCGCCTATACCGAGGCGCTCGGCAAGGACATCAAGGGCCTGAAGATCGCGGTGGTGCGCGAGGGCTTCGGCTGGGACCAGTCCCAGGTCGAATCGGACAAGGTGGTGAAGGAGGCGGTCGCCCGGCTGAAGGCGCTGGGCGCGGTGGTCGAGGAGGTCTCGATCCCGATGCACCGGGCCGGCATCGCCATCTGGCAACCGATCGGCGCCGAGGGCGCCACCATGCAGATGATGCACGGCAACGGATTCGGCTTCAACTGGCAGGGGCTCTACGTCAACAGCCTGATCGACTTCCACGCCAACTGGCGCTACCGGGCCGACGAGATCTCCGACACGCTCAAGAACACCATGCTGCTCGGCCAGTACATGCTGAACAAGCATCGCGGCCGCTACTATGCCAAGGCGCAAAATCTGGTGCGGCGCCTGCGCGCGGCGTATGATTCGGTGCTGGCCGACTACGACCTGATCGCCATGCCGACCTTGCCGCTCACCGCCACCAGGCTGCCGGCCGCGGACGCGCCGATCCCTGAGATCCTGGCGCGCGCCTTCGAGATGCTGCCGAACACCGCCCCGTTCGACTGCACCCACCACCCGGCGATGAGCGTTCCCTGCGGCATGGTCGACGGCCTGCCGGTGGGCCTGCAGCTGGTCGGCAAGATGTACGACGAGAGCACCATCTATACGGCAGCCCACGCCTTCGAGCAGAAGGTCGACTGGAAGTCCATCAGCGCATGATCACCATCACCGCGATCATCAAGGCGAAGCCCGGCCACGAGGAGGAGGTCCACCAGGCCCTGCTCCAGTCAGGCACGGAGGGCTCCATCCACGAGCCGGACACGATCGGCTACCATATCGGCCGCGCCGCGGACGATCCGCTGACCTTCACCACCTTCGAGCGCTTCGCCGACAAGGCCGCGATGGACCTGCACAACGCGACCACCGGCAAGAAGTTCTTCGACACGGTCGGCCACCTCCTGGACGGCGCCCCGGCCTTCGCGATCTGCGAGGAGATCTGGGTGAAGTGATTACCTGGGGCGTAATCGACGCGCTCCCATGATGAACGGCATGGTCTCCTCGCACGCAACATCCGAGGAGACCATGCCATGTTCGAGCCTCACGCCATCGCCGCCGCCTACCTTGCGGCCTGGAATGCACGGGACCCGGCGGAGCGCCGGCTGGCCGTGGCCCAGGCCTGGAGCAACGACGGCAGCTATCTCGACCCGATGATGGAAGCCGAGGGGCACGCCGGGCTGGACGCGATGATCGCGGCGGCACAGGCGCAGTTCCCGGGCCTGAGCTTCACCCTGCACGGCCGCCCCGAGCTTCATCACAACCGGATCCGCTTTTCCTGGGCGCTGGCGCCCGAGAACAGCGCGCCAGTGGCCTTCGGCACCGACTTCGGCATCGTCGCCGAGGATGGCCGGCTGCAGGCGGTCACCGGCTTTCTCGACCAGGGAGCCGCGTGATGCCGATGCTGCGCACCGAGGACGGGGTCGGCCTGTTCTATCGCGACTGGGGCCAGGGCAAGCCGGTCGTGTTCGTGGCGAGTTGGTCGCTCACCTCCGATTCCTGGGGCTACCAGATGGCGCCCATGGTCCAGGAGGGCCTGCGCTGCGTGGCCTTTGACCGACGGGGCCATGGCCGCTCGGACGATCCCGGCCGCGGCTACGACTACGACACGCTGGCCGACGACCTGGCGGCCGTGCTGGAGCGGCTGGACCTGTGGGACGTCACCCTGGTCGGCCACTCGATGGGACCGGGCGAGATCGTCCGCTACCTGACCCGCCACGGCAGCGCCCGGGTTGCCCGGATCGTCCTGCTCGGCACCATCACCCCGATGATCCAGCAGGCCGACGACAACCCGGAGGGCATCCCCCGTCCGGTGTTCGAGGCGTTCCGCACGGGCGAGCTGATGCAGGACTTCCCGCAATGGATCGAGGCCAATGTCCGCCCGTTCCTCGCGGCCGACGCCTCCCCGCCGATGTTCGACTGGATCCGCCAGATGTGCCTGCAGAGTTCGTTGCAGGCGCTGCACGACTGCCACCTCACCATCACCGGCGCGGACTTCCGTGCGGAACTGCGCAAGGTCGACGTCCCGGCCCTGCTCCTGCACGGCGACCGGGACGTCACGAGCCCCCTAGCCCTGACCGCCGAGCCCACCGCCGAGCTTCTGCCAAACGCCCGGCTGAAGGTCTACGAGGGCGCTCCGCACGGCCTGTTCCTGACCCATGCGGCGCAGGTCAACGCCGATCTCCTGGCGTTCGTGCAGGAAGACGCCGCTACTTCACCGCCCCGGCCGACAGGCCCTTGATGATGTAGCGCTCCAAGAGCACGCCCACGATCGCGAGCGGCAGGATCGCCGAGGTGGCGAGCGCCGCCATCGACCACCAGTTGACGCCCTGCGAGCCGGTCTGGCTGGCGACCATGACCGGCAGGGTCTTGGCGTCGGTGCTGGTGAGCAAGGCCGCGAAGAAATACTCGTTCCAGCACAGCACCAGGGACAGGATGAACGCCGCCACCATGCCCGGCAGGGCTATCGGCAGGATGATCCGCAGGAACGCGCCCCAGACCGAGGCGCCGTCGATGAAGGCGGCCTCCTCCAGCTCGATCGGGATGGTCATGAACTGGTCGCGCATGATCCAGATCACGATCGGCAGCACGGTGAGCGTGTAGAGCAGGATCAGGCCGATCCGCGTGTCGAGCAGCGCCAGTTCCTTGTAGAGGACCAGGAACGGCATCGCGAGGACCACCGGCGGCAGGATCAGTTGCGAGAGGAAGAAGAACGCGATGTCCTTGTTGCCGAGCTTGCCGAACTTGTACTGGAACCGGGTCAACCCGTAGGCGGCGAGCGAGCCCAGCACCACCGCAAGGAGCGAGGCGCCCACCGAGACGATGATGCTGTTCTCGAAGCGCTTGAGGAACTCGTCGCGCACGGTCGAGGTCCGCTCGAACGTGTCCGGCGACAGGCCCAGCGAGCGCCAGCCGCGCCAGTCCGGCTGGAAGTCGATCCAGGGGATCAGGTGGCCCTGGGTGACGTCGGCCGCGACCTTGAACGACGTCGTGATCGTCCAGTAGATCGGGAACAGCGAGACGAACGTCCAGAAGATCAGCAGCGCATAGACGATCACCCGGCCGGCCGTGGGGCCCCTGCGCCGGGCGCGGCCGGCAGGTGTCGCCTGCGCGCGCAGGCTCGCATTACTCGCCACGCGGGCCACTCCTTCGATCTTTCCGGGTCGTGCGATCGGTCCTGGTCATGTCGCGCGCCTCATCCAGCGGCTGACCAGGGCCAGCACCACGGTCAGGAAGATCACGATCATGATGAAGTAGAACTCGGCCATCATCGTGCCGTAGCCGACGTTCGACCGGTCGCGATACTCGCGGTAGATGAAGCTGGTGATCGAATCGGTCGCCCCTCCCGGACCGCCGGCGGTGGTGTTGATGACGATATCGGCGAGCTTGAGCTGGAAGATCGTGCGCAGCACGATCGCCGTGATGCTGACCGGCAGCATCAGGGGGAAGGTGATCTTCCAGAACGCCTGCCAGCCATTGGCGCCGTCGATCCTGGCGGCTTCCTGGATCTCCTTGGGCAGGGCCTGCAGGCCGGCCAGGAGCAGGATCATGATGAACGGGATAGAGACCCAGGAATCCAGCGCCATGATGCTGAACTTGGCGATCCAGGGCGTGGCGAAGAAGGCGGGGCTGTCCCAGCCCAGGAAGCGGGCGAGCTGGGCTGCCGGACCGAACCGGTATTCCATGATCGACTTGCCGATCATCCAGCTCACCGCCACCGGGCTCAGCATGAACGGCAGCAGGAAGGCGACCCGGAAGAACTTGCGCGCCCGGATCTCCGCGTTGAGCAGGAGTGCCAGACCGAAGGCGATGGCATACTGCACGAAGACGAACGCCACGTAGAACACCATGTTGCCCATGGCGTTCCAGTAATAGGGGTCGTTCATCATCGCGTAGAAGTTGTCGAGGCCGTTGAACCTGCGCCCGCCGAACGAGCTCAGGTTCCATTCGCTGAACGCGATGAACAGGCCGAAGAAGGTCGGGAAGATCACCACCGCCACGGTGAACAGCACCGCGGGCAGCACGAACAGTGCCTGGTGGCCGCGATCCCCCCGGATCAGGACGAGGCCGCCGCACAAGGCGGCCGACCAGAGCAGGTAGGCATAGAGGACCGGCCGCCAGTTGGCGAAGCCGAAGCCGATGACCTCCGCCCGGTAGAGGCCCTGGACGAGAGCCAGGACCAGGAGCAGCGCCGTGGCGGCCCAGATCAATCCACGTCCGACGCGCGCGCGCCGGACCTTCACTTCTTCTCGCCGGCGCTCGATGCCCGGCTCTCTCGTCATGGGCGACGAGTGCTGCATCGATGTTTCCTACCTGGACGGTCGGTCGTCGTTTCTTATGGAGTGCCGAGGGCACCGGCCGGCCCCGGGAGCGGGGCCGGCCGGTTTTGCGGGCTAGAGGCCCAGCGAAGCCTTGTACAGCTCGATCTGCTGCTCGCGCCCGATCGAATCGGTGATCTTCTCCCAGGCCGCGGCGATGTTGTCGGCGCCGGACTGGACGTCGACCTGGCCCGCATAGATCTTGGCCAGCTCGTCCTCGGCGACGCTGTAATACTGGAAGATGCCGGGGATGCGCGGCTCGATCGCGGCGTTCGGGTGGTTGTAGGAGTTGGACTGCGAGGCAAGGTACGCGCTGATGAATGCCTCGTCGTAGCCGGCGGCGGTCCATTCCGAGATGTTGAAGTGGCTCTTGCGGTAGGGCTGGAAGCCGGACGGATAGGCCGCCGTCCACAGGGACAAGTCCTTGCCGCCCAGATGGGCCGCAGCGCTCCACGCCGCCTTGTGCTTCTTCTCGTCGCCGTCCACCCGGGCCATCACGTAGATGCCCCAGCCGATATAGGCCATGTTCGGCGCGAAGTTCGGCCCGTCCGAGGGGGTTTCCCACTCGCCGGTCTTGCTGTTGTAGACGTCGTCCGAGCCCGGAAGGATGTCGAACCCGATCGTGTCGCCGATCACCGAGGAATCACTGGTGCGCGCGTTCGAGCCGATGTCGCCCCACCAGGCGAGCATCGAGCCGGTGCCGAACAGGAACTGCTGGAAGCCGGTGGTGTTCGGGTCGGCGTTGAGCTGGTCGGCCGGCTGCGAGGGCAGCAGGTCCATGACGTCCTGGATCGCGCGCACCCAGGCCGGGTTGTTGATGCGCGGCTTCATCGTGTCGACGTCGAACAGCCAGGCCGGGTCGTCCGGGTGCTTGGCGTAGGCGGTGGCGCGGCTGGCCAGGAAGTAGAAGCCGAACCCGCCCCAGGGCTTGAGCGGGTCGAGATAGCCATAGGCTTCCTGCCCGGCGACTTCCCTGCCCTTCAGGAACTTGCTGGTCGCCTGGACCTGCTGCCAGGTCCGCGGCACCGCCCATTCGCCCTCGCCACCCTCGGCCTTCCAGGCCTCGGCCAGCTCCGGATCGGAGAAATAGTCGGTGCGGTAGTTGAAGTTGTGGCAGTCGCCGTCGATCGAGATCCGGTAGGTCTTGCCGTCCCAGGTGCCGACCGGGGCCTTCAGGTAGTCGACATAGTCGTCCATGTCGATCTGGGCCTTGACCCAGTCCGGCATCTCCGAGGCCAGTCCCTTGCCGCAGACATCGCCCTCGAAGGGCGCCCCCATCTCCAGGATGTCGAAGTCGACCGTGCCGGTGGCGATCGCCTGCTGCAGGCGCGGGTTGTAGTCGGCCTGGGCCAGGTCGATCCAGGTGATCCGGGCGCCGGTATAGGTTTCCCATGGCTTCAGGAAGCCGCGGAACAAGAGGTTGTGCAGGTTCTGGTTGTTGAGCCCCATGAAGGTCAGCTCGACCCCCTCGAACTCACCCTCCTGGACGTTCTGCTTGGTGGCTTCCAGGCAGAGCTCGCCGACCTGCTGCCAGTCGGCGTCGGTGGGCGAGCCCATGCCGACGCCGGGGATCTGAAGGAGCTGGGCGCGCAGGCTGTCCTGGGCCCCGGCCGGCCGCGCGAAGCCGCCGAGCGCGGTCGACGAGCCGAGCGCGGCGACGCCGACGCCGGCCATGCTCTTGAGCATCGTCCGGCGGTTCGCCATCAGGGCGTTGGTCAAATGGGCGGGCCATCGTGCCATGCTGCTTCTCCCTCAATCGTTATGTCGATTTCGTTGCCGGGCTCATCCGCAGACCGCGCCGACGAGATGGATCCGTTGAGCGCGGACAATTCCCCGGATGGCTCCGATTGTCGAGATCCGAC
Source organism: Geminicoccus roseus DSM 18922 (assembly GCF_000427665.1). Taxonomy (NCBI): domain Bacteria; kingdom Pseudomonadati; phylum Pseudomonadota; class Alphaproteobacteria; order Geminicoccales; family Geminicoccaceae; genus Geminicoccus; species Geminicoccus roseus. Next base: position 842,779 of record NZ_KE386572.1, read on the forward strand.
AGAACGATCGCGCGCGGCCGGGACCGTCCGGCAGGCGGCGGCGGGACCGGGCGACCTACTCGAGGAACAGGCCGAAATTCCGCATGGCGATCACATAGTCCATCTTCCATGGACCCGCGCCCGGCAGGTTGCCCCCCTGCTGGACCGACATGAAGATGCCGTTGATCTTCCTGCCGGCATCGGTGCGGGGCAGGAGCGGGTAGTTCTCCGGGCGGCCGTCCCGGTTGGCGTCGAAGGCGAAGTTGTCCTGCCGGCCATAGGATCGCATCAGCGCCTCGTCGCTCTTGCGGTAGAGCCAGACCTTGCTGGAGGCGCCGGAAGCCAGGTTGTTGACGGTCTCGAACCGGCTGTTCATCACCAGCTCGTGCTCCAGCCGGTACCAGACGCCGCGCTGGATCACCTCGGTCCAGCCGCCCGGGTCGACCGCCCGCATCTGGGTCAGATACTCGTTGTTGGTCTTGCTGCCGTCCGCCGTGCAGTCATAGGCGAACATGTCGTTCCTGAACTGGTTGAGCACCCGGACCGCGGCCCGCGTCGGCGAGCCGCCGGCGTCGGTGAAGCCCAGCCGGGTCGAGAACACGCTGCCGTCGTTCACCAGCCTCGTGCGCCCGGCGCAGAGCTGGTCGGACGGGGCAGCGACCTTGGCCGGGGCGTTGGTCAGGCCCGGCAGCTTGCCGTCGAGGCCCCTGAAGTCGAAATTGCTGGAGAACATCACGTCGTAAACGATGCAGGCGCGGGTGCCGACGCTGCCTTCCAGGCCGGCGGGGTCGAGCACTGCCCAGGTGCCGTGGTGGCCGAGCGACGACACGTTGATCTTGCCGCTGGGGATGCCCAGGCAGATCGCGGTGTCGGTGCCGTCCACCACGCATTCGGACAGGTTCTTGCGGCCGGCCTTGGTGGCGAGGCCCCAGCTGGAGGCAGCCCCCTTCGGGTAGGCGCCCCGCAGCCTGGTGCCGTAGCCGGTCGACGTGCTCTTGCCGAAGATATGGGTCCAGTGCCGGTCGAACTCGGCCTGCTGGAGCAGGTTGCCCTTGGAATCGCGGGCATAGTTCAGAGACAGGATGTTGCCGGAAGTCCTGGACCGGTTGGCTGGGAGGCGGCCGAGCACCATGGCGAGGTCGGGAGAGTTGGCTTCCCAGTATTTGTCGTTGATGCTGTAGGCGCCGCCACAATAACTGGAAGGCTCGCCCGCGGCGGCATCAGCTTTAGGGTGGAAGAGCATGGCTGCGGCAACAGCCAGCAGCGCGACGACCATGCGGCAGGACACCATGCATCGATCTCCTCGTCCGGCAGACGGGAGACCGGCGGCTTCATGTGAGCACGCGTCTCCTACGGGCAGCCTTTGCCGCTATTAATGAAGATTTCCATGAACGACACCTTAAACAAAGTACATTGTGTAGATTTTCCTGCGACTCATGAATACTGGCGGAATGATTTCCGGGTGAAGCCATGTATTGCTTCGCCTCAATCGTCCGCAGACGGCGGCCACATCCCGCCATCGTCGGCCTTGGCGTAGAGGATCTCGATCACCTCGGCGATCGCCGGGTCGACCGCCCGGGGATAGTCGGTGCGGATCGAGGTCCTCGCCCGATCGATCTTGTTCTCCTTCCAGACCACCCCCTTCGCGGCGACGTTCTGCATGAACCCCTGCAGCCGGTCGCAGGCCTTGGCCAGCTTCGCCTCCGGCGTGATCCCGGCCTCGAACTCCCGCCACATGGTGTCGAGATCCTCGCTTAAGTCCGCCGGCAGCATCCCGAAGAGCTTGGCCGCCGCCGCCTCTTCCCGCGCCGCCTGCTCCGCCACGCCGGCGGTGTCGTAGGCATAGGTGTCGCCGGCCTCGATCTCGACCACGTCGTGGACCAGGATCAGAGAAAGCGTCCGTCCGAGATCCACGGTGAAGCCGATCTCCCGCTCCAGCAGCAGGGCGGCGAGCGCCATGTGCCAGCAATGCTCGGCCACCGTCTCGCGTCGGTTCACCCCCGGCACCATACCCTTGCGCTCGACCGTCTTCAGCCGGTCGGCGAACAGCAGGAATTCGGTGATCGCCGCGAGACGGTCCCGATCGACCGCGCTACCTTCCGTCCGCATCCGCTCTCTCCTTGCAACTTTGGCCCACGGCATAGGTGCAGATGGAACTCGCGATCAATGACCTGCCGGGCGAAGGCCGCCCGCTGGTCGTCCTGCATGGCCTGCTCGGCAGCGGCCGCAACTGGCTGGGGCCGGCGCGCAAGCTGAACGCATCCGGCCGCCGGGTGGTGATGGCCGACATGCGCAATCACGGCCAGAGCCCCTGGGGCCGGCCGATGACCTATCCGGCCATGGCCGACGACGTCGCCGAGCTGATTGGCCGCCTGGACGCAGGCCCGGTCGACCTGCTCGGGCACAGCATGGGCGGCAAGGCGGCGATGAACCTGGCCCTGCGCCGCCCCGACCTGGTGGCCCGGCTGGTCGTGGTGGACATCGCCCCGGTCGCTTACAGCCACCGCTCGTTCGCCGATTTCTTCGACGCGATGCGCGCCCTCGACCTCGGCAGCCTGCGCCGGCGCGGCGATGCCGACACCGCCATGGCCAGGGACGTGGAGGATGTCGCGATGCGCGGCTTCCTCCTGCAGAACCTGGAAAGCGACGGCGCCGGCGGGTTCCGCTGGCGGGTCGATCTCGACCTGTTGACCGAATCGCTGCCGAACCTGGTTGGCTGGGAGGACCCGGCGGACGTGTCGCCCTTCCAAGGCCCGACCCTGGCCCTGCGCGGCGCGCTCTCGCCCTACGTCACCGGAGCCGGCGAGGAAGCGCTGCGCCGCCTGTTCCCCGCAGTCCGGATCGAGCCGATCCCGCAGGCCGGCCACTGGCCGCATGTGGAGGCGCCCGTTCCCTTCCTGACGGCGCTTGGCGCGTTCCTGGACGGGTGAGCACGGCCGGAACGTCCTGGAAAGGCGGCCTTGCCCGGTCGCCTTCTACCAGATCGCCGTCACCCGCTGGATGAGCCAGAACATCGCCATCGAGCCGATCCCATAGGCGGCAGCGGTCCTGCCCCAGGCCGGATCGGCGAAGCGCAGCAGCCTGCGGGCGCCCAGATAGGCCACCAGGAGAACCCCGCAGAACAGGAGCTGCCCGGCCTCGATGCCCAGGTTGAACGCGAACAGCGCCAGCGGGACCTCCTCCGGCGGAAGGCCGATCTCCGCCAGCGCGCCGGCGAATCCCAGCCCGTGCAGCAGGCCGAACAGGAAGGCCAGGGCCCAGGGGAACCGGTGCATCAGGGTGGCCGGCTGGCTCCGGTCACGGCTGAGCTCGACGGCCAGGAAGACGATGCTGAGGGCGATCAGGGCCTCGATCGGTGCTGGCTGGAACCCGATCACCCCCAGCACCGCCAGCGACAGGGTCACCGAGTGGCCGAGCGTGAAGGCGGTGACCGTCGCGACGAGCTGGCGTCCGCTTCGGGCCATCAGCATCAGGCCCAGCACGAACAGCAGATGGTCGAGCCCGCCCAGGATATGGTCGAAGCCGAACAGCAGGTAGCTCGCCGCCACGGCGAGCGCCGTCGCCTGCGCCGGCACGACATAGGCCGGCCGGTCGGGGGTCAGGACGGTGCCGAGGACCTGCCCATCGGCCAGGGCGACCCTCAGCACCACGCTGGCCTTGCTGGCCCCGATCCCGGTGACCTCCACCAGGCTGCCTTCCAGAGGCTCGCGGCAGGCGATCTCGGCGCGCTGGAGGATGGCGCCGCCATCCACCTGCAGCCCGAAATCCTGGGCGACCGCGCAATGCCCGGGCAGCACCGGACGCAGTTCCTCGCCCGGCACCCTGGTGAGCGGGGTCTTCCAGCGCATCTCGGCCTGTCCCGGCGACAGCTCGACGATCTCCAGCAGGGAGGGACCCATCGGATGGGCGCCGGCGGGCCCGGACCAGGCCAGCACGAGCCAGGCAAGCAGCACCAGGGCGAGCCGGCCAAGATCAGCCACGTCCCTCCTCCCCGGTCGGGCCGGCATCCTGGCTGACCCAGGGCGCCTCGACCCGGATGGCGTAGCGGGCGCGCATCTCCTTCATCGTCTCCTCGACGCGGCGCTCGCGGCGCTGCGCCAGGGCGGCCGCCAGCACCTCCTCGCGGATCTCGGCCAAAGGCGGCAGTCTGGCCGGCCGGACCTCCTCCACCCAGACCAGGTGCCAGCCATAGGGCGACGGCACCGGCTCCGACCACTGCCCGGCCTCCAGCGCCGCCAAGGCGTCGGCGAAGGGCGCGCCGAACATCTGCCGCAGCTCGTCGCCGGTCTTCCCGTAGAAGCGGTCGCCCAGCAGGAACGGATCGCCGATCGTCGATGCCTGCTCCGGCGTCAGGCCGCCCGCCCGCAGCTCGGCCAGGACTTGGCGCGCGTCCTCTCCCACCACATCGCCCCGCTCGTCCCCGCTCAGGAAGAGATGGTTGAAGCGTACCCGCCAGGGTGTGGCGAACGCCTCGGCGTGCTGGTCCAGATAAGCGCGCAGCTCGTCCTCGCCGGGCGGCGCCTCGTCGGCCAGCGGGACGTTCTCGGCCACCAGCCGCATGGATGACGCGAGCAGGCGGCGCACGACCAGGTCGCTGCGGTCAAGCCCCAGCCGCAGCGCGCTCTGGTAGAGCGCCTCCTCGTCCTGGTCCGGATCCTCGCTCACGAAGCCGGCGATCTGCACCAGCCGCTGGCGGACGCTGGCATTGCCGCGATCCAGTCCGATCGCCAGTGCCTGCCGGTAGAGGACCTCATCGTCGATGGCCTCCTCCACGGCGGCCCGCAGGTTCTCCCGGCTCGGCGGGAAGCCGTTCTGCACCGTCAGGTCGGCGCGGAGCTGCTCCACCTGACGTGCCGTGAACACCAGCGGCTCGGCCGCCGCCTGGACATCCTGGTCCACCGGCGCCGTCGGCCAGGACGCATGCGCCAGGTACAACAGGCCGCCGATGACCATGAAATGCAGCGGCGGCGCCCGGAGCAGCCGCGCAAGGCCGGACCGGACCGATCTCATCGGGAGGTGGCCGCAGCCGGCGTGTACCAGATCGGCGAGGTCCAGGCCCGCTCCTGGATGGTCCGCTCGATGAACGGGTCGTTGCCCTCGGTCAGGCAGCAATTGTCGAACGGCGTGTCGCCGGATTCGATCTCGCCCTTGGCGACGGCCTTGGCGTTGGCGGCCTTGGCCTGGCGCTGGCAGGTTCCGGCGCTGGAGAACGGATCGACGCCTGCCGCCTTGCACTGCATCGTGCTCCAGCGGCAGGTCGGGTTCTCCAGGACCCGGGCATAGTAGAAGGCCGGCTGCTTGGGATCGAAGCTCTTGTCCTCCCAGATGGTGCACAGGCCGTTGAATCCGCCCGGCAACGGCTTGCAGGTCCGGGTATCCACCCCGGACGGACGGCTGGTCAGGCTCCCGGCGACGCCCACCACCTTCTCGTGGGTCTCCCCCTCGGCATCCACCCAGCCCTTGATGATCTGGATGCGCTGCAGGGATGCGCTTTCCGGATCGCGCATCGCCGACACCAGGAAACGCGGGTTCTTCGACCGGGTGCGCGGCGGCAGGTCGCTGCCCATCGGCACGCCCTTGGCATAGGCGACCTTCACCTGGTCGCGCTGCCGGCACAGCCGGCGGCCTTCCACCTCATAGTCCCAGCCGCCGAAGAAGCGGACCACCGGGCGGGTGCCGCTGGTGCCGTACGCCTCCTTGCGGCGCATCGCGGCGAAAATGGAATCGCGTGAGTTTTCTTCCGCCCAGACCACCGCCAGGCCGCCGGGGCCAGTGCGGACATGGTCGATCAACGGCGCTACCGGCGCGTCCTCGGTGCCGCCATGGCCCTGGAAGGTCGTCTCGACCGTGTTGCCCGGGTCGCCGTTATGGCTGTCGGTGCTGCCGATCAGGCCGTACTTGAACGGGTTGGTCCCCTCGTAGCTGGGCGCCAGCGCCAGCCCGTCCTTGAGGACGTTGCGCACGAAGTTGCGGGTGGGGAACTCGTCGATCGGCACCGCCGGCGCGCTGGTGTTGAGCGTGTCGTTCAGCAATTGCTCGAAGGTGCAGAGTTCGTCGGTGGTCTGCACCCCGGCGCCGGCAAGGCGGTCCCAGCGGCATTCCGAGGCGCCCTTGTGCTGGATGATCTCGGTGAGCGGCTCGAAGAAGGCGCGCTCCTTCGCCTCCTTGGTGTCGGCAGGATCGGGGAACATCATCCCGCCGGAGACATTGGCGTTGTGCGGGATCGTCAGCACGTCGCAGCCGGGCATCCCTTCCAGGCAGTTCTGCCGAAGCTTCTCCCAAAGCACATTCGGGTACGGACCACCGGTGGTGACGTTGCTGATCGGCGAGGCGATGACCTTCTCGTTCCGGAAGATCACGTTGCGGTGCATGTTCGCGTATTGCGGCTGCGCCGTGTACTCGTAGGCGACGAAGGTGGTGAACGTGCAGTCGGCGCTGCGATCGTAATGTTCCTCTGCGGCATCCTGGATCGTCTGCCAGACCGAGACCGCCGATTCCTCGCAATCGACACCCGGGCGGGAGCAGAGCGGCTGGAGCGGCCCGCTGCCATTCGGCCGCAGGACCGGGTTGGCGCCCCATGCCACCACGACGGCATCGGGGTTCTCCTTGCCGGGCACGACCTCGCCTGTGCGCATCTGCCGGCACTCGAACCCGCTCCGGCCGGGCGTCCCCGCAGGAGAGCGGGTGCAGACCTGCATTTCGCCGAACAGTTCCGAATGGTCGGTCACGGCGGCGAAATCGAGCGGCCGGCTCAACTGGGCGGTGCGGGTCTGCGGCTTGCCGCCCATCGCCGAGGCCGCCGGCAGCCGGACCGGCGCGCCCTTGGCAAACGCGTAGGCGGCATACGGGTCGTTGCGAACCGAGAACACATAGGCGTCGAAGGAAAAGCTGGTGTGGAGATGGGTCTCGCCGAACAGGGGCTGGCGGAGCGGCTGGTAGGAGCGGCAGGCTTCGCGCTGCTCGGTCCGCTCAAAAGGTGGCGGCTTGTGGCTGGCCTGAGCCATGCCCGGCACGGCCAGGCAGAGCAGCAGGGCCGCTGCCACATGGACGCGGTTGCCGACAGACGTCGTTCCCATGGCGGACATTCCCTGTATCGACCAGCACCGCATCCGTTTCTACTTACAGATTGCTTGCCGAAATCCGGCAAATTGAATGTCACCATTGCCCGCCAGGTCAACGTAAATTTTTGATCCTGTTTCCCGCGCCTTTCTCTACCGGATAGTGGCCCCGCCGGCTCCTGCCACCGGCCAGGCGATCATTTCGCGATCTCCGCCCGCCGTTTCTGGGTCACCACGAAACGGACCAGGTCGTATTCGAACGGAGAACCGGTCGAATAATATCGGAAATCCTGCTGGTAGCGGGCATTGATCGGCCACAGGCCATACCACGTCGCATAGTAGAGCGGGTTGTCCCTGATCTCGCTCGGCAGCGTGCTGAGCAGCGCGTACTCGAAGGCGAAGTCGATCCCTGTCCCGATCGAATCGCGCAGGTTGGAGGGCCCCAGGAACGGCAGCACCACGTAGGGGCCGTCGCCTGCCCCCCATGCACCGAGGGTCTGGCCGAAATCCTCCTGCTGGCGCTTCAGGCCGAGCCCGCTGGCCGGGTCGAACAGGCCGAACACGCCGACCGTCGAGTTCAGCACGAACCGGAAGAAGGTCGGCGCCGCCTTGTCGACCTTGGCCTGCAGGATCGAGTTGGCGAAGGTCTTCACCTCGCTCAGATTGCGGAAGAAGTTGCCGATGCCGGTACGCACCGGCGCCGGCGTCACGAACCGGTAGGCATCCACGACCGGCAGGTAGACGTACTGATCGAACTGCGCGTTGAACTTGTAGATCGCGCGGTTGGCCTGCTCGAACGGGTCGTAGACCAGGATCGGGTCCTCGACCTGCTTTGGCACGTCGGGACCGGTCAATTCGGCGATCTGCCGGCGCGGCGGCGTGAACCCGCTGTCGGCAGGCGCGCTGCTGCATCCGCCCAGCAGCGCAAGCGCCAGCAAAACGGCGCAGCGCAGGGGCGGGCAGCTGGTCAGGGAGGTGCCCGCCGTCATCGGGCAAAGAACCGCGCGACCGCAGCCGCGAAGGCGCGGTGCTGCATGTTGCCCATGTGCCCGCCGGTGGGAAAGACGGTGGCCCGGCCCTGGAAGAGCTGCTCCAGCTTTTCCAGGTCGCCCTCCGCCAGGATCACGTCGTCGGCGTTGGTGACCACGGCCGCATCGGGGTTGGCGGACAGCCAGCCGCCGATGCTCTCCAGGCTGCTCTGGGCGATCAGCGCCTCCCGGTCCGGCCACTCATCCGTCCGGGCCATGTAGTATTCGGAGAAGATGTCCCCGAAATAGTCGAGAAAGCTCGTGCGCAGCGCGACCCCCACATAGAGCTCCGTCTCCGTGTCTGACTCGAACGTGCGGTCGGCCGGGAAGATGTAGCCGGCATGGCTCATCACGTCCGAGGTGAAGATCATGTTCATCGTCGAGAGGCGGAACGACAGGCCGATCGCGGTGGCGAGGCTGGCATCCGACGGTTTCAGCGCGCGGTAGGTCTCGAGGGCGAGGTCCTGGCTGGTGAAGTCCAGCGCGTCGGTGCTGGTGTAGGCCTGGGTGAGACGGCTGATCGCCTTGTCCAGGAAGGCGCGGATGCTGTCGGCGCCGTCGGGCAGCGCCTTCAGCAGCATCGCGTCGATCTCCCCGATCGAGCGGTACAGGCTCACCGGCGGGTTGACGAGCAGCACCCGGTCGAAGCCGAACCCGTCCGGCTGGCGCGAATCCATCTCGGCGGTGAACGCCGCGTGCCAGGCTCCCAGGCTGTAGCCGGTGATGCCGTAGCCGGTGATCGCGATGGTGTCGGCGAGCTGGTCCTTCACCCCGTGCATGACCCGCAGCAGGTCGGTGGCGTCCTGCTGGCCCAGTCCGGGCAGGAAGTTCTCGCTGGCGGTCACGATGAAGTTCGCGTGGGTGGGCGATGGCAGCAGGACGACGTGCATGCCCTGGGCATGGAGGATGTGGCCCAGCGCCGTGGTCAGCCTGGAGCGGTCGCTGGCGCCGGTGCCGGCGATCACGAACACCAGTGGCGCCGGTCCCGGCTGCAGCAGCACCGAATAGTTCAGGGCCTCATAGTACCAGAAGCCCTCCGGGATCGCCCGGCCCGGAAACACCGCCAGCTGGCGGCGCACCGGCCTCGGTTCGTCGGGAAACACGATCTTCTGGTCGGCGGGCGTACCCACCACCGTCGCCACCCAGGGGTTGGCGAAGGGGTAGTCGTAGACCGGCGGCGGGGCGGTCGCCGGCAAGGGCGTGACCGCGCTGGTGGTGCAGGCGGACAGCAGCAGCGACAGCACCAGCGGCAGGATGCCGAGGCCAGGCACCAATCTCGGTGCAGGCGGATAGGGACGGGCGTTCATCGGCACCTGCGCGGGGACGTGCATGGCTCCCGGCGGTGCGGGCGGACAGGCGCGAAAGATGCATTTCCAGCGAGCAGCGGCAAGCGGTTCCCGCCAATCGGCCGGCATGGCTCGCGCTCTTACAATTGCGCGGCCCGCCGCGCCTCCGGGCGCAACGGCCGCATGCCCCGTCCTTCCGGCCGGGACATGCGGGCTCCAGGCCAGGTGCCGGACGCCTAGCGGCCCTGTTGCTCCAGCCACTTCTCCATGAAGGCGACCTCCGCCTCCTGCGTGGCGATCACCGTCTCGGCGAGCTTGCGGATCTCCGGGTCCTCGCCGAACGCTAGCACCACCCGCGCCATGTCGACCGCTGCCTCATGATGCGCGATCATCGAGGTAGCGAATGCCTCGTCCGGGCTCAGCCCCGCCGCAACCGTCATGTCGCGGTGCATCCGCCGGTTGATCGCGTCGAACGCACCTTCGACCGGGTCGAGCGGACCCGCCGCCGCCTCGCCATGCCCGCTGTCGGACCCGCCCATCATCCCGGGCATCATCGGCATGTCCGAATGCTCGCCCTTTGCCATCATCTCCATGCAACGGTGCATCGCCCCCATGGACGGCCCGCCGTCCATGCCGTGAGGCATCTTTCCCTGCATCATCGGGCCATCGCCCATCATGCCGCCGCCCTGCCTGGGCATCGAGCTGCTTTCCGGCGAGGTTGCGCCGGCATGGCCGCCATGGCCCGCGTCCTGCGCCGTCGCGGTGCCGATGCCCGCCGCAAGCAGCGCGGCCAGCATGATCGTCCTGGAACGCATGATCTCTCTCCCTTGTCTGTTCATCATCAAGGCCTGAAAGGCCGGTCAGAGGAGCGGACAGGGCGGCGGGCGAGGCGGAAGGGCCAGTATGATCCCGACCAACCTGGGCGGTGCGGCTGGCGACCAGGCTGGCCGCGGCAGCGGCGCAGGGATCGTGGCCGCCACCGGCAGGATGCAGCAGGCATGGCCGTTCGCCATCATGCCGCAGGGCTCGCAGGCCAGCTGGGAAGCTTCACCGGGGCAGGTGCCGTCGCCGCCTGGCGCCGCCATGGCTGCCACCATCGCCTCCGAAGGATCACCGGCCTGGGCGTGTCCGGTTCCGGCCATGCCCAGCAGGATCGACACGAGGATCGCGACAAGCGACAGCAACCGGCATGCCGATCTCGCGGCGCCACCCCTTGGGCGAAGGCTTTTCCAGCGGGTGATCACGGCCTGCCGATCCGAAGGACCCGCCTCCACCATGGAGACAAGCCCAGTATGGAGATGAGTGGTCAGCCGCGCGGATCAAGCCCGGCCTTGGCTATGCGGGCCTGCTGGCGCGCCGCGCGCAGGTCGCGCTCCGCACCTGCCAGGACCCCGTCGATCGCCCGGCGCGCCGCCTTCTTGTCGCGCAGCCGCAGCGCCTCGATCACCGCATGGTGCAGGCTGAGCGCCTCCTCGTGCGAGGTTGCGGCGGCGCTCTCCGTCTCGAACAGCTTCTTCATTGCCCAGTGGATCACCCCGGAGAGCTGGGTGAACACCGGGTTCCGGCTTGCCCGGAACAGGGTCGTGTGGAAGGCGACATCGGCCTCGGCGAACGCCGGCAGGTCGTCGGGCAGTGCCGCCACCATCCGCTGCCAGTGCAGGTCGAGGTCGGCGACGTCCTGGGCGGTCGAGCGTTCCGCCGCCAGCTCCGCCACCACTGGCTCGATCGCCTTGCGCGCCTCCAGCAGCGATTCCAGGAACTCGAAATCGACCACGTCCGCCCCGATCCAGCCGACCAGGTCCGGGTCCAGGATGTGCCATTCGCTGCGGTCGCGCACGAAGGTGCCGACCCGCGGCCGCCCGCGCACCAGGCCCTTGGACTCCAGGACCTTCAGCGCCTCGCGGATCACCGTCCGGCTGACCCCGAACTCGCCGCACAGATCGCTCTCCCGCGGCAGGGTGCTCAGCGGCGCGAAGCGGCCGGACGCGATCTCCCGGGCGAGCGCTGCCACGATCTGCTTTTGCACGCGCGGTTTCGGGCGCCGGGCCGGCGTCCCGTTCCCGCCACCGGTCGGCCGCGGCGTCGGCCCGCTCGCGGATGCCATCTCGATGAATGCCTCCCCTGGCGCGCCCCCAGGGAGCTCGATGCCTCCCGCCGGGCGCCGGGACGGATGCTACCAGCAGTCGCGGAAAGATCATACAAGCTTCGTTGACTGGTATGATCAATCAACTTATCCCATGCGGCGATGCTGACGAGTTCCTTGCTGCGGGATCGTCGGCGAGCAGGGAGGTGAAGCATGCGTATCTGGAAGAACGCTCTGTTGGCCGGCGCGCTGGCGCTGATGAGCACGGGCCTGGCCTATGCCGAGGACGTCAAGATCGGCTTCGTGGTCAAGCAGCCCGAGGAGCCCTGGTTCCAGGACGAGTGGAAGTTCGCGGAGATGGCCGCCCAGGAGAAGGGCTTCGAGCTGGTCCAGATCGGCGCCCAGGACGGCGAGCAGGTCCAGTCGGCCATCGACAATCTGGGCGCCCAAGGCGCCCAGGGCTTCATCATCTGCACGCCCGACGTGAAGCTCGGCCCCGGCATCGTCGCCAAGGCCGCCGCCAATGACCTCAAGCTGATGACCGTCGACGACCGGCTGGTCGACAACGAGGGCAACCCGATCGAGAGCGTGCCCCACATGGGCATCTCCGCCACCAAGATCGGCGAGGCGGTCGGCCAGGCGATCGTCGACGAGATCAAGAACCGCGGCTGGGAGATGGCCGAGGTCGGTGCGCTGCGCCTGTCCTACGACCAGCTGCCGACGGCGGTGGACCGGGTCGAGGGCGCCATCTCGGTGCTGGAGGCCAACGGCTTCCCCAAGGACCAGATCTTCGACGCGCCGCAGGCCAAGACTGACACCGAGGCCGCGCTGAACGCCGCCACCACCGTGCTCAACCGGGAGGCCGGCCTGAAGAAGTGGGTCGCCTTCGGCCTGAACGACGAGGCGGTGCTGGGTGCGGTGCGCGCCACCGAGAGCGTCGGCATCCCGTCGGAGAACGTGATCGGCGTCGGCATCGGCGGCGCGGATTCGGCGATCAACGAGTTCAAGAAGGCGGAGCCCACCGGCTTCTACGGCACGGTGATCATCTCGCCCAAGCGCCATGGCTACGAGACCGCCGTGAACATGTACGAGTGGATCGTCGACGGCACCGAGCCGGAAGGGCTGATCCTGACCTCGGGTCAGCTGGCCCTGCGTGACGACTACCAGCAGGTCCGCCAGGACCTGGGCATCAGCGAGTAACCGCACCGGTCGACGTGGCGGCGCCTCTCCGGCGTCGCCATCCGCACTTTCGAAAGCTGCCCGCCGCCATGGCCGAGTTCCTCGAGTTCAGTGATCTGTCGAAGAGCTACCCGGGCGTGCGGGCGCTGTCGGGGGTGTCGTTCTCGGTCGGCAAGGGCCGCGTGCACGGCCTGCTCGGGGAGAACGGCGCCGGCAAGTCGACCCTGATCAAGATCCTGAGCGGCGACGTCACCGCCGACGAGGGCGAGATCCGGATCGAGGGCGCGGTGCAGCGCTACGGCTCGACCCGCGACGCGTTCGCGGCAGGCGTGGTCGTGGTGCACCAGGAACTCCAGCTGGTGCCCGGCCTGACGGTCGCGGAGAACCTGCGCCTGGGCCGCTTTCCGGCATCCGGCGGCGTGGTCCGCTTCCGCGACCTGTTCGCCGAGGTGGGGGCAAAGCTGCGCGAGATCGGTATCGACGTCGATCCGCGCACCAAGGTCGCCGACCTGTCGATCGGCGAGCGGCAGATGATCGAGATCGCCAAGGCGGTCATGCTGGATGCCCGGGTGATCGCCCTGGACGAGCCGACCTCCTCGCTCTCCTCGCGCGAGAGCGAGGTGCTGTTCCGGCTGATCGAGCGGCTGCGCTTGGACGGCAAGGTGATCCTCTACATCTCGCACCGCCTGGACGAGATCTTCCGGCTCTGCGACGGCTGCACCGTGCTGCGCGACGGCAGGCTCGCCGCCCACCACACCCGGATGGACGAGCTGAGTCGCCACCAGCTGGTCAACGAGATGGTCGGCCGCGAGATCAGCGACATCTGGGGCTGGCGCCCGCGCGAACTGGGCGGGGTGCGCCTCGAGGTGGAAGGCCTATCCGGCTCGCGCCTGCCAATCCCCGCCAGCTTCTCGGTCCGGGCCGGCGAGATCCTGGGCTTTTTCGGCCTAGTCGGTGCCGGGCGCAGCGAGCTGATGCGGCTGGTCTATGGCGCCGACCATCCCCATGGCGGCACGGTCGCGGTCGATGGCCGGCCGATGACGCCGGGCGAGCCCCGCCAGTCGATCCGCGACGGGATCGTGCTTTGCCCGGAAGACCGCAAGTTCGACGGGATCGTGCAGGGCCGCTCGGTGGCCGAGAACATCACGATCTCCTCGCGCCGCCACTATTCGCGCTTCGGCCTGCTCCGGCCCAGGCAGGAAACCACGGTCGCCAACGCCTTCATCGAGCGCCTGCGGGTGCGCACGCCGTCGCACCGGCAGGACATCGTCAACCTGTCCGGCGGCAACCAGCAGAAGGTGATCCTGGCCCGCTGGCTGTCCGAGACCGGGGTGAAGGTCCTGATCGTGGACGAGCCGACCCGCGGCATCGATGTCGGTGCCAAGTCCGAGATCTACGACGTCCTCTACGGCCTGGCCGAACAGGGCGTGGCGATCGTGGTGGTTTCCAGCGAGCTGCCCGAGGTCATGGGCATCTCCGACCGGGTCGCGGTGATGTGCGAGGGGCGGATCGCCGCCGAGTTCGCCCGCGCCGATTTCAGCGACCAAGACATCCTGGCCGCGGCCCTGCCCGACCAGTCCCCAAGCCTTGCCACACGGGCGTCCTGATGAGCACCTCGTTGAAGCGGATCCTCCTGGGCGAACAGGGGCTCCTGGTGATCTTCGTGATCGCGTTCGCGATCGTGTCGGCCACGGTGCCGAACTTCCTGACCGAGCGGAACATCCTGGGCCTGCTCCAGTCGGTGGTCACCATCGGGATCGTCGCCTGCACCATGATGCTGTGCCTGGCCTCGCGCGACTTCGACCTCTCGGTCGGCTCGATCGTGGCGTTCACCGGCATGATCGCGGTGATGGCGTCCAACGCCACCGGCTCGATCCTTCTGGGCCTGCTGACGGCCCTGGCCTGCGGCAGCCTGGTCGGCGCGTTCAACGGCGTGGTGATCGCCAAGCTGCGGATCAACGCGCTGATCACGACGCTGGCGACCATGCAGATCGTGCGCGGCCTGGCGCTGATCTCCTCGGACGGCCGGGCGGTCGGCATCAACGATGCCGGGTTCTACGACCTGGCGCTCAGCCGCTTCTTCGGCATCCCCACCCCGGTCTGGGCCATGGGCGCCCTGTTCCTGGTGTTCGGCTTCGTCCTCAACCGCACCGTGTTCGGCCGCAACGTGCTGGCGATCGGCGGCAATCCGGAAGCCTCGCGGCTGGCCGGCGTCAATGTCGACGCCATGCGGATCTGGATCTTCGCCCTCCAGGGGCTGGTCTGCGCCATCGCCGGCATCCTGCTGGCGTCGCGCATCACCAGCGGCCAGCCCAACGCCGCCACCGGGCTGGAACTGTCGGTGATCTCCGCCTGCGTGCTGGGCGGTGTGTCGCTGGCCGGCGGCCGGGCGGCGATGAGCGGGGTGATCGTGGGCGTGCTGATCATGGGCATCGCCGAGAACGTCATGAACCTGCTGAACATCCAGGCTTTCTACCAGTATGTCGTGCGCGGGGTGATCCTGCTGATCGCGGTGCTGCTCGACAATCTGCGCTCCCGCGCGCTCGGCAGGCGCGCCTGATGCCGGGGCGGCTGCAGGGCAAGGTGGCGCTCGTCACCGGCGCGGCGCGCGGAATCGGCGCTGCGATTGCCCGGAAGTTCACGGCCGAAGGCGCGCAGCTGGCGCTGCTCGACCTGGACCTGCAAGCCCTGGAGGCGCTCGCCGCCGGGCTGGAAGGCACGTCCCTGACGGCTGTCTGCGACATTGCGGAGAAGACGGCGGTGGAGGAGGCCGTCCAGGCGGTCCTGGCCCGGTTCGGCCGCATCGACGTGCTGGTCAACAATGCCGGCATCAACGTGTTTGCCGACCCGTTGCATACCACGGACGAGGAATGGCGTCGCTGCATGGCGGTGAACCTGGAGGGTGCCTGGCACCTGACCCGGGCGGTCCTGCCGGACATGCTCGGCCGGGGTGCCGGCTCGATCGTGAACATCGCCTCGACCCATGCCTTCTCGATCATCCCGGGCTGCTTCCCCTACCCGGTCGCCAAGCATGGCCTGCTGGGCCTGACCCGCTCGCTGGCGATCGAGTATGCGCCCAAGGGGGTCCGCATCAACGCGATCGCGCCCGGCTACATCGAGACCGAGAAGGTCACCGACTGGCTGGAGACCCATGCGGATCCCGCCGCCGCCCGCGCCCGGGTCGAAAGCCTGATCCCGGTCCGGCGGATCGGCCGGCCCGAGGAGGTGGCGTTCGCTGCCGTCTACCTCGCCAGCGACGAGGCCGGCTTCTGCACCGGCTCGGTGCTGACCATGGATGGCGGCCGCTCGGTAGTTTATCACGACTGAAGCTGTCGAACGGAACCCAACCATTACTCGCTGGTTTCCGGTAGCATCGCCCTCCTTCTGAAAACGAGGGACTCCGGAGATTAATTTCCGGAAATGAGTCACTATGGACTCGTGTCGTTTCCGGATTATGCATTATATCCGCATCTAGTTCGGCACTCCTCCTGCATCAGGGCAGAAACAACCCCGTCGTCGCCGTGTAATCGCGACGATGAACTTCTGCTGAGATCGCACGTCGTCTTGTCCGGTGCCGACGGCTTCCCCGACCTGTTATCGAGGTGCTCATGGTGCGTCTTCGAGGCGCGGCAGTTGCTGCCGCGGCAATGCTGGCCTGCGCCCTGCTCGCGGCCGCCCCGGCTCCCGCCCACGCGGCCGTAGACCTGGGCAACGTGGTGATCCAGCCGTCCGGCTGGCGCTACAATCTGGTAATCATGCGCGCCGCCGGCCAGACCAATACTTACAAGGCCGAGCAATATCTTTCCTATCTGACGAAGTACAACCTCACCGACGAGTGGGTGGTCGCCTATGCCGCCGCCGTCGCTGCCCAGTACGGCACCGCGCCGGCCTCCGGCCCCACGCCGAGCCCCCTGCCCAGCGACCCCAGCATCGACCCGATCCTCGGCAACACCGAGATCCTGAAGTCCGGCTGGCGCTACCAGCTCACGGTCCTCAAGGAGCAGGGCAAGTACAGCGCGGCCAAGCAGGCCGAGTACGAGTACTACCGCGACCGCAACAACGTCACCGACGCCTATGTCGACGCCTATGCCAAGGCGGTAGCGGCGAAGTTTCCTGAGGATGCGGTGACGGCGCCGCCTCCGGAGAAGAAGGCCGCCTTCAAGATCTTCCGCGGCTTCCGCTATACCGGCATGCCCTCGTCCTTCGCCTATTGCGGCATGAGCGAGTACATGCGGATCCTCTACGACACCGAGCTGTTCCCTGGAAACTCCAAGGAAATGCCCGACGTCGCCCATCTGCAGAACAAGATCGTCCCCACCCTGCTCAAGGAAAACAAGCAGTATGTCGTGATCGACATCGAGCACTGGGACCCGATCCTGGAGATGGACAAGCTGATCACCGTGGTGCGGACCCTGAAGCAGGGCGTGCGCGCGGCCGGCAACACAAGGATGAAGTTCGGCTTCTACATGCTGCTGCCGATCCGCGACTTCCTGGCGCCGACCAAGAAGGCCTCGCAGCCGGAGCGCTGGGAGCGCTGGATGGCGCAGAACGAGCAGATGCGCCGCTTGGCCGCCGAGGTCGACGTGGTGTTCCCCTCGCTCTACACGGTCAGCGAGAACCGTGCCGACTGGGTCACCTTCGCCAACGCCAACATCGCCGAGGCCCGCAAGTACGGCAAGCCGGTGATCCCGTTCATCTGGCCGCAATACCACGACACCATGCTGGGCCTGGGCACCACTTACATGCCGGTGAACTACTGGGAGCTTCAGCTCAACACGATCTACCCCTTGAGCGATGGGATCGCCATTTGGGGCTCGGTCAAGAAGGGCGGCGGCTGGGACGCCTGGGACGGCAGCCGCGACTGGTGGGCCTTCGCCAAGAACTTCTCCAGCCGCTACAGCAGCGTCGCGGTCACCAGCGCCTGCAAGGCGTGATCTGGTCCGCCCCCGCCCGACCGGCGGGGGCGGGCAGACTGCCAGCCGCTACCCAGTCCGCCAGGTGAGCCGCATGCTGCCCGACAGCGCCTCGCCCGGCTCCAGCGAGCGCAGTCCGCCGCCTCCCGCCATGGTGTGCGCGGCCACGCTGTGGCTCATCGGCTCGAAGCAGAAATGCTCTTGCCGGTAGCTGGGCTCGAACGACGGGTCGGACAGGAACAGCACGAAGCGGTCGAACAGGCGGTCGGCCTGGATCCGCAGACACAGGTCCCGCTCCGGCCAGGCGATCTCCGCCACACCGTCCCAGCCCTCGAAGCAGCTGTTGACCCAGCGCCCAGGCAGCGGCGCGCCGGCTGCGAAATCCAGGTCGCCCTGCACCGGGACCCGCACCGTCGGCAGGAACGCTGCATCCTCCTCCCAGCGCGCCCGCGCCCGGACGGTCAGCCTGGCAGCCGGCGTGCGCGTGAAATAGGGATGCCAGCCCAGCCCGAACGGCATCGCCACGGCGCCGGCATTGCTCACCGCCAGCGTCATCGTCAGCCCGGCCGGATCGAGCCGGAACTCTTGCTCGGCCCGGTAGGCATAGACGTCGCTTCGATGCTCCATGCGGAGCACCACCCGGTCCGCCGCCCGGGCGGCGACCGTCCAGTCCGCCAGCCAGCCGTCGCCGTGCAGGTAGAGCGGGTCGCCCGGACGGTTGGCCGGCAGATGGTAGTCCCGCCCCTGGTGGCGGAAGCGGTTGCCGCGCAGCCGGTTGCCGAACGGCACCAGGGGAAAGCAGGCCGATTCGAGTGCGCCGCCTGCGGATCCTGGCGGCGGCTCGCGCAGCAGCGGCACGTCCCGGCCGCCGATGCGCAGGCGAAAGTGCCGGACCACCCCGCCCTGCGGGCTCACCACCAGGCTCAGGCCGCCCTGCTCCAGGACGACGTCGCCTGCGCTCACCGGCCCCGCCTCACCACTCGGCAAAGCTGCCGTCGGCATGGCGCCAGACGGGGTTGCGCCAGCGATGCCCGATCGCGGCCTGCCGGCGCACCGCCTCCTCGTCGATCTCGATGCCCAGCCCCGGCCCGTCCGGGATCTGCACGAAGCCGTCCCGGTAGGCGAACACCGAGCGATCGGTGATGTAGTCGAGCAGGTCGCTGCCCTGGTTGTAGTGGATGCCCAGGCTCTGCTCCTGGATGAACGCGTTGTAGCAGACCGCGTCCAGCTGCAGGCAGACCGCCAGCGCGATCGGTCCCAGCGGGCAGTGCAGGGCCAGCGCCACGTCGTAGGCCTCGGCCATCGAGGCGATCTTGCGCGTCTCGGTGATCCCGCCGGCATGGCAGGGGTCCGGCTGCACGATGTCCACATAGCCGCCCTGGAGGATCCGCTTGAAGTCCCAGCGCGAATAGAGCCGCTCGCCGAGCGCGATCGGGGTCGCCGTGTGGTTGGCGATCTCCTTCAAGGCCTCGTCGTGCTCGCTCAGCACCGGCTCCTCGATGAACATCAGCTTGAACGGATCCAGCTCCTTGGCCAGCACCTTGGCCATCGGCCGGTGCACCCGGCCGTGGAAGTCGACGCCGATGCCGAACTCCGGCCCCATCGCCTCGCGCACCGCGGCGACCCTTGCCACCACCGCGTCGATGCCGCGATGGCTGTCGACATATTGCAGCTCCTCGGTGCCGTTCATCTTCACCGCCGAGAAGCCCCGCTCGGCCACCGCCCTGGCGCCTGCCACCGCGTCGTCCGGCCGGTCGCCGCCGACCCAGGAATAGACCCGGATCCGCTCGCGCAGCCGGCCGCCCAGGAGCTGGTGGACCGGCACGCCCAGCGCGCGCCCCTTGATGTCCCACAAGGCCTGGTCGATCCCGGCGATGGCGCTCAGGTGCACCGCCCCGCCGCGGTAGAACCCGCCGCGATACATCACCGTCCAGTGGTCCTCGATCAGGAACGGGTCCTTGCCGACCAGATAGTCGGCCAGCTCGGCCACCGCCGCCGCGACCGTGGCGGCACGCCCCTCGACCACCGGTTCGCCCCAGCCGGCGATGCCCTCGTCGGTCTCGATCTTCAGAAAGCACCAGCGTGGCGGGACGAGGAAGGTTTCGAGCCGGGTGATCTTCATGAAATGCCTGCCGGTCCTCTGAACGATGCTGCGCCGGCGTCATACCGCACCGCGACCGCGCAGGCGACGTCCGGCCGGGGGGATTCGGCCGCGGATCAGCCGCGCAGGGCGCGCAGCGCGTTGAGGATCACCGCCACGTCGATCACCTCCTGGAGGAGGGCCCCCTGCACCGGCGGCAGATGGCCCAGCGCCGCCACCAGCATCGCGGCGACCGACAGGCCGAGCCCGGCGATCACGCTCTGCAGGGCGATCCGGCGGGTGCGCTGCGCGACCTCGACCGCGTCCGCCAGCCGGTCGAGCCGGTCGACCAGGAGCACGATCCCGGCCGATTCCGAGGATGCCGCAGCTCCCCTGGCGCCCATCGCCACGCCGATATCCGCCGCCGCCAGGGCCGGCGCGTCGTTGACCCCGTCGCCGACCATCATCACCGGCTGGGTTCTGCGCTCCTCCAGCACGATGTCGACCTTGGCCGAGGGCGACAGGTCGGCGGCCACCGCGTCCAGCCCCAGCGCCTTCGCCACCTGAGCCGCGACCTCGGCGCGGTCGCCGGTGGCCAGCACGATCCGGCCGAGCCCTACCTGGCGCAGCCGGCGCACCACCGACGCCGCGTCGTCACGGACCCGGTCCTCCAGCACGAGAATGCCCGCCAGCTGGCCGTCCACCGCGACGTCGACCCGCGCCGCGCCATCGGCCGCGCCGGGATCCGCGTCCGGCGGCGGCGCCGCGATCCGGGCGCGCACGTAGCCATGGCCGCCCAGCGCCACCTCGTGCCCGTCGACCCGGCCGGCCAGCCCGGCGCCGCTCTGCTCCACCACGCCGCCGGGATCCGCCAGGCTCAGGCCACGCTCGTGCGCGGCGTCGATCAGGGCGGCGGCGACCACATGGGCGGAGGCCTGGTCGAGCGAGGCCGCCAGCCACAGGACCTCGTCCGGGCAGAAGCCCGGCTGCGCCTCGACCCGCGCCAGCAGCGCCCGGCCCTGGGTGAGGGTCCCGGTCTTGTCGACCACCACGGTGCGCGCCCGGCCCAGCGCCTCCAGCGCCTGGCCGCCCTTGACCAGCACCCCCAGCCCGGCCGCGCGCGACATGCCGGAGATGATCGCCACCGGCACCGCCAGGATCAGCGGGCAGGGCGTGGCCACCACCAGCACGGCCAGCGCCCGCACCGGGTCGTCGCTGCCGATCCAGGCCGCACCGGCGACCAGCACGGTGAACAGGAGGAACCAGATGGCGAAGCGGTCGGCCAGCCGGACGGCGGGCGCCTTGGACCGCTGCGCCGCCTCGACCAGCCGGACGATCCCGGCATAGGCGCTTTCCCGGGCCGGCCGGGACACGATCAGGTCGAAGGGCACCCCCACTGAGGTGGTCCCGCTCGACACCTCCGCGCCCGGGGGCCTGGCCACGGGCACCGATTCGCCGGTCAGCGCCGAGGCGTCGATCAGGGCGCCCTCGCCCGCCACCCGGCCGTCGACCGGCAGGACCTCGCCGTGCCGGATCAGGATCCGGTCCCGCGGCACGAGGTCCTCGATGGCGACCTCCTCCAGGCCGCCATCGGCATGGCGCATCGCCGTGCGGGCCACCCGGCCGAGCAGGGCGGTCATCTCCCGTCGCGCGCGCTGCTGGGCGAACTGTTCTAGCAGCTGGCCGCCGGCATACATGAGCGCCACCACGTTGCCGGCCAGGGTCTCCCCGAACGCCAGCGCCGCGCTCATCGACAGGGCCGCCACGATGTCCAGGCCGAGCTGGCCGCGGCGCAGCGAGGTGACGATCTCGACCAGCAGCGCCAGCAGCACCGGCACCGTCGCCAGGAACCAGGCCAGCGCGGCATCGTCGTTTCGCCCGGCCAGCAGCAGCGCGAGGCCGGCCGCGAGCCCGCCAAGGGCAACCGCCACCAGCGCCGCATCGATCCACCAGCCGGGTATCCGCGACCCCACCAGACCCTCCCCTGCCGCCTGTCCGATCGCCAGGGTTAGGGGATTCCCCGGATCAGCTCCACGTCAAGACGTGGGCAGGATCGTCAAGCCTTGGCCGGGTCGTGGCCCCAGTTCATCAGCGAATAGCGCCAGGCCGAATGCTCCATGTCCTCGGCGGGGCCGCCCTGGGCCAGATGCCGGTGCACATAGCCCACGACCTTGCGCATGTGGGCGAAGTCCTCGTCGCTCAGCTCGGACTTCCTGCTCCGCTTGATCGCGACGATCCGCCGCCCGGACTGGTGGCCGACGGATTCGTCCTCCCCATCCTTGGTCCAGCCGACCGAGCGGCTTTCCTCGGTTTCGAGGAACGCCTCGAGTTCCGCCGGCGCCATGTTCACCGCCTCGTTGAACGCCTTCCAGGTCTCCTCCCGGTCGTCCTGGTCACCGCTGGCCATGCTCTGCCTCCTCCGGGTTCCGTTGTCCCTGGAACGAGCGGCCGGACCGGCCGTTCCCGGGACCGGACCACTTGGGTAGGCAGGCCGGAGGAGCCGGAGATGACCAAGGAATTCCACAAGGGCGACCGGGTGAGCTGGAACTCGGCCGGCGGCCGCAGCACCGGCAAGGTCGTGAAGGAGCAGACCAGCCCCACCCACATCAAGGGCCACAAGGTGGCGGCGTCGCCGGACAATCCCGAGTTCATCGTGAAGAGCGAGAAGTCCGGCAAGACCGCGGCCCACAAGCCTGAGGCGCTCAAGAAGCTCTAGCCGTCCGCCCCCCTCAGTCGGCGACGTCCAGCCACGTCCGGTAGACATAGCCGACGCTGTCGCCGCCGCGCACGACCTCGAACCAGCCGAGCTCCTGCTCGCCGACCTGGATCTGCTCGCCCTCGTGCAGCACGCCGACCCTGGGATAGTCGTTGCCGGGGCCCTTGCGCAGGTTCACGTCGGCCACCACCCGGTACATCGGCGGACCGGCGCCCGGCTCCGCCATCGCCGCCGGCCTGGACGGCTGTGCCGCGGCGGGCGAGGCCGCTGCCGGCGCCGACGTGGCGGGCGGGGTTGCGGGCGCGGCTGGGGTCGGCTCGGCAAGCAGCGGCACCGGGGCGGCCGGTGGCGCCGCCTGCAAACGGGCCTCCAGCGAGGCGCAGGCCTCGGGCAATGGCTGGCCGGCAGCGCCGCCCGGCTGGTCCAGGTCGGCGAGACATATGGCGCGCTGGCGTTCCGCCGTATCGGCATGGACGACCACGAGGTCGCCGATCGCATAGAGCTGGCATTCCGGCTGGCTGCCGGGATTGCGGTAACGCTCGCATTCGGACAGCGCCTGCTGGATGGCGTCCTCGACCGTAGCGGCGTCGTCGCTCCAGCCGGTCGCGTAGTTGGCGCTGTTGTCGAGCGTGCCCCCGGTGACCGCAAAGGCGCGCGGCTGCGGCTGGGTGCGGTAGTTCGCGAAATCTTGGACGGGGCCGGGCGCTGCCGGACCCGTCGTCGAGGCGCACGCCGCCAGGCCCAGGAGGAGCAGGGTCGCCAGGCCCGCCGTCGCTAGCCGGGCATCGGCGTCGGCAAGTCTGCAGAGATATCGGCCGGAAATCGCCACCGGGACCAGCGGCCAGCTACGTCGCACCATCATGCTACTCCAATTCAAAATCATCGGTGACCAGAATATCGTAAGAAATAAGTTATAATATTCGCGGTCATGGCGAAGTTTTTCTGCTGGTCTTTCCGGAGACCAGCTTCCGCTTCTCCCTGATGAAGACAGACAGCCTAGTTCTAGGCTCAACCGCCGAGCGTGGGTACCGGGCCAAAGGGAAAATTCTCGGAACAGGGGCCAGATAATCGGCCGGACGTTGCAGCCCTGCCCTCCCGGACCGGGCTGGAAGGCCGCCGGGGTTCAGCCGCGCCCGAGGAAGCGGCGGAACGCCGCCAGGGTCTCCTCGCCGACATGGTGCTCGATGCCCTCGGCATCGGCGTCGGCAGCGCGCGGATCGACGCCCAGCGCGACCAGGAAGTCGCGCACCAGCTGGTGGCGCTCCCGCGAGCGGGCGGCCAGGGCCTCGCCGCGCTCGGTCAGGAAGATCGCCCGATAGGGGGCGCTGGTGACCAGCCCGTCCCGGATCAGCCGCTGGACGGTGCGCACCACCGTGGGCGGCGCCACCCCGAACCGCTCGGCGAGATCGGCGGCGCGGGCCTCGCCGTGCAGGGCGATCAGCTCGGCGATCATCTCCACATAGTCCTCGGCGATCTCCGACTGGTGGGCCTGCCGCACCCGGGCGAAATGCGCCGCCTGCCGGCCGATCGGGTCCTGGCCCCCCGCCTCCTCGTACGGCTCCTCCCGTTCGGGAACCACACCGTGGGCCATTGTCTTCGTCGTCAAGATCGATCCCATATCCGTCGGGGCTCCCCCTGGGATGAGCATACAGCACGCAAGGTGTCCGCAGGCAATCCGGGTCTGCCTGATGACGGTGATACGAAACAAATTAGCTATCGACAATTTTTTGGCTGCAATGCAAACCTCTGGATAGGGATGACGGAATGGGGAAGCCTTCGATGGTGCTCGGAGACTGGATGACGCGGATCGGCCGGGTGATGTTGCCGGCGGCCCTGCTGGCGGCCGGCATTGGCACGGCCAAGGCCGAGGAACCATTCAAGGTAGTCACGACCTTCACGGTGATCGCCGACATGGTCCAGAACGTCGCCGGCGACGCGGCCGTGGTCGAATCGATCACCAAGCCCGGCGCGGAGATCCACAACTACCAGCCGACCCCGCGCGACATCATCAAGGCGCAGGACGCCGACCTGATCGTCTGGAACGGGCTGAACCTGGAATTGTGGTTCGAGCAGTTCTTCCAGCGTCTGGACGGCGTGCCCTCGGTGGTGGTCTCCGCCGGCGTCGAGCCGATGTCGATCGGCGAAGGCCCCTATACCGGCAAGCCCAACCCGCACGCCTGGATGTCGCCCAGCTCCGCGCTGATCTATGTCGAGAACATCAAGAACGCCCTGGTCGAGCACGACCCGGACAATGCCGAGACCTACGAGCGCAACGCGAAGGCCTATGCCGGTCAGATCCAGGCCCTGGACCAGCCGCTCCGCGAGCGCTTCGCGAACGTGCCGGAACAGCAGCGCTGGCTGGTCACCAGCGAGGGCGCCTTCAGCTATCTCGCCCGCGACTATGATCTGAAGGAACTCTATCTCTGGCCGATCAACGCCGACGCCCAGGGCACCCCGCAGCAGGTCCGCAAGGTCATCGACACCGTCGAGGAATACGGAATCCCGGTCGTGTTCAGCGAGAGCACGGTCTCCGACAAGCCGGCCCGGCAGGTCGCGCGGGAAACCGGTGCCGCCTATGGCGGGGTCCTGTATGTTGATTCGCTGAGCGAGGCCGACGGACCGGTGCCCACCTATCTGGACCTGCTGCGCGTCACCAGCGAAACCATCGCCAACGGACTAACCTCGCAATGAGACAGGCCGCCGCCATTGATGCTCCCGCCGGCAGGTATGCCGGCGGCTTCAGGCCGGATCCGGGCCAACCGGGGATCGTCGTCGACAACGTCACCGTCACCTACCGCAACGGCTTCACGGCGCTGCGCAACGCCAGCTTCTCCGTGCCCGCCGCCTCGATCTGCGCGCTGGTGGGCGTCAACGGCAGCGGCAAGTCGACGCTTTTCAAATCGATTATGGGCTTTGTCCCGCTGGCCCGCGGTTCGGTGAGCCTGTTCGGCGAGCCGGCCGGCCGGGCGCTGAAGGCCAATACGGTGGCCTATGTCCCGCAGAGCGAGGAAGTCGACTGGAATTTCCCGGTGCTGGTCGAGGACGTCGTGATGATGGGCCGCTACGGCCACATGAACTTCCTGCGCATCGCCTCGCGCGAGGACCGCCGCAAGGTCGACGAGGCCCTGGAGCGGGTCGGCATGGCCGGCTTTCGCCATCGGCAGATCGGCGAATTGTCCGGCGGGCAGAAGAAGCGGGTGTTCCTCGCCCGCGCCCTGGCCCAGGAGGGCCGGGTCATCCTGCTGGACGAGCCGTTCACCGGGGTCGACCTGAACACCGAGCAGGCGATCATCGTTCTTCTGCGCGAGCTGGCCGCCGAAGGCCGGGTGATGCTGGTCTCCACCCATAATCTCGGCAGCGTGCCTGAGTTCTGCGACCACGTGGCGATCGTCCGGCACACTGTTCTGGCCTCGGGCCCGATCGGGCAGGTGTTCACCCGCGCGAACCTGGAACAGGCGTTCGGCGGCCAGCTGCGCCACCTGACCCTGGGCGGTCCGGCGCTGCACGACGACGCCGATCCGCGCAGCGTGACCGTGCTCACCGACGACGAGCGCCCGGTGGTGCTCTACGGCACCGACAGCCGCGACGAGCATGCCTGCCTCGCCAACGAGCGTGCCCAGCCGTGAGCGTGCTGCTGGAGCCGTTCGGCTACACCTACATGGTCAACGCCATGTGGGTCAGCGCCCTGGTCGGCGCGGTCTGCGCGTTCCTGTCGGCCTATCTGATGCTCAAGGGCTGGTCCCTGGTCGGCGACGCCCTTTCCCACGCGATCGTCCCTGGGGTGGCCGGCGCCTACATGCTGGGCCTGCCCTACTCGGTCGGCGCCTTCCTGTCCGGTGGCCTCGCCGCCATGGCGATGCTGTTCGTGCGCGAGCGGACCCGGCTGAAGGAGGACGCGGTGATCGGGCTGACCTTCACCTCCTTTTTCGGCCTTGGCCTGTTCATGGTCTCCCTGTCGCCGACCTCGGTGGACGTGCAGACCATCGTGCTGGGCAATATTCTGGGCATCGCGCCCTTCGACATCCTGCAACTCGCCCTGATCGGCGGGGTGTCGCTGGCCATCCTTCTCCTGAAATGGCGCGACCTGATGGTGGTGTTCTTCGACGAGAACCACGCCCGCTCGATCGGCCTGCATCCCGGACGCCTGAAGGTCCTGTTCTTCACCCTGCTCTCGGCCTCGACCGTGGCCGCCCTGCAGACCGTGGGGGCGTTCCTGGTGATCGCCATGGTCGTCACCCCGGGCGCCACCGCCTACCTGCTCACCGACCGGTTCGGCCGGCTGATCGCGCTCAGCGTCCTGATCGGGGCCGGCAGCAGCTTCGTCGGCGCCTATGCCAGCTATTTCCTGAATGCCGCCACCGGGGGGATCATCATCGTGCTGCAGACCCTGGTCTTCCTGGCAGCCTTCCTGTTCGCGCCCAAGCACGGCCGGCTGGCCGCGCGCCGCCAAGCCCGGGCCGCCCTGGCGGACCAGCCATGAGCGATCTGGTCGCCTTCTTCACTGAGCCGTTCGCCTTCGACTTCATGCGCCAGGCCCTGATCATCGGGGTGATGGTCGGCATCACCAGCGCGGTGCTGTCCTGCTTCCTGGTGCTCAAGGGCTGGTCCCTGATGGGCGACGCGATCAGCCACGCCGTGCTGCCCGGCATCGTGCTGGCCTATATCGCCGGCCTGCCCCTGGGGGTCGGCGCGTTCGCCGCCGGGATGGGCTGCGCCGTCGCCACCGGCTATCTGAAGGAGAACAGCCGGCTGAAGGAGGACACGGTGATGGGCATCGTGTTCTCCGGCATGTTCGGCTTCGGCCTGGTGCTGTTCACCAAGGTCGAGACCGACCTCCACCTGGACCACATCCTGTTCGGCAACATGCTGGGCGTGAACTGGGGCGACATCGCGCTGTCCGGCGCGATCACAGCATTGACCCTGGCGGTGATCGGCGCCAAGCGCCGCGACCTCTTGCTGTTCAGCTTCGATCCCACCCATGCGCGCGCGATCGGCCTGCCGGTGCGGCTCCTCCATTACGGCCTGCTGGCCCTGCTCTCCCTCGCCATCGTCGGCGCGCTCAAGGCAGTGGGCATCATCCTGGCGATCGCGATGCTGATCGCGCCCGGCGCCATCGCCTTTTTGCTGACCGACCGGTTCGACCGGATGCTGCTGCTGAGCATGCTGATCGCGGTGGCGGCCTCGGTCCTGGGCATCCTGGTCAGCTTCCGCCTGGACAGCGCGCCGGCGCCCACCATCGTCCTGGCGCTCACCGTGATGTTCGCGGTCGCGTTCGTGTTCGCGCCCAAGCGCGGCGTGCTGGCGCTGCGCCGCCGGGGAGAGGCGCCGGCCGAAGGCGGCTGAACGCGGC
Organism: Geminicoccus roseus DSM 18922; assembly: GCF_000427665.1. NCBI lineage: Bacteria > Pseudomonadati > Pseudomonadota > Alphaproteobacteria > Geminicoccales > Geminicoccaceae > Geminicoccus > Geminicoccus roseus. The sequence continues at coordinate 870,451 of NZ_KE386572.1, forward strand.
CGGTGTGGAACCCTGGGAGGCCCGGCAGGTCTATCCTCCATGCGTGCCGCGGCCGCCGCGGTGGTGATACGTTGGCTGGAAACGGCCGGTCCTCCCCCATGGAGAAGCGACTTGCTCGACCTCTGGTACAAGAACGCCATCATCTACTGCGTCGACGTTGATGCCTTCATGGACGGCAATGGCGACGGCGTCGGCGATTTCCAGGGGCTGACCGACCGGCTGGACCATCTGGAGGCCCTGGGCGTCACCTGCGTGTGGCTGATGCCGTTCTACCCCAGCCCCAACCGCGACAACGGCTACGACATCACCGACTTCTACAGCGTCGACCCGCGCCTGGGCTCGCTTGGCGACTTCGTGCAGTTCGCCCGCGCCGCCCGCCATCGCGGCCTGCGGGTGATCATCGACCTGGTGGTCAACCACACCTCGATCGACCACCCCTGGTTCCAGGCGGCGCGCAGCGACCCGGAATCTCCCTATCGCGATTGGTATGTCTGGTCCGAGGAGAAGCCGGACGACGCCGAGGAAGGCATCATCTTCCCAGGGGTGCAGGAGACCACCTGGACCTGGGACGAGCAGGCCCAGGCCTATTACTTCCACCGCTTCTACGCCCATCAGGCCGACCTCAACATCGCCAACCCGGCGGTCCGCGAGGAGATCGAGAAGATCATGGGCTTTTGGCTGGAGCTGGGCGTGTCCGGCTTCAGGATCGACGCCGTGCCGTTCCTGATCGAGTACAAGGGGCTGAAGGTCCAGCCGGACACCGATCCCCACGAGTATCTGACCGAGATCCGCGACTTCCTGTCCTGGCGCAAGGCCGAGGCGGTGATGCTGGCCGAGGCCAACATCGCGATGGACCAGGCCGACGAATATTTCGGCGACGGCGACCGGATGACGATGGTCTTCCACTTCATGCTGAACCAGCGCCTGTTCCTGGCACTCGCCCGCGGCGACGGCCGCCCGGTGGTGGACATGCTGCGCGCCACCCCGAAGATCCCCAAGACCGGCCAGTGGGCGCATTTCCTGCGCAACCACGACGAGCTGGACCTGGGCCGGCTGAGCGAGTCCGAGCGCCAGGAGGTGTTCGCCGCGTTCGGCCCCGAGCCCGGGATGCAGATCTATGGACGGGGGATCCGCCGGCGCCTGGCCCCGATGCTGAACGGCGAGTGGCGCCACATCGCCGTGGCGTTCAGCCTGATGTTCGCCCTGCCGGGCACGCCGGTGCTCTGGTTCGGCGACGAGATCGGCATGGGCGAGGACCTGTCCCTGGAGGAGCGCAACGCGGTCCGCACGCCGATGCAGTGGAACGAGGGCCCGAACGGCGGCTTCTCCCCGGCGGATCCCGCGGACCTGGTCCGGCCGATGGTCAGCGGGGGCAGGTTCGGCTTCGAGACGCTCAACGTCGCCCGCCAGCGCGACGACCCGCACGCGCTCCTGGAGCAGGTCCGGCGGATGATCCGCGAGCGCCGCGCCCATCCGGAGATCGGCTGGGGACCGTGCGAGATCGTGGAGACTGGCGAGCCGGCAGTGATCGGGCTGCGCCAGACCTGGCAGGGCAACAGCGTGCTCACCCTGCACAACCTGGCTGACCGCCCCGTGGAGATCATGCCCGTCCTGGCGGAGGGAACGCCCACCCGGGTGAAGACCCTGCTCTGCGACCATGAAGGCCAGATGGTCGAGCGGATCGACCAGCCGGTCCGCCTGCAGCCCTACGGCTATTGCTGGCTGAAGTTGCTGGGCGACGACGCGGCCTTGCCCTGAGGCTAGGGGGCGACCTCGCGCTCGTCCGCGTTCCCGCCCGGGCCCGGGGAAGTGAGTTCGGACAGCAGTGCCGCAAGCCTGATGGTGGAGATCGGCTTTTCCAGGCGCGGCACGTGGCGGAGATCCGGCGGGATCCCCTGCTCGTCGTAGCCGGTCGTGAACAGGAACGGCACCCCGCGCTGGATCAGGCTGCCGGCCAGCGGGAAGCACAATTCTCCGTTCAGGTTGACGTCCAGCACCGCCGCGTCCAGCCGGCCGCAGCTTTCCATGAGCGCCATCGCCTTCGTGAGGCTGCCGACCGGCCCGACCACCCGTGCGCCATGGCCTTCGAGCGTCGCCGCCAGATCGTCGGCGATGAAGAACTCGTCCTCGACCACCAGGATGATACGGCCGCGCAGGTCATGTGGCGTTCCGCTCATCATGGTCGTCCTCTGAGGAATGATGAAGAGGCAAGGCGATCCGGCAGCGCAACCGCCCATCCTCCAGCTCGAGCTGGGTGGCTGCACCCAGTTGATAAGGCAATGCGCGCTCGATGAGTTCCCTTCCATATCCCGACCGGGGCGGGACGTCCTCCTCCTGCGGCGGGATTTCTTTTTCCCGCCAATCCAGCACGAGGGTCGGAGCAGCCCCATCCGTCTGCTCGAGCGTCCAGGTCACGAGCAGGCTGCCTTCGGGCGCCGCCAGCGCGCCGTGCTTGCGCGCGTTGGTGGCCAGCTCGTGGATCGCCAGCGACATGGTCTGCACCGTCAGGAACGGCAGCCCGATCGGCGGGCCTCCCAGCTGCACCCGCCGCTCCTCGCCCTCGACGCCCACCGCGCTGAGCTCCAGCCGGATCAGGTCGCGCAGGTCGACCGCCGGGGCTTCCGCGCGCGACAGCAGGCCCTGGACCCGGGAGAGCGCGCCCAGCCGCTCGTCCAGGCGGGCGTGGAACTCGTCTGCGGAGGGGCTGGTCTCCAGGATCCGCCGGGCCATGGAGCGCACCAGGCCCAGCAGGTTGCGCGTCCGGTGCTGCAGTTCAGCGACCAGCACCGCGTTGCGCTCGCTGCCGGCCCTGACCTGCTCCACCGCCTCGTGCTCGGCCGTGACCTCCACCACGATGGCGGTGGCGCCCGCCAGCTTGCCGGAACCGTCATAGAGCGGGTTGGCGTTGCTCCGGAGCCAGACGGTCGCGCCGTCGGGCCGGCGGCAGCGCGTCTCGATCCTGGTCGTCCGGGTGCAACAGGTCCTGCAGGCGCAGCTTCCCCAGGAGCTCGTCGCGCTCCCGGCCGATGATCTCGCAGTAGCGGTCGTTCACGTAGGTGAACGTGTCCTGGACGTCGGTACGGGCAATGCCCACCGCCGCCTGGGTGACGATCGAGCGGAACCGCTCCTCGCTGTCGCGCAAGGCTTCCTCGGCGCGCACGATCGGGGTGATGTCCAAAAAGGTGATCACCGCGCCCGCGATGAAATTGTCGGTGCTGCGGTAGGGCAGGACGCGCGCGATGTAGCGCTGCCCGGTCTCGGGATCCATCACCTCGCGCTCGACGCTGCGCAGGCTGCGCAGGACGGCATGGATCTCGTCATAGTTCACGCGCGACTTGATGTGCGTGATCGGCCGGCCGAGATCGCTCTCCACGAAGTGGAAGATTTCCGCGATCGCGGGCGTGTAGTTCATCACCTTGAGCTCGTTGTCGAGGAACACGGTGGCGATCTGCGTGTTCTCCAGGAGGTTCTTCATGTCGCTGTTGGCGCGGCCGAGTTCCTGGACACGGTGGGCAAGCTCGCCGTTGACCGTGGTCAGCTCCTCGTTGATCGACTGCAGCTCCTCCTTGGAGGTCTCCAGCTCCTCGTTGGCCGACTGAAGTTCCTCGTTGAGCGACTGGTACTCCTCGTTGGACGACTTCAGCTCCTCGTTGGTGCTCTCCAGCTCCTCGATGGTCGCCTGCAGCCGCTCGCGGTTGATCCGCAGCTCCGCTTCCAGCCGCTGGACATGCTCGTCGCGCAGATGAGCGAACGCGGTCGCGTCCGGGACGGCATTTCCCTCGACCGCCTCGTCGCCATCCTTGAACAGGACCACGATGTGCCGCGAACGGTCGTTGCGGTCCTGCAGCGGCTCGATGATCAGGTCGATGCCCGCTGCTCGCCCTCCCGCCTGATGCGCAGCCGCTCGACCCGCACCGTCTCGTTCCGCTCCAGCGCCTTGGTCAGGGCCGCCCGCAGGTCGAGGCGGAGGTCGCGATGGACCAGGTTGATCAGGTTCAGGCTGGCAACGCCGCTCGACGGGTCGAGGAATCGCCCGGTGCCGCCCGAGAAATGCAGGACATCGTACTGCTCGTCGGTGATCACGTAGGCGGGCGCATACCGCTCGGCGATCCGCTGCGCCCGTCTGGCCAGGCCGCCGTCATGCGGGCGAGGGCGCACGAACGGCATGGGTGCCGCCGGGTGGCGCGAGCTGCCGGTGACCGGGAAGTCCGGCAGGATCCTGGTGGGCGTGTCCAGGCGGCGGAAGATCCGGTAGCGCCGGTCGATCGGCACGAACAGCTTCTGGTGGCGGCTGACGTTCTCGGAATTGCCCAGGAACAGGTAGCCGCCCGGCTGCAGCGCGAAGTGGAACAGCGGGATCACCCGGTTCTGCAGCTCCGGCTCCAGGTAGATCAGCAGGTTGCGGCACGAGACCAGGTTGATCCGCGAGAACGGGGCGTCCTTGATCACGTTGTGCTGGGAGAAGATGCACATCTCGCGCAGCTCCTTGGCCACGCAATAGGTGTCGCCCTCCCGGACGAACCAGCGCGCCAGCCGCTCCTCGCTCACGTCGCGCTCGATCTCGCGCGAGAAGCGCCCGACCCGGGCCGAGGTCAGCGCCCGGCCGTCGATGTCGGTGGCGAAGATCTGCACGTGCGGGACCACGTCGAGCCTGGCCATGCTCTCGCGCAGGAGGATCGCCAGGGAATAGGCCTCCTCGCCGGTGGCGCAGCCCAGCACCCACAGCCGCACCTGGTCGTCGCGGCCCCTGCCTTCCAGGAGCCTGGGGATGACCTCCTGCTCCAGGAGCGCGAACTCCTTGCTGTCGCGGAAGAACTGGGTGACGCCGATCAGGAGGTCGTTGAACAGATGCTGCGGCTCGTCGCGATCGGCCTGCAGCGCCTGGGCGTAGTCGTCCACCGATTCCGACCCGATCACCTGCATCCGGCGCTGCACGCGGCGCAGGAAGGTGTTCTTCTTGTAGCCGTGAAAGTCGTGCCCGGTCTTGTTGAGCAGGATCGACGCGATCCTGTCCAACGAGGCGGCCAGCTCGGCCTTGTGCTCGGACAGTTCCTTGTCGAGCGCGAGCCGGTTGAGGTGCTGGCCGAACAGTTCGATTCGACGGGGGATCTGGTCCGGCTCGAGGACGAAGTCGGCAAGGTCCGCCGCGCCATGGCTGCTCGTCGGCAGATCGAGCCCTGGATCGGCCTGCTCGGCGATGGTCAGCCCGCCGGCCTCGCGGATCGTGGTCACCCCGAGCGCGCCGTCGCCGCCCACCCCGCCCAGGACCACGCCGACCGCCCGCTCCTGCTGGTCGCCGTCCAGCGAGACGAAGAAGCTGTCGATGGTGCCGCGCTCCCCCGCCGGCTCCTCGGCGTTGCGGGTGACGAAGCAGCCGTCCTCCAGGGTCACGATCACGTTCGCCAGGGGCAGGTAGACCCGGCCTGGCTCGATCGCCGCGCCGCCTTGGATCGGACCGAGGCTCAGCCCCGATTCGTTCACCGAGGCTTCCAGGCGTGCTTCGTCCAGCGCCTCGCGGTGCTGCAGCACGACCACCACGGCCAGCCGGCTGCTGGACCCGAGCTTGGGCAGGAGTGCCTCGAGCGATTGGATGCTGCCACCCGACGCGCCGATCGCCACCACGAGGTCGGGGCCGGCGGGAACCGTCGCTTCTGGCCCGGCCTGTTCGGAGTTGATGCTCTGGCTCAAATGGCTGCTCCGGAACGCGTCCTGGTCAAGGCCCTCCAGGAATGCCGGTCACAGGGACGGAACATGAGCTTCTGGCATACGGGTGACGTCGGCGGGCAGTCAGGATATGGTGCAGCATGAACGAGCTTTCCATCGAAGAACGCCATCTCGAGGAAGCGGACGCCCATATCCGCAGGGCCGTGCAGTCCATTGCCGAACAGGAGCAGATCTTCTTGGCGGTTGCGGAAAACAGCCGTGACCGGACTGAGGCGCATCGTCTGCTCGCCGTCATGCGGCAGACGCTGGAGCAGTTCCATGCGCACCAGCGCCTGATCGCCGAGCGCATCCATGCCTTGACCAGGGACCATCGGGCGCCTCCGTGAGTTGTTTCGGCTAGCCCTGGTCCGGGGCCGGTTCCGCCATGCTCTTCAGAACGGCACGCCGCAGGACCTCGACGTTGTGACGGTACTCCTCCGCCCGATCGGCGTATATTTCCGCGACCGCATGCCGGCCGCCGCTCCTGGCCTCCTTGGCCATCCGTGTCACCAGTTCGGCGCGCTCCTCGATGATCCGCAGCGCCACCCGCAGCGCCTCGTCGACTGCATCCTCCTGCTCCTTGGCGGCCACCTCGGCGGTGAAGCCATGGCCGACCTGACAGCGAAAGCGCAGGGGCCTGCTCTCGCGCACCATCGACAGGACGTCCTGGCAGTTCGGGCAGGTCAGCGGCAGCGGGTTGCCCAGGCGCTGGATCACCTGGCTGTCGACCCGCTCGCCCGCCGCGATGTCGACCTCCAGCCGGATGTCCGGCGCCACCGGCAGCGGGATGCCGGCCGGTTCGCGGGCGAGGTCGGCGAGCGCGTCGCTAAGGCGCGCACCCGGCACGCAAAGGTCGACCGCGGTCGCCAGCAGGGCGTTTTGCGGCATCTCCTGGGCCACCGCGTCAGCGGGATCCTGGACCACCGCCATGCCGCCGCAGCGCTTGATCGCGACGAGCCCCGACGCGCCATCGTTCAGGAATCCGCTCAGGATCACCCCGATCACCCGTGGCCCGTAGGCGGCGGCCGCCGAGCGGAACAGGGGATCGATCGAGGGCCGCATCATGTTCTCGCGCGGGCCGCGTCCCAGGCGCACCACGCCGCCGGCCAGGATCAAATGATGGTCGGGTGCCGCCAGGTAGATCTGGCCCGGCTTGATCGCCATGCCGTGCTGCGCCTGCCGGACCGGCAGGCTGCCCGAGGCGGACAGCACGGTCGACAGGATGCCGATGCTGCGGGCGGGGATGTGCAGCACGATGAACACCGCGGCCGGCAGGTCGGCGGGCAGGCTGCGGATCAGGGCCTTCAACGGCGCCGTCGCCCCTGCCGAGCCGCCGATCACGATGATGTCGTGATTGCCCATGGACCCTCAGGAAATCCGGGCGGTCCTTTCGCAACGCCCTCGCGCGAACTAAGTTCCGACCACAAGGAACCGTCCTGCGGGCCTGCGGTGTTCTGCGCCCAGCCCTCGCGGCACGGTCGCATGCCGGCCGACGCGGCATGCCCTTCCCGCCCGTTTCGGAGATCCTGATGGACGACGACCGCAAGACGCTTACGACCCGCCAGGGTCACCCGGTCCGCGACAACCAGAGCATGCGCACTGTTGGGGAGCGCGGCCCGGCGACGCTCGAGAACTACCAGTTCATCGAGAAGATCACCCATTTCGACCGGGAGCGGATCCCGGAGCGGGTGGTGCACGCCCGCGGTGCGGCCGCCCATGGCTGGTTCGAGGCCTATGGCAAGATCGGCGACGAGCCGGCCTCCAAGTACACCCGCGCCCGCGTTCTGAACGAGACCGGGGTGAAGACCCCGATGTTCGTGCGCTTCTCCACCGTGATCGGCTCCAAGGACAGCCCGGAGACCGCCCGCGACCCGCGCGGCTTCGCGGTGAAGTTCAAGACCGTCGAGGGCAACTGGGACCTGGTCGGCAACAATCTCAAGATTTTCTTCATTCGGGATGCCATCAAGTTTCCCGACATGATCCATGCCTTCAAGCCGGACCCGGTCACCAACCGGCAGGAGGCCTGGCGCTTCTTCGACTTCGTGTCGCAGACGCCGGAAGCGCTGCACATGGTGACCTGGGTGAAGAGCCCCTGGGGCATCCCGGCGAACTACCGGGAGATGGAAGGCTCGGGCGTCAACACCTACAAGCTGGTCAACGACCAGGGCGTGGCGCATCTGGTCAAGTTCCACTGGGTGCCCAAGCAGGGCGTGCGCAACCTGACCACCGAGCAGGCCGAGGAGATCCAGGCCCGGGAGGTCGGCCACGCGACCAAGGACCTGTATGACGCGATCGACCGCGGCGACTACCCGGAATGGGAGTTCTGCGTCCAGATCATGAGCGACGGCCCGCATGACGAGCTGGACTTCGACCCGCTAGACGACACCAAGCGCTGGCCGGAGGACCAGTTCCCGCTCCTGCCGGTCGGCCGGATGGTGCTGGACCGCAAGCCCGACAACTTCTTCGCGGAAGCCGAGCAGTCGGCCTTCGGCACCGGCGTGCTGGTCGACGGCATCGACTTCTCCGACGACAAGATGCTGCAGGGCCGCACGCTGTCCTACTCGGACACCCAGCGCTACCGGGTGGGGCCGAACTATCTGCAGCTGCCGGTGAACGCGCCGCAGGAGAAGGCGCGCGCCCACACCAACCAGCGGGACGGGCAGATGGCCTACCATGTGGACGGCGGCGGCGCGAACCCGCACGTCAACTACGAGCCCAGCACCCAGGGCGGTCTGCGCGAGGCGCCCAAGCCCGCGCGCGACTACCACCAGCATGTCGAGGGCTATCTGGGCCGCTACCAGATCACCCGCACCACCGACGACTACAAGCAGGCCGGTGAGCGCTACCGGAGCTTCGAGGACTGGGAGCGCGACGACCTGGTCGCCAACCTGGTGGCCGACATGAAGGCCTGCCCGAAGGACATCGCCCTGCGGATGGTCTGGCACTTCTGGCACTGCGACGAGGATTATGGCCGCCGGGTCGCCGAGGGCGCCGGCATCGACCTGCAGGAAGCGTTGAAGCTGCCGCTGCTGCCGCACCATCCGGGCCCGAACAAGGCGCGGCCGGCCAGCACGTTCACCGACGGCACCACGGTGGACCAGGCAGCGCGCCAGGCCGCCGAGTAAGGCTGCCGGCCGAACCGGTTCGCGAGGAGGGCCGCTCCGCCATGGAGCGGCCCTTTTTCGTGGCGCCTGGAGCGCCGCGCCGCCCCCCACCGGACGATCCTCCTGCCATCCGCGCCGCCCGCATGGACCGGATGACGAATGTCCTCCTAGCCACTGCAGCCGAAAAACCACAGCTTTCCCAGGAGCCGAGCTTGAGTTTTTGGCTCTCGATGGATAAAATAGAAGCGTTATTGTGCGATTTGTAAATAATTCCGACTCTGTGTTGTATTCGATAGTATATACTTGATGCTTTTCGGCACTCTCCCAAATGCCACGGATGGATCCCGGATCGACAACTCTCACCTCCTTGAGAGTTGACTTAAAAGCTCAATTGCCGGACCTAAACGCCTCGTTCGACACGCTCAACACGAGGTGCGCCCGACGATGTCTCCCGCAGCCTGCCGCGGTCACGTTCCCCCAAAGGACCGGATCACCCGCGACCGGTTCGCGCGCATGCCGGCTGCCTCCCCCTGTCGGGACGGCTGCTCGCGGCAGCCATCATCACCCTGCCGCCGCATCCTAGGCATGAGAACCCATGCCGGCCCCGGGACCCCATCGCGCCGCCGGACCCGCCATGCAGCCCTCTCCTAGCGGCCGCCTGTCCACGGCCACGGCGCCGCTGGTCACCATCGTTGTCCCGACCTGCAACAGCGCCGGGTTCGTCGGCGACGCGCTGGCCTCGGTGTTCGCCCAGACCTTCCAGGACTTCGAGATCGTCGTGGTCGACGACGCCTCGACCGACGCCACCGTGGCCCTGGTCCGGGCCCTGCGCGACCCGCGGATCGCCCTGATCGAGCTGCCGAGCAATGTCGGCCCGGCCGCCAGCCGCAACGCCGGGATCCGCGTCGCGCGCGGCCGCTACCTGGCGTTTCTCGACAGCGACGACCTCTGGCACCCGCGCAAGCTGGAGATCCAGGTCGCGGCGATGCGCTCGAGCGGCCGGCCGTTCACCTACACCCCCTACGACATCATCGACGAGCAGGGCCGGCCGTTCGCGGCGAGCGGCCGGCTGCCGGCCACCGCGACCTATGCCGGGCTCCTGCCGCACTGCTTCATCCGGACGTCCAGCATCGTCTACGATACCGCCGCCACCGGCGGGAAGGTCTACTGCCCGGACATCCGCAAGCGGCAGGACTTCGGCCTGTTCCTCTCGCTGCTCAAGCGGGTCGGCCAGGCGCATCTGGTCGACGCCCCGCTCTGCTCCTACCGCATCCGGGCGAACAGCGTTTCCAGCAACAAGCTCCACAATATCGGCTACCAGTGGCGGGTCCTGTTCGAGATCGAGCGGCTGGGGCTGGGGCCGAGCTCCTGGTACATGGGCTGCTGGCTGGTCCGCTCCGGCGGGGTGATCGCGTACCGCCGCTGGCGCCGCCTCCTCTCGGCGATGTCCCGCCGCCACGCCTGGAGCTGAGAAACGTTTCATGACGTCGAGCCTCCGCCCCGCGTCGTGCCTCCCGCTCCTCGCGTTCGTGGTGGTCGGCGACGAGACCTACGGCGTCCAGCGCTTCGTCGCGTCCTTCATCCAGGCCCTGGCCGAGCAGGGCGCCCGCACCGCCGTGATCGCGCTGCAGGACGGGCCGATGTACCGGGCCTGCCAAGCCGCCGGGGCGGTTGGTCATCTCTGCCCGGCCGGGGCCGCCCCGGACTTTGGGACCTTCGCCGACGCGCTTCGGGTCGGCCGCCACACCCTGCGCTCGGTGCGGCTGCTGGCCGGCCTCTTGCGGGAGATCCGGCCGGACGCGGTGATCGCGCGTACCGCCTACCTGGTGCCGCTCACCGCCCTGGCTGCGCGCCGGGCCGGGCTGCCCAGCTACTGGCTGCTCCCCAACCTGGTCAGCAGCCGCTATCCGCTGGCGGCCAACAAGCTCGCCTACGACCTTCTGATGCGGGCCTGCGGCATGGTGCCGATCGCCAACAGCCAATTCACCCGGACCAGCCTGCTCAACTTCCTGGCCGACGCCCGGGTGGCGCATCTGGGCATCAACCCGGAAGAATTCGACCCGTCGGCCGTCCAGCCCCTGGACAGGAGCCGCTTCGGGCTGACCGATGCGGATGCCGTGTTCGGGATCTTCGCCCGTCTGATCCCCTACAAGGGCCAACAACGGTTCATCGAGGCGGTGGCGTCGCGCGCGTCCGTTCATCCGGACCTCCGGGTCCTCATCTGCGGCGGCCCCACCGACGGGAGCTATTTTGAGGCACTGCGACGGACGATTGCCGAGCATGATCTCCAGGAACGCATCATTTTCACCGGCCCGGTCCAGGACGTGCAGGCCCATTACGCGCTGTGCGACGTCATCGCCAATGTCCGGCTCGACCCGGAGCCGTTCGGGCTTTCGGTCATCGAGGGCATGCTGATGGGCAAGCCCGCCCTGGTCCACGCGCTGGGCGGCCCGGCCGAGACGGTGCCGGACGGGACCGCCGGCTGGCATGTCGCCGCCCCCACCGTGGAGGCCTTCGCCGAAGGTCTGGACCGGGCCTATCGGGATCGCGCCCGCTGGCCTTCCATGGGCGACGCCGCCAGGCGCCACGCCCTGGCCCATTTCACCCATCGCGAAGCGGCCAGGCGGATCCTCGCGATCGTCGCCGGTGCGCTCCCCGCGGTCAGCGCCGTTCCGGCCGGCGGAAGCCACGCCCGATGACGCATGGTCGCCGCCACCAGGCGCCCCGCCCGGGCGTCGATCGCCATCCTGCATCCGACGGGTCCTGGTCCGATGTATCTGCAGGATAACATGCTGGCGCCGCACCCGCCGGCCCGCGTGCGGCTCTTGTGGATGCGCCGCCGGGGCAAGGTCGGCAACCGGCTGCTGATCACCACCTTCCTGGTCCTGGCCCTGGCCTCGCTGCATGTCGGCCTCTCGCTGCGGATCGGCTCGCGGGAACTGTTCCCCTATGTCGGGACCTTCCTGTCGGGCGTCATGCTGATCACCCTGTGCCGCGCGACCATCAAGCTGAAGAGCGTCGCCTGGCTCGGCCTGTTCTTCCTGATCGCCAGCCTGACCAGCTTTGGCAGCTTCGCAATCCATGCAGCACCCGGTGAGACCTTCGGCGCCCAGGCCCGCGGCCTCCTGGCCCTGGGCGCCGCCCTGACCTCGGGCTACGGCACCTTCCTGGGCCTGCGCGCGCTCGGCCGGATCCGGGCGGCCAAGCTGTTCTGGTATCTTTGGCTGTTCATCGTCGTGTTCTCGTTCCTGGAGGTCTATGGCGGGCTGCGGCCGCTCAGCGACATGGTGCGCGAGGGCCTGCGCCCGGACCGCTGGCTGTACGAGCTCGACCTGCGCGACGTGGACCGCTACGGCGCGCTGCGCCCCAAGGTGTTCGCCCCGGAACCGTCCATCGTCGGCTACACCGCGGGCTTGTGCCTCAGCGCCTGGTTCATCCTGGGCCTGCGCCGCCGGCAATGGCACCGGCTGGTCGAGTTCGTGCTGATGGCCGGGATCACCTGGTTCTTCGTCCGCTCGCCGGCCATGGTGGCCTGCCTGGCCGCCGGCGTGCTGGCCATTCCGTTCCACGTGTTCGGCCGCGGCCACTTCATCACCTTCCGCAAGCTGCGCGGCCAGGCCCACCCGATCCTGGCCTTCCTGACCCTGCTGGGCGTGGTCGGGATCGCGATCGCCTCGGTGTCGGCCAGCACCTACTGGGGCGAGGAGATCGGCTTCTTCGGCACCGGCAGCTTCTTCATCCGCCAGGTGGCGCCGATGCTCACCGAGGTCGAGGTGCTCAAGCAGCACCTCCTGCTCGGCACCGGCGTGAACGGCGACCACCTGCTCTTCCCGATCGTCGAGCAGGTCTATGTCGAGAACAGCGCCTTCATCCGCTTCCCCCATCTGTTCGACATGCCGGTCGACATCCTGATCACCAACGCGTTCTTCAGCTACTGGCACGCCCTGGGCCTCCTGGGCGGCGGGCTCGGCATGCTGGCCCTTTATTATTTCAGCATGTCGACCCGGGCCCTGCCGATGTTCGTGCTGGCCGGGACGGCGGTGGCCATCCATGCGGTCGGCGGGATGAACAATCCCCGGACCTGGATGATCTTCTTCGTGCTGACCGCAGCCAGCTCGCTGGCCGCCCCCCGCTTCATCACCCTGGTGCCGACCGAGCTGCCGCCCGAACCGCCGCCCGGACCGTCGGTGGAACCGGCCAGGCGGCGCCATCTGAGCCCGGTCTAGCGGCGGCAGGCCCGATGCAGCGGCGTCTCCTTGTCCCCGTCCTGGCGTGGCTGGCCCTCCTGGCAGGTCCCGCCGGGGCCGGCCAGCTGGCCTCGCCGCTGGATCCGGCCCGCTGGCCGGCGGGCGCCGCGGCCGGCAGCCCTCCCCCCTGTCCGGAGGCGCCGGCACCGGTGCGCGACCTGGCGGCGGTCATGTACTATGCCGACGCGGCGGGATCGGCGGTCGACCAGGACCGCCGCGACGAGAACCGGGCGATCGTCAAGCCGCTCGACGAGTTCACCCGGCTCCTGCTGGTGCAGTCCAACCGGTTCATGCGCACCGGCGACGCCAGGCGCGCCGCCTGCGGGTTCGGGATGCTGCACGGCTGGGCCGAGGCGGGCGCCTTGACCGGCGAACTCTCCCTGCAGGGCCAGTTCCACCGCAACTGGGCGACCAACGCGTTCGCCACCGCCTACCTGATCCTTTCCGGCGCGGTTGATGCCGAGCCGGCCCGGGACCAGGCGGTGCAGGACTGGCTGGCGGAGCTTTGCCGGCTCGACCAGCAGCTGGCCGAGCGGGTCAGCAACAACCACCTGGCCTGGAGCGCCGCGTCCTGCGCCAGCGTCGCGGTCGCCACTGACCAGCGGGCGCTGCTGGACTGGTCGGTCGGCGTGGCCGAGCAGGTTTTGGACGAGGTCGACGCGCTGGGCGTGCTGCCGCGGGAGATCGGGCGGGGGGAGCGCGCCCTCGCCTACCACAACTTTGCGCTGGAAGCCCTGACCGTGGTGGCCGAGATGGCTTGGCCGAACGGCGCCGACCTCTACGCCTACCGGGACGGCGCCCTGCCCCGCCTGGCGGACTTCGTGATCCGCAACGCCGAGGATCCTGCCGAGGCAGGCGAGCTGGCCGGCACGCCGCAATCCTGGAGCGGCGCCACCAGCGGGCGGTTCGTCTGGGCCGAGCCCTACCAGCGCCGCTTCGACGACCCGCGCCTGGCCCTCCTGCTCGGGCGGCTCCGCCCGATGCGCCACGCCTATTTCGGGGGCGACGCCACCTTGATGTATGCCGACGCCACGCTGCTCCCGCGCGCCCCGGCGGGCGACCATCCGGAATGAGATATCTCTGGCTGACCAGGGCCACCCCCTACCCGCCGCACAAGTCCGGCGACATCGCCTATGCCAGGGGCCTGATCGAGAACCTGGCGCCGCTGGCCCCCGTCCAGGTGCTCAGCCTGCGCACCGCCGAAGTGCGCAAGCCGGCGATCCCGGGGGTCGCCTGGAATGAGGTTGACCATGTCCTGCCCTCGCGCCAGGCTAGCATCGCCTCGCGCTTCCCCCAGGTGGCGTCGCAGAATGTTTCCCGTCCCTATCTCCGGCAGGTCCGGGAAGCCGCCGCCGAAGCCGACGCGATCGTGGTCGACAACCTGGCGATGGCCTGGTGCATCGCGCCGCTGCTCCGCCATCTCGGCCCGAAGCGGCCGCCGGTCGTGCTGGTCAACCACAACTTCGAGACCGCCCTGCGCCCGGGCCTGCGCGCCGGGGCCAGCTCGCCGGTGCTCAAGGCGGTGCTGGCCTGGGACGGCTGGAAGGCCGCCCGGCTGGAGCGCGCCGCCAACCGCGCGGTCGACGGCTTCACCGCGATCACCGAGGCCGACCTGGCCGCCCTGCGGGACCTGGCGCCCGGCAAGCCTGCCCATCTGCTGATGCCGGGCTATGGCGGCATCCGCCAGACAGGGCGCACCATCTCGGCAGCGACGCCCCGGCGGGTCGCGATCATCGGCGGGCGCGGCACCTTCTACAAGAAGATGATCCTTTCCAACCTGCTGCGCGCCCTGCAGGCGGCCGGGCTGCAGGAGCGGATGACCATCGACGTGGTCGGCGGCGGGCTGGACGGCGAGATGGAGCAGCTGCGCCGGGAATTTCCGGGCTTCCACTTCATCGGCTATGTCGACGACCTGGCGGAATATCTCGGCACCGCGCGCCTGGGCATCGTCGCCGACACGATCGGCGGCGGCTTCAAGATCCGCGCCCTGGACCATGTGTTCCTGCGCCTGCCGATGCTGGCCCTGGAGGCGGCCTTGAGCGGCATGCGCCTGCGCCCGGGCCTGGACTTCGTCGCCGCCCGCGACCTGGACGAGCTGATCGCCCAGCTGCCCGGCCTGATCGACGACCCGGCCAGGCTGGATGCGGTGCAGAACGCCGCGTTCGCCCGCTACGCGCCGATGTTCGACTGGGCGGAGCGGATGCGGGGGTTCCACGACTTCGTGGGCGGGCTGCGCCGGCCTTAGCTGAGCCCTCAGGCCCGGCGCGGCTCCAGGCCGCTGGCGATCCGCAAAATCTCCAGGCTCGACATCAGCCAGAGCAGGGTGATCAGCAGGCTGAGCCGCAGCCGGTCGGCATGAGAATAGTGCCGGGCCCGCCAGGCGCGCTTGATCTGCGCGCCGGAGATCAGGAAATAGGTCCAAAGCCAGCCGATCGGCCGCCGGCGGCTGCGCTCCGCTGCGATCCGGCCGCCCACCACCCGGCGCCGCTTGCGCACCAGCGCGTCCACCCGGGTGCGCGCCGGATGTCCCACCAGCATGGCGGGCACGTAGGCGATCCGGCCGCCCTGCGCGCGGATCCGCCGGGCGCAGTCGGCATCGCCGCCCGACTTCAGCTGGCCGTCGAAGCCGCCGACCCGGTCCATCACCGCCCTGGGGCTGACCCAGTTCGCGGTGACGCACATGCCCGAGGCGACGTTGGCCTGCTGGTCGAAGGCGAACAGCCGCTCGTAGTTCTCGCAGACCGTGCTGCCGTCGCCGGCGGGGCGGAACAGCTCGACCCGCCCGGCCAGGATCGCCGCCTCCGGGTCCCGCGCGGCGGCGGCCGCCGCCGCGCGGAGCCAGCCCCGGTCGGGCACGCAGTCGGAATCGGTGAACGCGACCAGGGCGCCGCGCGCGGCCGCCAGCCCCCGGTTGCGGGCATGGTAGGAGCCCGGCTGGGGTTCAACGAGCAGCGTCGCGAACGGGAAGTTCTTCACCACCGAGGCGGTGGCGTCGGTCGAGCCGTTGTCGACCACGATCACCTCGAACCGGTCCGCCGGATAGTCCTGGCCGGCCAAGGCCTCCAGGCAGAGGCCGATCAGCTCCTGGTCGTTCCAGACCGGCACGATCACGCTGACGAACGGCAGCCCGCTCATGCCGCTTCGCCCGCCACGGTGCGGCCGCGCACCAGCTGCATCAGCCGCCGGGTCTCCCGCCTGGCCGACGGCGGCAGCAGCAGGACCGCCGCCAGATAGGGCGCTACCGCCGCCACCGCCGCCGGCATCTGCAGCCAGGGCGAGGCCACCAGCTCGGTGGCGGCCAGGGCGATCGCCGCCACCGGCAGCGCCACCACCAGCACGATGGTGGCGCCGTTGCGCAGCAGGCTGCCGGTGTCGATCGCCGCGACGCGGCCCGCCCAGTGCATCTGCGCCAGCCAGAACAGGGCATAGGCCGCCGAGTAGCCGATGGCGACGCCGAGCCCGCCCCAGGGCAGCCCCGCCAGCATGGCGGCCACGATCACCGGCTGGGTCGCCAGGTAGAAGCGGAACTGCTGGCCGGTCAGCCCCTTGGCGACGAAGATCCAGTAGCCGCCCTGGCCCAGCGCCCGGAACACCGCGCCCACCGACAGCGCCTGGACGATCGGCACCATGCCGAGCCAGGGCTCGCCCAGCGCCACCCGCACGAACGGGTCGGCCAGCCCGAAGATCAGCCCGTAGGCGGTGCAGGTGAAGAAGGCCGCAGCCGCCTGGCCGGCGCGCAGGTAGCGCAGGAACGCCGCCGGATCGTCGGCCAGCCGGGTCAGCACCGGTATCGCCACCCGGCTCAAGGGTGCCGTGAACTGGCCGAGCGGCATCATCACCAGCTGGTAGGCGCGCCCGTAGATCCCCAGCACCGCCGGGCCCCAGACATAGCCGATCGCCACGTTGTCGGCGTTCTTCGCCAAGTAGGAGACGGACTGGGTGCCGGCGAGGCCGGCGCCAAAGCGCAGGAGCGGCATCACCACAGCCTGCCGGTCCGGCCGGCCCGGCCACCAGCGCGCCGCCAGCACCACGAAGGCCAGGCCGCAGGCGGCCACGGCGAGCTGCTGGGCGATCAGGGCCGCATAGCTGCCGGTTTGCAGCGCCACCAGGATTCCCGCCGCCAGACCCAGGGCCTGCGGCACCAGTTCCGACAGGCTGAGCACGGTAAAGCGCATCCGCCGGTTCAGTTCGGCGCGGAACTGGGTGGCCAGGCCGTTCAGGAGGAAGGTCAGCGAGATCCAGCGCGTGATCTCGACCAGGGCCGGCTCGCCGTACAGCCAGGCGATCGGGTGGGCCAGGGAGTACACCGCCAGGGTCAGGAGCAGGCCGATCCCGCTGTTGATCCAGAACAGGTTGGATTTCTGCCCGGGCGAAAGGGACTTCGCCTGCACCGCGGCCATCGACAGGCCGAAATCGCGCAGCAGCTCGCCAAAGCCGGTGAGCGCCACCACCATCGCCAGCAGGCCGACATCGTGCGGCGCCACCAGCCGGGACAGGATCACCACCGAGCCCAGCTGGACGAGGACCCGGTTGGACTGCCAGAACATGGTGCTGAGCGCGCCGCGCGCCGCCTTGGTGCCGAGCCCCATCAGCTGGCCCCGGCCAACGGCGGGCGCGGCATTGGCCGGCCGGCCACTCAGGCGGCCAGGCGCGCGGCGACCAGCCTGCGCAGGTCCCGGCCGACCTCGCCGATCCGCTCGAGCACCTTGAGGCGCGCAGCCGCGACCTCGGCGGCCCGGGCATGGGCGGCGTGCAGGTGGCGGGCGATCTCCCCGGCCGCCTGCCCCGACACGTCGATGCTGGCGCCGGGATAGCCGGCCGCATCGAAATGCCGGCCGACCTTGTGCTCGGCGCGGTCCAGCATGCAGAGCGGCACCGAGCCCTCGGTGAAGCCCACGATCAGCACGTGCAGCCGGTCGCTGATGGTGAGCGCCGAGCGGGCGTAGATGTCGCGCAGGCGCAGCTCCTGGGCGACGTGGGTCTGGTCGTTCCAGTCCACCAGGTAGGAGCCCAGCTCGTGGGCCAGCACCCGGCTGCGCTCGCCGTCCCGGCGCACCTGGGTCACCACCACCGGGCTCAGGCCGCTCTCCTGGCAGAATGCCTTGACCCCATCCAGCCACGGCCGGCCCGGGATCGGCCGGTCGCCGCGCATGGAGATCGCCACCAGGTCGCGCGGCCCGGTCGCCTCCAGGGGCGCCGCCGGGCGCTTCGGGCCCAGGTCGCCGAAGCCCCAGTCCGGCATCACCGCGCCGAAGCCGAAATGGGCCTGGGACTGCGGGTCGCGCCACAGCACCTGCTGGTGGTAGCGGAACGCCAGGCGGAACAGCGACATCCAGCTGCGCGGCTGGCTGCGCGCGCCGATGCCGAGCTGCAGGACCAGGCCGCCGTTGCGCACCACCCGCCGGTGCATCAGGAGCCGGCGCAGCGCCCGGCGAAGGGCGATCCGGTCGATCTGCAGTTCGCCGGGCTTGCCGATGCTGAGCACCGGCCCGCGCCTGGCCGCCTCGTTCAGGGTAGCCTTCCAGCGCTCATGGTCCTCGTAGACCACGTCGTCGATCGCCAGGGACAAGGCCTGCACGAACTCGACCGAGGCGTCCGCCAGGAAGATGTGCAGCGTCCCGAACGGCCGGAGCTCGTCGAGCAGGCGGCGGCGCAGCACGACGTCGCCGATATTGTCGTCCTGGCCGGTACACCAGACGAAGACGGGTAGCTTGTGGCCCGGATGCTCGACCGGCTGCATCGCTCATCCATGCTGTGCGATCTCGGGGAATGGGCAGACCTGTCCGGCCCGACCGGCGGCGGGATCGTCCGGCCTTGGGGCCGGCGCCGCGATCCCGTGGATAGTGCGCGGGCGGGCTGCTGTTCAACGCGGCCTGCCCGCGCGCCATGCAGTCGGTCCGGGCAGTGTTGCTTTCCGGAACCGGCCGCGCCGTGCCTTCTGGACGAAGGCCAGGCTGGCAGGACGCCGCGGCCGGGCATATGGGATCGGGCAGGATCACCCGCCCTTGGAAGTTGCAGCCCCCGTGTCCACCCGCGACCGTCGTGAGCAGATCCTCGAGCGCGCCAGGCGCACCGGCTATGTCTCGGTCGACCAGCTGGCCGGTGACCTGCGCGTGACCCCGCAGACGATCCGCCGCGACCTGTCGGAACTGTGCGAGCAGAACCTGCTGCAGCGCTACCATGGCGGCGCCGGCCTGACCTCGTCGGTGGAGAACGTCGCCTATGCCGACCGGCAGGTCCTCAACGTCGAGGCAAAGCGGCGGATCGGCCAGCTGGTGGCGACCGCGATCCCCAACCACGCCTCCCTGTTCATCAACATCGGCACCACCACCGAGGAGGTCGCCCGCGCCCTGCTCGACCATACCGAGCTGAAGGTGATCACCAACAACCTGAACGTGGCGAGCCTGCTCTCGCAGAACCCCAGCTTCGAGGTGATCATCGCCGGCGGCCTGGTGCGCTCGCGCGACCGCGGCATCGTCGGCGAGGCCGCGATCGACCTGATCCGCCAGTTCAAGGTCGATTACGGCGTGATCGGCATCAGCGGCATCGATCCGGACGGCTCCCTGCTCGACTACGACTATCGCGAGGTCCGGGTCGCCCAGGCGATCGTCGCCAACAGCCGCCGGGTCCTGCTCGCCTGCGACGCCAGCAAGTTCGGGCGCAGCGCGCTGGTGCGGATGGGCCATCTGGACCAGGTCCACGACCTGTTCACCGACCAGGAGCCGCCGCCCGACTGGACTGCCGGACTGGCGGCGGCGGGGGTGCGGGTCCATGTCGCAGAAGGATTGGACACAACCGGTTGAGGGTTTCGTTTCCGCAGATCGTGTGTTCGTTTTCTCCGGCATTATTTTCGATTGTGAACCCGAACGAACCGGGTTACGCCTCTTGTCATCAGGGTGGCATGAAGCCGTAACGACCCGTCCCTTCTCGTTCGGCGGCACTTGGGTGGCGCCCCGAGGACCATGGAGACGCGCGGGAATGACGGAACAGTTCGACCTGCTGGTCGTGGGTGGCGGCATCAACGGGGCCGGGATCGCGCGCGATGCGTCGGGCAGGGGCCTGTCGGTCCTGCTCTGCGAGAAGGACGACCTGGCGGCGCACACCTCGTCCTGGTCGTCCAAGCTGATCCATGGCGGCCTGCGCTATCTCGAATATTACGAGTTCCGTCTGGTCCGCGAGGCGCTGATCGAGCGCGAGGTGCTCTTGCGCGCAGCCCCCATGATGGTGCGGCCGCTGCGCTTCGTCCTGCCGCACAGCCCCGAGCAGCGCCCGGCCTGGCTGGTACGCCTGGGCCTGTTCCTCTACGACCATCTGGGCGGCCGCAAGATCCTGCCGGCGTCCGGCAAGGCGCCCCTGGGCGACACCCCGGAGGGGCGGCCGCTCCAGGACTGGGTGAGCCAGGCCTTCTATTATTCCGACGCCCAGGTCGACGACAGCCGGCTGGTGGTGCTGAACGCCCTGGCCGCGCGCGAGCAGGGCGCCCGGATCCTGACCCGGACCCGCTGCCGGAAGGCGCGACGCGAGGGCGGCCTGTGGGTCGCCGAGCTGGAGGACACCCGCAGCGGCGAGGTGCGCACCGTGAAGGCCCGCGCCCTGGTGAACGCCGCCGGCCCCTGGGTGTCGCATTTCCTCCAGGACGATCTGGCGCTCGACACCAAGAGCCGCGTCCGCCTGGTCAAGGGCTCGCACATCGTCACCCGGCGCCTGCACGACGGCGACCACGCCTACATCCTGCAGAACCACGACAACCGGATCGTGTTCGTGATCCCGTGGCTGGGCGAGTTCAGCCTGATCGGCACCACCGACATCCCCTACGAGGGCGCGCCCCAGGACGTGCGGATCTCGCCGGAGGAGACCCGCTACCTGCTGGACGTGGTGAACCGCTACTTCAAGAAGCCGGTCGCCGAGAGCGACATCGTCTGGTCCTATGCCGGCGTCCGCCCGCTCTACGACGACGCCTCGGCCAACCCGTCGGCAGTGACCCGCGACTACACCTTCGACCTGAACGTCCCGGATCGCCAGGCGCCGCTTTTGTCGATCTTCGGCGGCAAGATCACCACCTACCGCAAGCTCGCCGAGCACGCCGTGCAGAAGCTGGCGCCGCATCTGGGCGTTACGAAAGGCGACTGGACCGCAGGCGTGCCCCTGCCGGGCGGCGGCTTCGACGATCCCGCTCGTTACGCCGAAACGCTTCGCCACAAGCGCCCCTGGCTGCCCGAAAGGCTCGCCCGCCGGCTGGTCGCCGCCTACGGCACCCGCGCCGAAGCCCTGCTCGACGGCGCAAACGGCCTGGACGATCTCGGCCCCTGCTACGGCGCGGATCTCTACGAGGCCGAGGTCCGCTTCCTGATCGATGAGGAATGGGCGACCAGCGCCCAGGACATCCTGTGGCGGCGCTCCAAGCTGGGGCTGGTCGTGGGCGAGGATTGCGTGCAGCGTCTGGAGGAGAGGATCGGCCGCAAGGCGCCGGAACGGGAGGTGGACGCCGCATGAGCCTGACGCTCGCCGGGATCGAGAAGACGGTGGGCGGCGACGTCCACCTGCACCGCACCGATGCCGAACTCGCTCCCGGCCTGCATGTGCTCCTGGGTCCCACCGGCAGCGGCAAGACCTCGCTGATGCGGCTGATGGCCGGGCTGGACCCGGTCAGCCGCGGCAGGATCCTCCAGAACGGCCGCGACATGACCGGGGTGCCGGTGCGCCGGCGCAGCATCGCCTTCGTCTACCAGCAATTCATCAACTACCCCTCGCTCACGATCTACGAGAACATTGCCTCGCCCCTGCGCCTGTCCGGCCGGGACAAGGCGGCGGTCGACCGCAAGGTCCGCGAGACCGCCGGGCTTCTGCACATCGACCACCTGCTCGACCGGCTGCCGGCGGAACTGTCCGGCGGCCAGCAGCAGCGCACCGCGATCGCCCGCGCCCTGGTCAAGGACGCCGACCTGCTGCTGCTCGACGAGCCGCTGGTCAACCTGGACTACAAGCTGCGCGAGGAGCTGCGCGCCGAATTGCGCGCGCTGTTCGAGCGCCGCGACGCGGTGGTGGTGTATTCCACCACCGAGCCGGTCGAGGCGCTGACCATGGGCGGCTCGGTTTTGGTGATGCATGAGGGCCGCGTGCTGCAGTCCGGCCCGACCAGCGAGGTCTACCACCACCCAGGCTCGGAGGCGGTCGCCAGCGTGTTCAGCGACCCGCCGATGAACATGGTGAGCGTCCAGGTGCGCCGGAAGGTGGCGCACTTCCCGCAGGGTCTGGAGCTGCCCCTGGCCGGCCATCTGGAAGCGCTGCCCGACGGCGCCTACCGGTTCGGGATCCGCGCGCTGCATCTGGGCCTGCGCGGCCAGCCCGGCCAGCCCTCCTTCCAGGCGACCGTGGAGCTGGCCGACATCTCCGGCTCGGAGACCTTCCTGCATGTCCATGCCATGGACCAGGACTGGGTGCTGCAGGAGGAGGGCGTCCATGTGCACCGGCTGGGCGAGACGGTGACGGTTTTCCTGGATCCGGCCCGGATCCATGCGTTCGGCCCCGACGGGATGGTGCGCGCCGCCCCGGTGCGCAGCCGGGTGGGAGGCTGAGGCGATGGCCAGGATCACGCTCGCCGGGCTCGGCCACGCTTATCGCCCGGACCCCAAGGACGACGCGGACTACGCGCTGCAGCCGATGGACTTCGCCTTCGAGGACGGCGGCGCCTATGCGCTGCTGGGTCCCTCGGGCTGCGGCAAGACAACCCTGCTCAACATCATCAGCGGCCTCCTGCGGCCCTCCCACGGCCAGGTCCTGTTCAACAACAGCGACGTCACCACGAAGTCGCCGGGCGAGCGCAACATCGCCCAGGTGTTCCAGTTCCCGGTCGTCTACGACACGATGAGCGTCTACGACAATCTGGCCTTCCCGCTGCGCAACCGCGGCGTCGACGAGGCCGCGGTGAAGGACAAGGTCGACGAGGTCGCCGAGATGCTGGAGCTGGGGCCGGAGCTGCGCCGGCCCGCCCGGGGCCTTGGCGCCGACGCCAAGCAGAAGATCTCGCTGGGCCGCGGCCTGGTCCGCCCGGACGTGGCGGCGATCCTGTTCGACGAGCCGCTGACCGTGATCGACCCGCACCTGAAATGGCTCCTGCGCCGCAAGCTCAAGCAGGTCCACGAACGCTACCGCCGCACCCTGGTCTACGTGACCCACGACCAGAACGAGGCGCTGACCTTTGCCGAGAAGATCGTGGTGATGCATGCCGGCCGGGTGATGCAGGTCGGCACGCCGCAGGAACTGTTCGAGCGCCCGGCGCACCGCTTCGTCGGCTGGTTCATCGGCTCGCCCGGCATGAACTTCATCCCGCTGGAGCGCACCGGCACGGGTCTCCGGATCCGCTCGCTGGAGGTGGAACTGAGCGGCGACTGGATTGGCCCGGCCGCGGCCGGCGGCGGCGCGGTGGAGATCGGCATCCGGCCCGAGCACCTGCAGATCGGCGCGAGCCCGGGCGCGGACCGGCTGCCGGTCGAGGTCGAGCGGGTCGAGGACCTGGGCAACTACGCCCTGGTGACCGCCCGGCTGGGCGACAACCGGGTGATGGCCAAGGTCGCCGAGGACGCGCCGGTGGCGACCGGGCCGGCCTACGCCCTGTTCCCGCCGGAATGGAGCAGGATCTACGTGGACGGCCGGCTGGTGCACTGACGGGACGGGGGTCGTGATGGGCAAGATCGAGAACAACAGAGCCTGGCTTCTGGTCCTGCCGGTGTTCATGATCGTCGCCATCTCGGCGATCATTCCGCTGATGACCGTGGTCAACTACGCCTTCCAGGACATCTTCAGTCCCCAGGACCGCTACTGGGTCGGCACCGAGTGGTTCGAGCGGGTGCTGGGCGACGAGGACCTGCACGGCGCGCTCCTGCGCCAGTTCGTGTTCAGCTTCGTGATCCTGCTGATCGAGATCCCGCTGGGCATCGGCCTGGCGCTGCTGATGCCGGCCCGCGGCTGGAAGGCGTCCCTGGCGCTGGTGCTGATGGCGCTGCCGCTGCTGATCCCGTGGAACGTGGTCGGCACGATCTGGCAGGTGTTCGCCCGCGGCGACATCGGCCTGGCCGGCTGGGCGATCAACAGCGTCGGGATCCCCTACAACTACACTTCCGACCCGCTGGCCGCGTGGCTGACCATCGTGGTGATGGATGTCTGGCACTGGACGCCGCTGGTCGTGCTGCTCTGCTATGCCGGCCTGCGCGCCATCCCCGACGCCTACTACCAGGCAGCCGCCATCGACGGTGCCTCAGCCTGGAAGGTGTTCCGCTACATCGAGCTGCCCAAGATGCGCGGCGTCCTGCTGATCGCGGTGCTGCTGCGCTTCATGGACAGCTTCATGATCTACACCGAGCCGTTCGTCGTCACCGGCGGCGGGCCTGGCAACGCCACCACCTTCTTGTCGATCCACCTGACCAAGATCGCGATCGGCCAGATGGACCTCGGTCCGGCGGCGGCGATCTCGATCATCTACTTCCTGATCATCCTCACGCTCAGCTTCGTGTTCTACAACGTGATGGTCCGCATGGGCGCTGGAGACCGGTCATGAGGGGCAAGGGCATCTGGCTGGTCGTCTACTTCCTGTTCCTGCTGGTGCCGATCTACTGGCTGGTCAACATGTCGCTGAAGACCAACAGCGAGATCCTGGGCAGCCTGACCCTCTATCCGCACGCGCCGACGCTGGACAATTACCGGACGATCTTTACCGACCCGTCCTGGTACATGGGCTACGTCAACTCGCTGATCTACGTGGCGATGAACACTGCGATCAGTCTGGCGGTGGCCCTGCCCGCCGCCTACGCCTTCTCGCGCTTCCGCTTCATCGGCGACAAGCACGTGTTCTTCTGGCTGCTGACCAACCGGATGGCGCCGCCGGCGGTGTTCCTGCTGCCGTTCTTCCAGCTCTACCAGGCGATGGGCCTGTTCGACACGCACATCGCCGTGGCGCTGGCGCACTGCCTGTTCAACGTGCCGCTGGCGGTGTGGATCCTGGAAGGGTTCATGTCCGGGGTACCGAAGGAAATCGACGAGACCGCCTATATCGACGGCTACTCGTTCCCGCGCTTCTTCCTCCGCATCTTCCTGCCGCTGATCAAGTCCGGGATCGGCGTCACTGCGTTCTTCTGCTTCATGTTCTCCTGGGTGGAGCTGCTGCTGGCGCGCACGCTGACCGCGACCAACGCCAAGCCGATCGCATCCACCATGACCCGCACCGTGTCGGCGGCGGGCATGGACTGGGGGCTGCTCGCCGCGGCGGGCGTGCTGACCATCGTGCCGGGCGCGCTGGTGATCTGGTTCGTGCGCAACTACATGGCCAAGGGCTTCGCCCTGGGCCGGGTGTGAGGAGGCCCAGATGGAGGCGCTGTCCACCCTGTTCCGCTCGATGGCCTGGACGATGCCGGTCGCCATCTTCTTCGCCGCGATCGCGGCGATGCTCCTGGTGATGACGCTGTGGCAGTTCGCCCGGCCCACCGTGGAGCGCAAGGGCTTCCTGCCGATGACCACCACCCGCGGCGACCGGCTGTTCATCGGCCTGCTCGGCGGGGCCTGGATCCATCTGGCCTGGCTGGCGCTGGTCGCCCTGCCCTTGTGGTGGGCGTCGATCGTGGCAGTCTTGTGGTTCGCGCTCGTGCTGCGCTTCGGCTGACAGCGCGAAAACTCCGCCGGGACCAGTTCCCGGACCGGCGGGCATCGCTTCGATGACGGGAACGTCGACAAGAGACGGGGAGGTCTCGAATGACGAAATGGCATCTGGGCCGGCGGCGGTTCCTGAGCGGCACGGCGATGGCCGGCGCGGCGCTCGCCATGCCCGGCATCATCCGGGCGAACGCGGCCGACGCGACGATCAACAAGTGGATCGACGAGTTCCAGCCCTCGACGCTGACCCGCGACCAGCAGATCGAGGAGCTGACCTGGTTCCAGAAGGCCGCCGAGCCGTTCAAGGGCCAGTCCTTCAAGATCGTCTCCGAGACCATTGATACCCACGTCTACGAATCGCAGACGATGGCGAAGGCGTTTTCCGAGATCACGGGCATGAACATGACCCATGACCTCATCCAGGAAGGCGACGTGATCGAGAAGCTGCAGACCCAGATGCAGTCCGATCAGAACATCTACGACGCCTACATCAACGACTCCGACCTGATCGGCACCCATTTCCGCTACCAGAAGGTGGTGCCGCTCACCGACTGGATGGAGGGCGAGGGCAAGGACGTCACGTTGCCCACCCTCGACGTCGACGACTTCATGGGCAAGTCGTTCACCACCGCCCCGGACGGCAAGCTCTACCAGCTGCCCGACCAGCAGTTCGCGAACCTGTACTGGTTCCGCTACGACTGGTTCAACGACCCGCAGATGAAGGAGGAGTTCCAGAAGGTCAAAGGCTACGAGCTGGGCGTGCCGGTCAACTGGTCGGCCTACGAGGACATCGCGGACTTCTTCACCAATCATGTGAAGGAAGTCGACGGCCAGCGCATCTTCGGCCACATGGACTATGGCAAGAAGGACCCGTCGCTGGGCTGGCGGTTCACCGATGCCTGGCTGTCCATGGCCGGCATGTCGGATGTCGGCATCCCGAACGGCCTGCCGGTCGACGAGTGGGGCATCCGCATGGAAGGCTGCCGCCCGGTGGGCTCCTCGGTGTCCCGCGGCGGCGGCACCAACGGCCCGGCCGCGGTCTACGCCACCCAGAAATACATCGACTGGCTGAAGGCCTACGCCCCGCCGGAAGCGCAGGGCATGACCTTCTCCGAGGCCGGCCCGGTGCCGGGCCAGGGTGCGATCGCCCAGCAGATCTTCTGGTACACCGCGTTCACCGCCGCCTCCACCAAGGAAGGCCTGCCGGTGATGAACCCGGACGGCACGCCCAAGTGGCGCATGGCGCCCTCGCCGCACGGTGCCTACTGGAAGGAGGGCATGAAGCTCGGCTACCAGGACGTCGGCAGCTGGACGCTGATGACCTCGACCCCGGTCGACCGGCGCAAGGCCGCCTGGCTCTACGCGCAGTTCTGCGTGGCCAAGTGCACCTCGCTCAAGAAGACCCATGTCGGCCTGACCCCGATCCGCGACAGCGACATCCGCCACGAGAGCTTCACCGAGCGGGCGCCCAAGCTGGCCGGCCTGGTCGAGTTCTACCGCAGCCCGGCGCGCGTCGCCTGGTCGCCCACCGGCAACAACGTGCCGGACTACCCCAAGCTCGCCCAGCTCTGGTGGGCCAACGTCGCCGAGGCGGTCGGCGGCGAGAAGACCGCCCAGGAGGCGATGGACAACCTGGCCAAGCAGCAGGACGACGTGCTGCGCCGCCTGGAGCGCGCCGGGATCGGCGGCGATTGCGCGCCCAAGCTGAACCCGGAGGTCGATCCGGAGGAGTGGTACGCCAAGGCCGACGCCACCGGCGGCGAGCCCAAGCGCAAGCTAGAGAACGAGAACCCGCAGGGCTCCACCGTCAACTACGACCTGCTCCTGCAGGCCTGGGAGGACGGCAAGGTCATGCCGGACAACATCAAGGGCTGACCTTTCCCCGGTGTACGGGACGCGGACCGGAAGCCATCCAGCTTCCGGTCCCTTCGTCCGTCGATCTCCGGAATGGAGAAACCTGTCTTCATGTAATCTTTAAGTTGACAATGATGGCGGCAGATCGGCCATCTAGGGCATAGTTCGGCTACCAGAATGATGATGGCCACGATCGCTGCGACGGGCATCGAATCGACCGCGGCTCCCTGGGATGAGAAATCCTCCCCCGGCGATGCCGCCCGCCTGCTGGTGGTCATCGAACCGGCCGGGGGATCGATTGCCCGGCTGGGCGACCTGCTGGACCATCTTCCGGCCCAGAGCGGGATAGCCTGGCTGCTGCTGGTGCCGCCCTGGCTGGAGATCCGCCCGGAGCAGACCCTTTCCTGGCGCTCCGCCCTGCACGCCCTACGCGACCAGGAGATCATCCGGCCGGACGTCCTGTCGAGCTTCGCCGACCCGGAGGAAATCGCGATCGAAGCCGGCTGCTGGCTGCGACACAGCCGCAGGACCCGGCGCAACGACCGGCCGGACTTCCTGGCGACGATGCCGGCCGGGATGCGGATCGCCCATCTGCTGGTCGGGTCCGCCGCGGCGCGGGATGGCAGCCGGCTGGCCCGCGCGGTGCGCGAGGCCGGCGGCCTGTCCGGCTGGGAGGATGGCGGGATGCTGCGCGTCGCCGGCGAGCATGGCGTGGTCGCCAGCCTGCCGCTCACGGCGGTGGGCGACTGGCTGGCCCGGGAATGGGGTGCCGGCGAAGAAGCGATGTTCCGCCCCGGCCTCTACGAGGGGGCCGGCACGCCCTGGCAGGCCACGGTCGATCCGGCGACGGTCAGTCAGACGACCCTGGAGCGGCTGGCCGGGCGGCAGGGCATGTCGGCCTGCCTGATCGATTCGGACGACCGGCTGCAGCGCGTGTTCGGCGACCATCTGTTTCTCGGCTCGAACCAGGGGGGCAGGCCGATCTCCTCCCTGCCGGAATCCATGCACGCCCCGGTGGCCGAGGTCCTGGAGGCGACCCGCCGCAGCGGGGCGGTGCAGCGCCTGCTGCAGCTGCCGTTCGATGATCCGAACGCCACCATCCGCTTCGTCGACATGGTGTTCGCGCCGCTGGAATCGCCCGAGGCCAGCCGTCCGCATGTCCTGGTCCTGGCAGTCCCCTCGCACCGCGTCACGCCCCCGCCCGACGGCCTGCCCGGCCTGCTCTCGCCGGTCGGCGCCGAGGAGGCCCGCAGCGCCGAGCTTGCCGGCCAGCTCAGCGCCTCGCGCCTCTACCTCAAGGCCGCGGTGGAGCGGCTGGAGCTGGGCAACGCCCGGCTGCAGACCGCGTTCGACGACCTCAAGGAGGCCCATGCCGAGCTGGAGGCCTATGCGGCCGACCTGCAGGCGCTCACCGAGGAGCTGGTGCGGGTCGACCGCGCCCACCGCCAGAAGATCACCGAGCTGGAGCAGCTCACCGGCGACATCACCGGCCTGCTCGACGCGATCGATGTCGGCGTGGTGTTCGTCGACATGGACCTGAGGGTGCGGCGCTGCGCGCCGATCGCGGCCCGGATGCTGCGCCTGGACGACCCGGCGGAAGGCCGGCTCCTGTCCGAGGTCATGGCCGGGCTGGGCGGGGTCGACCTGGTCCCGATGATCTCGCAGACGCTGCGCGAAGGCAGCCCGGCCGAGGTCGAGATCAGCGCCTGGGGCGGCAGCCGCTGCCTGGTCAGGGTCCTCGCCCATCAGGGCGGCCAGGGCGGAATCACCGGCGCGGTGGTCACGCTGATCGACGTCACCGCGTATCGCGAGGCGGAGGCCGGCCGGGCCGCCTCCGAGGAGCGCTGGCGGCGGCTGGTCGACACCGCGCCCGACGCGATCCTCATGCACGAGGCCGGGGTGATCGGCCTGGCCAACCGCTCGGCCCTGCGGATCCTGGCCACCAGCTCCGCGGACGACCTGATCGGGCGCCGGCTGATGGAGCTGATCGCCCCGGAGGGCCGGACCGCGGTGGAGCGGCAGCTTGCCCAGGCGGCTGCCGAGGGCATCGTCGCCGAGCCGGCCTCCACCGCGATCATGACCCTGACCGGCCGGCGCATCGAGGTGGAGATCACCACCTCGGCGCTCAGCGACGACAGCCGGCAGGCCTTCCAGACCGTGCTGCGCGACGTCACCGACCGGCGCCGGGCGGAGGCCGAGATCAAGCGCCTGGTCCACCATGACGGGCTGACCGGCCTGCCCAACCGCACCCTGCTGCTCGACCGGCTGGAGACCGCGATGGCGCGCGCCACTCGCGACGGCCGCCACGGCGCGCTCATGCTGCTCGACCTCGACCAGTTCAAGGACGTCAACGACACGCTGGGCCATCCCGCCGGCGACCGGCTCCTGCAGATCGTGGCCCGCCGCCTGCGCTCCACCCTGCGCAGCACCGACACGCTGGCCAGGCTCGGCGGCGACGAGTTCGCGATCGTGCAGACCGACCTTGCCGCCAATGGCGGGGCGAGCGGCGCGGCGATCCTGGCGCAGAAGGCGCTGGATGCGATCGCCGAGCCGATCACCATCGACGACCACGACCTGTTCATCACCTCGTCCCTGGGCGTGACCCTGTTCCCGGTGGACGCCAACGGCGCCGACCAGCTCATCAAGAACGCCGACCTGGCGCTCTACCGGGCCAAGGCCGAGGGCGGCCACCGCTTCCAGTTCTTCCTGGAGCAGATGAACGCCGAGGTGCTGCAGAAGAAGTCGCTGGAACGCGAGTTGCGGCGCGCCATTGAGCGCGGCGAGCTGTCGCTCGTGTACCAGCCGCAATACCCGGCCGAGGGCGGCCGGCCGCTCGGCGCCGAGGCGCTGGTGCGCTGGACCCATCCCGAGCGCGGCCCGATCCCGCCCAAGACCTTCATCCCGGTCGCCGAATCCACCGGCCTGATCCGCGCGCTCGGCCGCTGGGTGCTGGAGGAAGCCTGCCGGGCGATCCGGCGCAGCGTCGATGCCGGCCAGGAGATCGGGATCGGGGTGAACCTGTCGGCGGCGCAGCTCCGCCACGGCGACTTCGTGGCCCATCTGCACAAGCTGCTGCTGGACACCGGGGTGCGCCCGGACCTTCTGGAGATCGAGATCACCGAAAGCCTGCTGTTCGAGCCCTCCAACGATTCCATCGCCGAGATGCTGCGCCGGATCGCGCATCTGGGCGTGCGGCTCGCGGTGGACGATTTCGGCACCGGCTACAGCTCGCTCGCCTACCTGAAGCGCTTCCCGGTCCACAAGATCAAGATCGACCAGTCCTTTGTCCGCGACATCGGCCGGGACAGCGACGACGACATGATCGTGGCGGCGATGGTCAACCTCGCCCACAGCCTGGGCAAGCGGGTGATCGCCGAGGGCGTGGAGACCGAGCGCCAGCTCCAGTTCCTGCGCGGGCTCGGCTGCGACGAGGTGCAGGGCTACGTGCTGGCCCGGCCGATGCCCGAGGCCGACCTCGCCCGGCTGCTGGCCGCCGGTTGAGCGGATGGGGGATGCTCCGCCCTTTACGCTTCCGGTTCCAGCCCCTACGCAGCAGCGAGCGATCCGGCAGCTCGGGGATGCAGGATGACGACGCTCGTGATCGATGTCGGCGGCAACAACGTCAAGTTGCGTCGCGAGGGAGACCAAGAACGTCGCAAGACGCCCAGCGGCGCGGATTACCGGCCGGAGCAGCTGATCGAGGACGTGGCCCGGCTGACCCAGGACTGGACGTTCACCCGGATCTCGATGGGCTGTCCGGGGCCCGTCGCCGACAACAGGATCGTCCGGCCCCTGGTCAATCTCGGCCCCGGCTGGACCGAGTTCGACTTTTCGGCGGCCTTCGGCAAGCCGGTGCGGATGGTCAACGACGCGGTGATGCAGGCGATCGGGTCCTACAACGGCGGCAAGATGCTGTTCCTGGGCCTGGGCACCGGGCTCGGCAACACGCTGATCGTCGACGGCACGGTGATCGGCATGGAGCTGGGCCACCTGCCCTACCGCAAGGACCGAACCTACGAGGACTATGTCGGCAATCGCGGCCTGGAGCAGCGCGGCCGGCCGCGCTGGGAGGGCCATGTGCACCGGGTCGTCCAGCTGTTCCGCGAAGCCTTCGTGGTCGACGACGTGGTTTTGGGCGGCGGCAACGCGCGCAAGCTCAAGAAGCTGCCCGAGGGCTGCCGGTTCGGCGACAACGACAACGCCTTCATCGGCGGTTTCCGGCTGTGGGACGACCAGGCGTGAGGGGGGCGGGCCCGGCGGCGCTGGCAGCGGCCTGCCTGTTCCTGGCGGCCTGCGCGGCCGGAGATCCGGCCGCGTCCCCGCAGACGGGGCAGCCGGGCCTCCTGAAGGAGAGCGCTCGCCAGCCGGCCGAACGGGCGGCCCGCACCCTGGAGGCGATGAAAAACGATCCGGAAGCGCTGCTGCGGCTCTGCCTCGAGAGCTACCAGGCCGCGCAGGCCTCCGGCCCGGAATGGCATCTGGTGAAGCCCGCAAAGGTCGGGATGACCAGCCTCTCCAGCGCCGCCACCGACCCGGCCCTGCGCCGGGACAACCCGGACGGCTGGGTCGACCGGGGCGAATTGCGCAGCGAGATCATGGACGCCGACGACGATCCCGCCACCGCCCGCTGCCTGCTCTGCCGCTTCGACTTCGAGGATAACCGCAGCGACCCGCTGACCCTGTTCGGCGTGGACACCACCGGCCGCTGCAGCTGACCCGGAAGCGCGGCCCGGCGCGTCAGGCCGGGCACCAGCCCGGCCGGCGCCGGCGCGGCCTTGCATAGGCTTCCAGCCGCTCGCTCGGCCAGCGGGCGATCTCGGCCAGTTCGCCCGGCAGCGTGCCCGGCAGGCGCTCGCCCTGCGGCAGCATCGCCCTGGCCGCGCTGGCCGGGTCGACGCCCGGGGCCAGCGACATCAGCCAGGCCAGCAGCACCTCGCGGGCGGAAAAGCCCTGCTCCTGGACGAGCGCGCTGCGCAAAAGCCCGGTCGGGTCGGCCTGCTCCGCCGACAGGAGGGCAATCGAATCCGGCGATGATCTCGGCATGGTCCACCTCCAGCCGGGGCACCCCGCCCGGCGAACTACGGCATCACGGTCGGATGGCAGGTATCCCGGCTCGCGGGTCGACACCGTCCACTCCGCCTTCCCAGGACCAGGTCCCAGTGGCACGGGTTGAGTGGCGGCTCGCCGCTTACGGTTGCGGGGGCAGCGCCGGCATCGCACCGGCTTCCCTTGGACCCGGGTCGCCCCGGGTACCATCCGGCACCGATGGTGGGCCTTCCCCGCTGCCCTGTCAAAGCCGACCTGCTAGAAGCCGGACAGGGCAGCCGCGCCGGCGCAGGAGACGGGCATGGAATTTGGCGGTTCGATCGTGGTGCTGGTGATCCTGGCGGTCGTGATCGTCCTGATCCTGATGGGGGTGCGCTCGGTCAGCCAGGGCGAGGAATGGACCGTGGAGCGCTTCGGCCGCTACACCCGCACCCTCTCGCCCGGCCTGAACCTGATCCTGCCCCTGATCGACCGGATCGGCGCCAGGCTCAGCGTGATGGAGCAGGTCCTGGACGTGCCCTCCCAGGAGGTGATCACCCGCGACAACGCGATGGTCACCGCCGACGGCGTGGTGTTCTACCAGGTGCTGGACGTGGCGCGCGCCGCCTACGAGGTCGCCGACCTGCGCAACGCCATCCTCAACCTGACCATGACCAACATCCGCACGGTGATGGGCTCGCTCGACCTGGACGAGGTCTTGAGCAAGCGCGACGTGATCAACACCCGCCTGCTCTCGATCGTCGACGAGGCGACCCAGCCCTGGGGGGTCAAGGTCACCCGGATCGAGATCAAGGACATCCGCCCGCCGGCCGACCTGGTCAACAGCATGGCAAGGCAGATGAAGGCCGAGCGGGAGAAGCGCGCCGCGATCCTGGAGGCGGAAGGGCTGCGCGCCGCGGCGATCCTGCGCGCCGAGGGCATGAAGCAGGCGGCGGTGCTGGAGGCCGAGGGCCGGCGCGACGCGGCGATGCGCGACGCCGAGGCGCGCGAGCGGCTGGGCCAGGCCGAGGCCGAGGCGACCCGGCTGCTGTCGGCGGCGATCGGCGAGGGCGGCGTGCAGGCGGCCAACTACTACGTCGCCCAGAAATACATCGAGGCGTTCGCCAAGTTCGCCAGCTCGCCCAACCAGAAGACCCTGATCCTGCCGATGGAGGCGACCGCGGCGATGGGCTCGCTCGCCGGCATCGCCGAGCTGGCAAGGGATGCCCTGGCGACGGACCGGCCCGCCCCCGCCGCGCCCTGGGGACCGCGCCCGGCCGAGGGCGGCTGACAAGGGAGCGCTTGGCGATGCAGGCATGGCAATGGCTGGTGCTGGGCGGGGTCCTGCTCCTGCTGGAGCTGGCGACGCCGGCGTTCTTCTTCGCCTGGCTGGCGCTCGGCGCCTTGGTCACCGCCGCCCTGGCCTGGCTGGTCCCGCAGCTGATCTGGCAGGTCCAGGCCCTGGTGTTCGCCCTGGCCGCGGGCGTCGCCGTGCTTGCCTGGTTCCGCTTCCGGCCAAGGCCGGCGCCCACCGCGGAGCCCGGGCTCAACCGCCGTGCCGCCGCCCTGATCGGCACCAGCCTCACCCTGGACCGCCCGATCGAGCATGGCCATGGCCGGGCCAGGGTCGGCGATTCCACCTGGCCCGTGCAGGGTCCGGATCTGCCCGCCGGCAGCCGGGTGGTGGTCCTGGCCGTGGACGGCAACCGGCTGCTGGTGGCGCCACCGAGCTGACAGCCGCCCCCGGCCGTCAGGCAAAAACCGCGCTGTTCCGGGAACGCCGGATAAGCTCACCGGCTTCTGACGGGGTGAAAGATACGGCAGGTCCCGGCCCCGTGCCCGCGTTGGCCTCGACCGGGATTGCTTGGTCCAAGGCTCGGGGCTCGGCGGGCGCCGAACGTGACGGCCATCACCCCGGAGCGGCCAGGAACATGGTGCGTTCCGTCCGGCCAGGGCCCGTGTTCAGGGATCGTCGAAGATGAAGTCTTCTCGGCCATCGTCGTTCAGCTTCCTGGCGGGCGGCGGGATCATGGCCGATCTCATCCGGCAGAAGGACTGGAGCGCCACCCCGCTCGGGCCGATCGAGACGTGGCCGTCGGCGCTGCGCACCTCGCTGGGCGTCAGCCTGCACTCCCGCTTCCCGGTCTGCATCTACTGGGGCCAGGAGATGCGGCTGCTGTACAACGACGCCTGGAGCTCGATCCCCGGCGACAAGCATCCCTGGGCGCTGGGCCGCCCGGCGCACGAGGCATGGCCGGACATCTGGGACGTGATCGGCCCGATGTTCAACCGGATCATGGACACCGGCGTCGCCGTCCACACCGAGGACGGCCTCCTGGCGATGCGCCGCCACGGCTACACCGAGGAATGCTACTTCAACTACAATGTCAGCCCGATCTATGGCGACGAGGGCGTGATCGGCCTGTTCAACGCGGTGATCGAGACGACCTATCAGGTTCTGGCCGAGCGTCGCTCCAGGCTGCTGCGCCAGCTGAGCGACAACACCCAGCAGGCCCGCAGCCTGCGCGAGGTCTGCACCCGCGCGGCCGAGGCCATCCGGACAGATCCGGCCGACCTGCCGTTCTGCCTGTTCTACCTCCTGGACGGGGACGGCCAGGCGCGGCTGGCCGCCTCGGCGGGCGTGGCCGCCGGCAGCGCCCTGGCTCCGGGGTCCCTGGATCCTTCCGGCCCCGACGGCTTCTGGTCGCTGGCCGCCGCCCGGGCGCAGCCGGACGGGGTGCTCGACCGGTTCGCGGAGCGGCGCGGCCAGCCTCTGGTGCTGGAGCCCTGGCCGGAGCCGGTGGAGCAGGCGCTGGTCCTGTCCATCCCCAACAGCGCCCGCAGCGACGAGCAGATCGGCTTCCTGGTCGCTGGCATCAGCCCCCGCCGCGCCCTGGACGATCCGTACCGGGCCTTCATCCACCACATCGCCGATCATGTCGCCGCCCGTCAGGCCGCGATGGAGGTGCTGGAGCAGGAGCGTCGCCAGAGCGAGCTTCTGGAGCGCCGGGTGGAGGAACGCACCCGCGAGCGCGACCGGATCTGGCGGGTCTCCCGCGACCTGCTGCTGGTGGCCGACGCGCAGGGGCGTTTCGTCGCGACCAACCCGGCCTGGCAGCTCCTGCTGGGCTGGAGCGAGGAGGAACTGCTCGGCAGGGATTCGGCATGGCTGAACCATCCGGACGACGTGGAGCCGACCCGCGCCGAGATCGCCCGGCTGGCCGCCGGCCACACCGCCTTCAACTTCGAGAACCGGTTCCGCCACAAGGACGGCCATTACCGCAGCTTCGCCTGGACGGCGGCGCTGGACGAGGGGCTGATCTATGCGGTCGCCCGCGACATCACCGACGAGAAGGCCGCGGCCGAGGCCCTGCAGGAAGTCCAGGACCAGCTGCGCCAGTCGCAGAAGATGGAGGCGATCGGCCAGCTCACCGGCGGGATCGCCCATGACTTCAACAACCTGCTGCAGGGCATCACCGGATCGCTCGACCTGGTGCAGCGCCGGATCGCCCAGGGCCGGACCGACGATGTCGGGCGCTTTCTGACCGGGGCGATGACCTCGGCCAACCGTGCCGCCGCGCTGACCCACCGGCTGCTGGCCTTCTCCCGCCGCCAGCCGCTCGACCCGCGCCCGCTGCAGGTGAACCCGCTGCTGGCCTCCATGGAGAACCTGATCCGGCGGACCATCGGCGAAGCGATCGAGCTGGAGCTGGTTCTGGCCGGCGGGCTGTGGCCCACGGTGTGCGACGCCAACCAGCTGGAGGCGGCGATCCTGAACCTGGTGATCAACGCCCGCGACGCGATGCCAAAGGGCGGCCGGCTGACCATCGAGACCTGCAATGTCGAGCTGGACGGCCGGTTCGCCGCCCATGGCCGCGGGGTCACGCCCGGCGACTATGTGGCGATCGCGGTCACCGACACCGGCTGCGGCATGGCGCCCGAGGTGGTGGAGCGCGCCTTCGATCCGTTCTTCACCACCAAGCCGATGGGCCAGGGCACCGGGCTCGGCCTCTCGATGATCTACGGCTTCGCCCGGCAGTCCGAGGGCTATGCCCGGATCTACAGCGAGATCGGGCGTGGCACCACGGTCAAGCTGTTCCTGCCGCGGCGCCAGGACGCCCAGGAGCCGCCCGAGGAGTCGCCCCACGAGCCCGCCCCGCCGGCCGACGTCGACCGCGGCGTCGTCCTGGTGGTGGAGGACGAGGCGATCGTGCGCGCCCTGGTGGTCGAGCTGCTGGGCGACATGGGCTTCCGGGTCCGCGAGTTCGCCGAGGCGCAGGGGGCGCTGGATCTCCTGCAGGGCGGCGAGCGGGTCGACCTGCTGGTCACCGATATCGGCCTGCCCGGCATGAACGGCCGCCAGCTGGCCGATGCGGCGCGGATGGCGCGGCCCGAGCTGAAGATCCTGTTCATGACCGGCTATGCCGAGAACGCCATGATCTCGTCCGGCTTCCTCACCGCCGGCATGGCGATGATCACCAAGCCGTTCGCCATGGAGGTCATGGCCAACCGCGTGCGCGAGATCATGAACGGCCAGCGCTGACGGGCCTGCCAGGTCAGCTGGCCGTCGGCACCGTCCGCCGCACCACCGCGCCCAGGCTCAGCCCCTGGACCACCACCGAGAACAGGACCACGCCGTAGGTCGCGTCCAGGATCAGGGCGCGGGCCGGCTCTTCGGTCGGCAGCGACAGGGCCAGCGCCACCGAGATGCCGCCGCGCACCGCTCCCCAGGTCAGCACCGGGATGGTGCCCGGGGTGAAGGTCTGCCAGCGCCGCAAGGCCAGGATCGGCACGCTCACCGAGACGAAGCGCGCCGCCACCACCAGCGGGATCGAGAGCAGCGCCAGCCAGCCGAAGGACGGGGTGAACTGCACCACCAGCACCTCCAGCCCGATCAGCAGGAACAGGACCGCGTTCAGGATGTCGTCGATCAGCGTCCAGAAGCCGAACACGTACTGCTTGGTGGTGTCGCTCATCGCCCGCTCCGCACCCCGGTTGCCGATCAGCACCCCCGCCACCACCACCGCGATCGGGCCGCTCATGTGCAGGGCGGTCGCCAGCGCGTAGGTGCCGGTGACCAGGGCCACCGAGATCATCACCTCGATCGAGTAGTCGTCGATTCCGCGCAGGCCACGGTAGGCGATGAAGCCGGCGACCAGGCCCAGCACCGCGCCGCCGCCGGCCTCCACCAGCACCAGTTCGGCCAGGTGGGCGGCCTCGAACGAGTCGTCGCCGCTGCCAAGCGCCGCCTGCAGCGCGATGGTGAACAGGACCACGCCGATGCCGTCGTTGAACAGGGATTCGCCGGCCATGTCGGTTTCCAGCGCATGGGGCACGTTGACCGCCTTGAGCGTGGAAAGCACCGCCACCGGGTCGGTCGGCGCGATCAGCGCGCCGAACACCAGCGCCCAGGCAAATCCCAGCTCCAGGCCGAGCAGGCCCGCCGCCAGCCACAGCCCGGTGGCCACCAGGAACATCGACATCACCACCCCGATCGTGGCGAGCAGGCCGACGCCCAACGCCCGGTTGCGCAGCCGCCCCAGGTCGACATGCAGCGCGCCGGCGAACAGGAGAAAGGCCAGCATCCCGTTCATGACCGTGTCGTAGAAGTCGATCTGCCGGATCGTCCCGGCCAGCGCCGCGTAGAGCTGGGTGCGCGGGAACAGCAGGTCGATGCCGATCAGCAGCAGCGACGCGCCCAGCCCCATCACCAGGAGCCCGATGCTCGCCGGCAGCCGCAGCACCCGGTGGTTGATGTAGGCGAACACCGCGGTCACCGTCAGCAAGGCCGCGATCAGTTGGAACAGCGAAAGCACCGGCGATTTTCCTGCTGGACGATGGAGGCGGATGGCCGACCGCCCCGTCCCGAACCGGCTGCCCCGAAGGCAGCTCTCGAAAACGGGAGCGTTCGGGATGAAACTTCTGTGGCAGCAGCAGGTTCACCAACGACGGGCTTGGATATCGTCATGGTGTAATGCCGCAGATCTTCACCGCCACGGCCGACACCCGTCTGCGTGCCGCCCTCCTGGTCGCGGGTCTCGCCGTGGCGGGAGCCGGGCTGTTCGCCGGCGGCTACATGGATTCGAGCTATGCCACCATGGTGGGCTGGGTGCAGGACCAGCCGGTCCCGTTCAGCCACCAGCATCACGTGGGGGGACTGGGCATCGACTGCCGCTATTGCCACACCGGGGTGGAGACCAGCCCGCAGGCCGGGCTGCCGCCCACCCATGTCTGCATGACCTGCCATTCCCAGGTCTGGACCGGCGCGCCGGTGCTGGCGCCGGTGCGCGAAAGCCTGGCGTCAGGCCAGCCGATCCCGTGGCGCCGGGTCGCCCGGGTTCCCGACTATGTCTACTTCAACCACGCGATCCACATCGATCGCGGCGTGCCCTGCGTCACCTGCCATGGCCGGGTCGACCAGATGCCGCTCCTGTCCCGGGCGCAGCCGTTCCAGATGGGCTGGTGCCTGGAATGTCACCGCGATCCCGCCCCGCACCTGCGTCCCCCGGACCAGGTCACCCGGATGGACTGGTCGGACTGGGACCGGCACCCGGAGGAACACGCGTTCTACGGGCTCGACTACGTCAAGGCGCACGGCATCGAGCCGGCCAGGCTCGACGATTGCGGGATCTGCCACCGGTGAGCGGGTCCAGGCGCATCTTGGCAGAGCATCCCGCCGCCGCCCCGATCCGCGACCGGCTGCGCGGCCGCACCGGCCGCTCGTTCTGGCGCAGCCTGGACGAGCTCTCGGGCAGCCAGGATTTCCGGGACTACCTGGCCGCCGAGTTCCCTTCCCTGGCGCCGGCGGCAGGACAGGTCGACCGGCGCTCGGTCCTCAAGGTCATGGCGGCGTCCCTGGCGCTGGGCGGGCTTGCCGGCTGCGACGGCGAGCCCGACGAGAAGGCGCTGCCTTACGTGGAAGCGCCGGAGTTCGTCACGCCCGGCAACCCGAAATGGTACGCCACCGCCGTCACCAGCCAGGGCTATGCCCAGCCGGTGCTGGGCAAGACCCATGTCGGCCGGCCGGTGAAGCTGGAGGGCAACGACGTCCACCCGGTTGCCAGGGGCGCCATCGATGCGTTCACCCAGGCGGCCCTGCTGGGACTCTACGACCCGGACCGCTCCGCGGCACCCCGCCATCTGGGCCGCACCGCCACCTGGGACGCGCTGGATCGCGCCCTCGTGGAGCAGGCCGGCCGGCTGGACGCGAGCGGCGGCCGGGGCCTGCGCCTCCTGACCGGCACGGTCACCTCGCCCACCCTGTCCCGCCAGATCGACGCGCTCCTGCAGCGCTGGCCCCTGGCGCGCTGGCATGTGGACGAGCCCGTGAACGCCGACCGCCGCCACGAGGCGGCCCGGATCGTGTTCGGCAGGCCGCTCGACCTGCATCTGCGCCTGGACCTGGCCGAGGTGGTGGTCGCCCTGGACGACGACCTGCTGGGGCCCGGCCCCCGCCAGGTCCTGCACAACCGGCTCTGGGCCGAGCGGCGCGCGGCGTTCCAGCGTCGCGACGGCGGCTCCCGGCTGTTCATGGCGGAACCCACCCCCTCGATCACCGGCGCCGTGGCCGAGGACCGGCTGGTCGCTGGGCCGGCGCGCATCCCCGCCCTCGTCCGCGCCCTGGCCGAGGCGCTGGGCATCGAGGCGGGCCCGCCGCACACGCTCGCCGAACCGGAGCGCACCTGGGTGGATAAGGCGGCCGCCGCCCTGGTTGAGCGGCCCGGCCGGGCACTGGTGAGCGTCGGCCCGCACCTTCCCGCCGAGTGGCAGGCTTTGGCCCTCCTGATCAACGAGCGGCTGGACGCACTCGGCGCCACCCTGGCCTGCACCGAGCCGGTGGCGGCACGGCTGGCCGGATCCGGCCATTCGCTGGAGGCGCTCATCGACGAGATGGCGGCCGGGCGGGTGGAAGCCCTGGTGGTGCTCGGCTGCAACCCGGCCTATGCCAGCGCCGCTGAGCTGGATGTCGCCTCCCGGATGGAGAAAGTGCCGTTCCGCCTGCATGGGGGGCTGCACTACGACGAGACCGCTGCGCGCTGCCACTGGCACGCGCCTTTGCAGCACGAGCTGGAGAGCTGGAGCGATGCCCGGGCGGTCGACGGCACGGTCAGCATCATCCAGCCGCTGGTCCGCCCGTTCCACGCGGTCCGCTCGCCGCACGAGCTGGTCGACCGCCTGGGCGGGCAGCAGCGCGCCGGGCATGCGATCGTTCAGGAGACCTGGCGGGCGCGCTGGGGCCAGGCGTTCGAGGGCCGCTGGCGCAGCGCCCTGTATCGCGGCTTCGTCGAGGACAGCGCCGCTCCCCTGCTCCACCCGGCCGTCACCGGCCGTCCGTCGCTGCCGGCAGAGGACGACGTGCCGGCCGGCGATCTGGTCCTGGCGCTGCGGCCGGATCCCACCGTCTGGGACGGGCGCCATGCCGACAATGCCTGGCTGCAGGAGCTGCCCAAGCCGCTCACCAAGATGACCTGGGGCAACCCCGTCCTGGTCAGCCCGAGGCTCGCCGCCGAGCGTGGCCTCCGGACCGGCGACGAGGTGCAGGTCGGCCATGGCGGGCGCGCGATCATCGGGCCGGTCTGGGTGATGCCCGGCCAGGACGAGCGCACGGTGACCCTGACCTTCGGCTACGGGCGCAGCCGCTCCGGGCGGGTCGGCCAGGGCCTGGGCTACGATGCCTACCGGCTGCGCGGGATCGCCGATCCCTGGCACCTGGACGGCGCCACCCTGGTCGCCACCGGCCATCACCAGGAGATCGCCACCACCCAGCTCCACCAGGCGATGGACGGATTCGACTTCGTGCGCACCGTCGATCCGGCGGAGCTGCCGGAGGTACTGCCTTCCGGCAGCGCCGCCACCATCGCCCGGGACGAGGCCCCCAATCCCACCCTTTATCCGGAGCGCCATTGGGACAGCCCGTCCTGGGGCATGTCGATCGACGTCGACTTATGCACCGGCTGCAATGCCTGCGTGGTCGCCTGCGTCGCCGAGAACAACATCCCGATGGTCGGCAAGGAACTGGTGGCGGCGGGCCGCGAGATGCACTGGCTGCGGGTCGACCACTACCACGAGGGCGACCCGGACGCGCCCCGCTCCTATTTCCAGCCGGTCCCCTGCATGCATTGCGAGGACGCGCCCTGCGAGATGGGCTGCCCGGTGAATGCCACCGTGCACAGTCCCGAGGGGCTGAACCTGCAGGTCTACAACCGCTGCATCGGCACGCGCACCTGCTCGTCCTTCTGTCCCTACAAGGTCCGCCGCTTCAACTGGTTCGACTATACCGGCGACGACCCGGAATCGCTTCAGGCGATGCGCAACCCGGACGTGACGGTGCGCGACCGGGGCGTGATGGAGAAGTGCACCTACTGCATCCAGCGGATCAGTGCTGCCCGGATCGCGGCCAAGATCGAGGGGCGGCCGATCCAGGACGGCGAGGTGGTGACCGCCTGCCAGCAGGCCTGCCTGACCCGCGCCATCGTGTTCGGCGACGTGGTCGACCCGGACACGAAGGTCAGCCGCCGCAAGGCGCAAGCGCGCGACTACAGCCTGCTGGAGGAAGCCAACACCCGGCCGCGCACCACCTATCTGGCGAAGATCGAGAAGGCGGAGGGATCGTCGTGAGCGACGACGCCATCGCCGCGCCCGCCGGGCGCTATGCCGAGATCACCGAGGAAATCACCCGGATCCCCCTGAACTACCCGGATCCCCGGGCCTGGTGGATCAGCTTCGGCCTGGCTTCAAGCCTTCTCCTGCTGTTCTTCGTCTCGGTGGGCGTCTTGTTCTGGAACGGGGTGGGGGTGTGGGGCAACAACATCCCGGTCAACTGGGGCCTCGCGATCTCCAACTATGTCTGGTTCCTGGGGATCGGCCATGCGGGCACGCTGATCTCGGCGCTGCTGCTGCTCCTGAGCGCGCACTGGCGCAACTCGCTCAACCGCTTCGCCGAGGCGATGACCCTGGTCGCGGTGCTCTGCGCCGGCCTCTACCCGATCCTGCATCTGGGCCGGCCCTGGCTGTTCTACTGGATGGCCCCTTATCCCAACACCATGACGATCTGGCCGCAGTTCCGCAGCCCGCTCACCTGGGACTTCTTTGCGGTCCTGACCTACCTGATCGTCTCGCTGCTGTTCTGGTACATCGGGATCGTCCCCGACCTGGCCGCCACCCGCGACCGGGCGAAGAAGCGCCGCGCCCAGGTCTTCTACGGCCTGTTCTCGCTGGGCTGGCGCGGCTCCGCCCGCCACTGGCATCGCTGGCGGCAGAGCTACCGGCTCACCGCCGCCATCGCCGTGCCGCTGGTGGTCTCGGTGCATTCGGAGATCTCGCTCCTGTTCGCCGCCGGGCCGATCCCCGGCTGGAACTCCACCGTGTTCCCGCCCTATTTCGTGCTGGGCGCGGCGTTCTCCGGCTTCGCGGTGGTGGCGATGATCGCCGTCGCCCTGCGCCATGCGCTGCGCCTCTACGATCTGGTCACGCCCCGCCATTTCGACCTGCTCGGCAAGCTGCTGCTCACCACCGGCCTGATGACCGCCTACGGCTACTGGGCGGAAGTGTTCGACGTGCTCTATGCCGGCGGGAAGCAGGAGATGGCCACGCTGATCGACCGCCTCTGGGGCGACTATGCCTGGAGCTATTGGGGCGCCGTCCTCGCCAACTTCCTGCCCCTGCAGCTCCTGTGGTTCTCCTTTGCCCGGCGCAGCCCGCTGCTCCTGTTCCTGATCGGCCTCTCCGTCACGGTCGGCATGT
The DNA here is from genome assembly GCF_000427665.1 of Geminicoccus roseus DSM 18922. Classification (NCBI taxonomy): domain Bacteria; kingdom Pseudomonadati; phylum Pseudomonadota; class Alphaproteobacteria; order Geminicoccales; family Geminicoccaceae; genus Geminicoccus; species Geminicoccus roseus. Next base: position 913,769 of record NZ_KE386572.1, read on the forward strand.
GGTTCGAGCGCTACATGCTGCTGGTGACCAGCCTGTACCGCGACTACCTGGTCTCGTCGTTTGGCGGGTACCACGCGAGCTTCTGGGAATGGGCGCTGTTCGCCGGGATGCTCGGCGTCTTCATGGTGCCGTTCCTCCTGTTCGTGCGCTTCCTGCCGGTGATCTCCGCCGCGGAGATCAAGGAGGCGCTGTTCGAGGACCAGGGGCGCGCGGATGCGTGAGCCCGGCGCCCATACCGAGGCTTTCGGCCTGCTCGCCGAGTTCGACCGGGCCGAGCGCCTGATCGAGAGCGTGAAGCGCGCGCGCGCCGCAGGCTTCCGGCGGATCGACGCCTATGCGCCGTTCATGGTCGACGGCCTGTCCGAGGCGCTGGACTTCCGCGACAACCGCGTCCCCTGGCTGACCCTGGCGGGCGGCGTGCTCGGCGCGGCCGTGGGCTACGGGATGCAGGTCTACACCAACCTGGACTATCCGCTCGACATCGGCGGCCGGCCCTTGCTGGCGCCGCAGGCCTTCCTGCTGATCACCTTCGAGCTCATGGTCCTGTTCGCGGTGCTGTTCTCGATCGGCGGGATGCTGGTCCTCAACCACCTGCCGCGCCTGCACCATCCCCTGTTCAGCGTGGACGCCTTCCACCTGGCGAGCTCGGACAAGTTCTTCCTGGTCGTGTTCAGCACCGACCCGAAATTCCACCAGGAGCGGACCCGCGCCTTTCTGGAGGAACTGGACCCGGTGCGGGTCGACCTGGTCGAGCATACCGAGGAGCCGGAATGAGCGCCCGCCTCCTGGCCGCCCTCCTGCTGGCCCTGGCCCTGCCCGGCTGCGACGAGATGGACCAGCAGCCCCGCTACGACAGCTACGAGGAAAGCGCGCTGTTTTCCGACGGCAAGTCGCTGCAGTCGCCGCCCGAAGGCACGCTCGCCCGGGACGACCCGGCCTGGATGGCCGCTTTGGCCGAGCGCCCGCCCATGAGCCAGGCGCTGCTGGCGCGCGGCCGGGAGCGCTTCGGCATCTACTGTGCCGTCTGCCACGACGCCGCCGGCTACGGGCGCGGCACCGTGCCCGCCCGCGGCTTCCCCCAGCCGCCGAGCTTCCACATCCAGCGGCTGCGCCAGGCGCCCTCCGCCTATTTCGTGGACGTCATCACCCATGGCCACGGCGTGATGTACTCCTATGCCGACCGCGTGCGCCCGGCCGACCGCTGGGCGATCGCCGCCTATATCCGCGCCCTCCAGCAAAGCCAGGATACCGACGTCGCCAGGCTGGGCGAGGCGGAGCGGGCCCGGCTGGCGGAGGCCGCCCATGGTGAGTGAGCGCCGCTTCCCCGTCCTGCTCCCGCTGCTCCTGGCCGGGCTTGCCGCCTGCGCGCTGGCCCTGCTCGGCGCGCTCTGGGCGCCGGAGGCGGCCTTGAGCGGCTGGCTCGCGGCCTATGTCTTCTGGAGCGCCGTGCCGGTCGGGGCGCTGGGCCTGCTGATGATGATGCGGCTGATCCCCGGCGCCTGGGCGGACGAACTGTCCCTGCCTGCCGAGGCCTGCATGCTCCTCGCACCCTTGGCGGTGGCCGCCGTCCTGCCGGTGCTGCTCGGCATGGACATGCTCTATCCCTGGACTGCCGGGGTCGAGGCCAAGGGCATGCGCCCGCTCTACCTGACCTCCTGGTTCTTCATCCTGCGCACCGCCTCGTTCTGGGCCGTTGTCGGCCTGCTCCTTGCGCTGCTGCTCCTGCGCCGGGCCTGGTCGACCCCGGTCGCGTCCGGGGGACTGATCCTGTTCGTCCTGTTCGGCACCACCATGGCGGTGGACTGGCTGATGTCGCTGGAGCCGGACTTCCACTCCTCCGGCTTCGGCCTCTACGTCCTGTCGATCCAGCTGACCCTGGCCCTGGCCGTGCTGATCCCCGTCCGCCTGCTGCGCTCAGCCCCGCCTGGGCGCCCGGCGGTGCTGGGCGGGCTCCTGCTCACCGCCATCCTGCTCTGGGTCTATTTCGCCTTCATGCAGTATTTCATCATCTGGTCCGGCAACCTGCCGCCAGGCGTGCAGTGGTACGCGACCCGCGCCACCCCGGTCTGGAACGGGGCGGCGCAGGCCTCGGCCGCGCTGCAGCTGCTGCCGGCCCTGCTCCTCCTGTTCCCGCTGGTCCGCCAGTCGCGGGTCTGGCTCCTGGTGCTGTGCGCGCTAGTCCTGGCCGGCAAGGCGCTGGAGATCCTCTGGCTGGTCCTGCCCGCCACCGATTCCGGCGGCATGATGGCTCCCTTTGCCTTCCTGCTGGCCTGGCTGGGCCTGGGTGCCCTGTCCCTGGCCGGCCTGGTGCTGGCGCTGCCGCTGGCGCGCCGGCTGCGCCAGGTGGCCGGTCAGGCCCTGGAGGCGGCCCCGTGAGCGTCGCCGGCCACGACAGCGCCCGCGCGCCCGCTCCGCCCCCGCCTGGCCGGCGCCACGAGCAGAGCGACGTCGCCCCGCGCAACGTGCTGGTCGTGACCGGCCTGCTGCTCGCCGGCATCCTCGCCGCCATCCTGCTGGTGGGCGGGCTGTTCGTGCTGCTCCAGGCGGTCAAGCGCCCGCCCGCCCACACCGCCCTGGAGGCGGTCGACCTCGTCCCGCCAGCGCCGCGCCTGGAAGTGTCGCCGGCCGGCGACCGGCAGGCGATCGAGGCGGCGGCAGGGCGCCTGCTGGAGGGCTATGCCTGGACCGACCGCGCCCAGGGCCGGGTGCGCATCCCGATCGAGCGGGCCATGGAGATGGTGGCGCGCCAGGGCTGGCCGGACCTGGAGGCGCGCCCATGACCCGCCTGCTCGCCCTGGCCTTCCTGCTGCTGGCCAGCCTACCGGCCGGGGCCTTCGACCCGTTCGCCGCCACCGGCATCGACCAGATCGCGGATGCCGCCGTCCCGCTCGACCGCCCGTTCCTGGACCAGTCCGGGCGCACGGTGACGCTGCGGGAGCTGGCGGGCGGCAAGCCGCTCCTGCTGGCGCCTGTCCTGCACGACTGCCCCAACATCTGCGGCGTGACCCTGGCCGGTCTGGCCCAGGCGGTGCGCGCGCAGCCCTACCGGCCGGGCGAGGACTTCGCGATCGTGGCGTTCGGCATCGACCCAAAGGAAGGCCCGGCCCTGGCGCGCCGGCAGCTGGACAGACTCGCCCGGGCCTTTCCCGCGGTGGCCGGCCAGGGCAGCTTCGCGCTCACCGGGACGCAGGCCGACATCCAGGCGGTCACTCAAGCGATCGGCTACCGCTACGCCTGGGACGAGCGGATCGGCCAGTACGCCCATGTCGCGGCAGTGGCCCTGCTCACCCCCGACGGCCGTCTCGCCCGCTGGCTCTACGGCCTCTCGCCCGACCCCACCGACCTGCGCCTGGCCCTGACCGAGGCCGGCCAGGGCCGGATCGGCGACTGGGCCGAGCAGGTCCTGCTGCTCTGCTACCATTACGACCCGCAGACCGGCCGCTACGGCCCGCTGGTCTGGACGATCCTGCGCGTCGGCGGCACCGCCACCGCGCTGGTCGGCGCCGGGCTGATCGGCTGGTCGCTGCTGCGCGAGCGGCGCGCCCGCCGCCGGGCAATCGGCGGCAGGGCGCCATGAGCGACTTCCTCGCCTTGTGGCCCGGCCGCGCGTCCGCCTACGGCACCCAGATCGACATGCTGCTGGGCAGCTTCACCGTGCTGGTCGTGCTGCTCTCGGCCCCGGTGTTCGTGCTGATGGTGGTGTTCGCGGTCCGCTACCGGCGCGGCCGGCCCGCCGACCGCAAACATCCGGTCAACCAGAAGGTCGGCCTGGAGATTTCCTGGGCGCTGGTCCCGTTCGTGCTGATCCTGGGCTTCTATGTCTGGGCCACCGACCTGTTCTTCGAGCTGCACCACCCGCCCGCCGACGCGCTGGAGATCGACGTGGTCGCCAAGCAGTGGATGTGGAAGTTCCAGCACCCGGGCGGCCAGGGCGAGATCGACGAGCTGCACGTGCCGGCCGGCCAGCCGGTCCGGCTGACCATGACCTCGCAGGACGCGATCCACAGCCTGTTCATCCCGGCCCTGCGCATCAAGCAGGACGTGCTGCCCGGCCGCTACACGAGCTTGTGGTTCGAGGCCGACCAGCCGGGCGCCTACCGGATGGTCTGCGCCGAGTTCTGCGGCACCGACCATTCGGTGATGGGCGGACGGTTCGTGGTGCTGAGCCCGTCCGACTATGCCGCCTGGCTGGAGCAGGGCGACGTCGACCTGAGCCTGGCCGCAAAAGGCGAGATCCTGTTCCGCACTCGCGGCTGCAGCGGCTGCCACGGCCCGGCCGCCACCGTGCACGCCCCGCCCCTGGAGGATCTCTACGGCCAGCCGGTCCCGCTCGCGGACGGCACGGTGGTCATCGCCGACGAGCAGTACATCCGCGACAGCATCCTCCTGCCGCAAAAGCAGATCGCCGCCGGCTATCCCAGGATCATGCCGACCTTCGAGAACGTCCTGGGCGAGGACGAGGTTTTGCAGCTCGTGGCCTACATCAAGTCGCGGGGTGCGACCCGCTGGAGCGACCGGCCATGACCGACGCCGCCACCGCCGCCGACGAGCGCCCGGACGAGGCCAACCTCGACGACCGCGGCCTGTCGGAAACCGGCACCGAGCAGGCCAGCTACCTGCGCGCCGGCCACACCCTGCGCTCCTGGCTGCTCACCACCGACCACAAGCGGATCGCGATCCTCTATCTGGTCTCGGTCACCCTGTTCTTCTTCGTGGGCGGGCTCGCCGCCGCCCTGGTGCGCATCGACCTGCTCACCCCGCAGGCCGACCTGATGACCAACGAGGGCTACAACCGCGCCTTCACCCTGCACGGGGTGATCATGGTCTGGTTCTTCCTGATCCCCTCGATCCCCAACACCTTCGGCAACTTCCTGATCCCGCTGATGATCGGCGCCCGCGACCTGGCCTTCCCGCGCCTCAACCTGGTCAGCTGGTACATCTTCATGATCGGCGGGCTGTTCACCATCTACGTCCTGGTCTCCGGCGGGGTCGACACCGGCTGGACCTTCTACACCCCGCTCTCGACCATGTTCGCCAACGGCAACGTGGTGCTGGCCGCCACCGCCGTGTTCGTGGTGGGCTTCTCCTCGATCCTGACCGGCCTGAACTTCATCGTGACGGTGCATAAATTGCGCTGCCCCGGCATGACCTGGGGCCGCCTGCCGCTGTTCGTCTGGTCGCACTACGCGACCTCGATCATCCTGGTCCTGGCCACGCCGGTGCTCACCATCACCCTGGCCCTGATCGCGGCCGAGCGCCTGTTCGGCCTGGGCATCTTCGACCCGGCGCTGGGCGGCGACCCGCTGCTCTACCAGCACCTGTTCTGGTTCTACAGCCACCCGGCCGTCTACATCATGGTCCTGCCGGCCTTAGGGGTGGTCAGCGAGCTGGTCGCGGCCGCCGCGCGCAAGCCGGTGTTCGGCTACCGATTCGTGGCCGGCTCCTCGATCGCCATCGCGGTGATCGGCTTTCTGGTCTGGGGCCACCACATGTTCGTGTCCGGCCAGTCCATGTATGCCAGCGCGGTGTTCTCATTCCTGAGCCTGGCGGTGGCGGTGCCGTCCGGGATCAAGGTCTACAACTGGACCGCCACTCTCTACAAAGGCCACATCTCGCTCGACCCGCCCTTCCTGTTCGCCATGGGCTTCATCGGCCTGTTCGTGGTCGGCGGCCTGACCGGGCTGGTGCTGGCGATGCTGGCCCTCGACGTGCATGTCCACGACACCTACTTCGTGGTCGCCCATTTCCACTACATCATGGTCGGCGGCACCGTGTCGGCGTTCTTCGGGGCGCTGCACTACTGGTGGCCGAAGCTCATCGGGCGGACCTATCCCCTGGTCTGGGGCCGGCTCTCGGCGATCTTCATCTTCCTCGGCTTCAACATGACCTTCTTCCCCCAGTTCCTCTTAGGGTATCTGGGGATGCCGCGCCGCTACCACGTCTATCCGGCCGAGTTCCAGGTGCTGCACGTGATGTCCTCTGTGGGGGCCAGCATCCTGGGTCTCGCCTACCTCCTGCCGTTCGCCTACCTGTTCTGGTCGACCCGCTACGGCGAGCCGGCCGGCCCGAACCCCTGGGACGTGACCGGGCTGGAATGGACGGTCCCTTCGCCGCCGCCCAAGCACAACTTCGCCGAGGTCCCGGTGGTGGACGGGCCGCCCTACGACTACCACGTCGAGCGGGAACCGGGCGCATGAGCGAGCGCGTCCAGGTCCATGAGCCCTTCGAGGCGGCCCCGCAGCAGCGCGAGGCCGACCTGATGGGCATGTATGTGTTCCTGGCCACCGAGATCATGCTGTTCGGCGGGCTGTGCGCGGTCATCCTGATCTATCGCGGCCTCCATCCCGAGGAGGTGGTCGCGGCCTCGAAGAAGCTGCATCTGTGGATCGGCGCCCTCAACACCGTGATGCTGCTGACCTCGAGCCTCGCCGTGGCCGCCGCGGTCCAGGCCGCCCGGGCCGCCCGTTCCGGCCTGGCCGCGCGCTGCCTGGCCGGCGCCGCCCTGCTGGGCCTGCTGTTCCTGGGCCTGAAGGCCGTCGAGTACCACGCCGAATACCAGGAAGGCCTGCTGCCGATCCTGAGCCAGCCGCCGACCTTCTCCAGCCCGGCCCAGCAGCTGTTCATGAACCTCTATCTGTTCGCCACCTTCCTGCACGCGCTCCACCTGACCATCGGCGTGGCCCTCGTCGCCGGCCTCGCCTGGCGCCTGCACCGCCAGAGCCTCCCCCTGCCGCAGCGCCTGATGACCGTCCAGGTCGCCGGCCTCTACTGGCACCTGGTCGATATCGTCTGGGTGTTCCTCTACCCGATCCTTTATCTGGCCAGGTGAGCGCCATGACCGGCCTGCGCCCGCTGCTCCTGGTCTGGCTGGCCCTGCTGGCCCTCCTGGCCGCGACCGTCGCCGCCAGCTTCGTCCTGACCGGCCCGCTCGCCATGTCGACAGCCATCGCGATCGCCCTGGCCAAGGCCGGGCTGATCTTCTGGTTCTTCATGCACCTGCACGAAGCCAGCGGCCTGATCCGCCTGGTCGCGGTCGGCGCCCTGGTCTGGCTCCTGATCCTGTTCACCCTGACCTCGGCCGACTACGCCACCCGCTTCCTGTTCTGAGCCTTTGGCGCGACGACGGTTCTGCTGGACGTCCGCCCCCCTCCGTGGCAGGTAATCGCGCACGAATCGTACTGCCTTCCCTTCGCGGAACGGCTTGGGCGGCTCGATGCGGGCGTGGTGGAACTGGTAGACGCGCCGGACTCAAAATCCGGTTCCGAAAGGAGTGTCGGTTCGATTCCGACCGCCCGCACCACCTGCAGCATGAGCCCGGACGATGCCAGGCCTCCCCCTGACCATCGCGCCCCTCGACATCGGCATGATGCAGCTTGGCCCCCAAGGGGGCTCGGTGCTGCCGTACGCTTCGCCGCCGCCTCGATCCGTAACGATCACCACCGTTGCCCCGGTACCGGCGCAAGGGAGGGCGGTCGTTCCCGATGGTGCTCGGGCATCTGGCACCGGGCGAGCCGCAACAGATTGGCTTCCACATCGCTCTTGCGCACCGGCATGGTCTGGCGGGAACGGCGGCACTTGCCCATTGCTGTTCGTCCTGCACGCCTTCGAGAAAAAGACCCGGCAGACCAGTCGGCGCGATATTGATCTGGCGCGCGCCAGGCTCCGTGCCATCGGAGGATGACCATGACCAGGACCGCCTTCGAGCACCTGTTCAGCCCCGAGGAAGCCGAGGACCTGGAGAACCGCACTGTCCTGCTGGAGGGTATCCAGGCATGGCTCAAGGCGCATGCTCACCTGAGCCAGGAGGAAGCCGCCGCGCAGCTCGGTGTCACCCAGGCACACGTCTCCGAGCTCAAGAACGGCAAGATTTCCAGGTTTTCCATCGACAAGCTGATGGCGATCGCCAGCCGTGCCGGGCTGCGCCCGAAGGTGCTGATCCAGGCGCAGGCCCAACTACCGGCATGAGCATGCCCCGGCGCAAGCACCCGGCGCGTTTGGACAGACCCGCACCAGGGGTTCGGTCCACCACGTCATGTGGGCTGGATCCGGCTCCATGAGGAGGGTAGGCTCGACCCTGACCGCCTGCACCAGTGTTGCGTCGGGAAGAACGGTCGATCAGCACTTTCGAGCACGGACCCGGCGATGAGCGATCCTCAGTCAGCAGACAGGTAAGCCGCAACAACTCGAGATTTCGTTGTTGCGGCCTTCTGCCTTCCCGCCGTCCTTGCCGGTCTTTTGCCAGAGCAGATCGCCGCCAGATGCCACCTGCATTTGTGCGGAACCATTGCCATGTCCCGTCGAAGCCTGCGTGCTTGGACCTTTTCGCTGCCGGCAGCGCTGCTGCTGATGGCGCCCTTCGACCTCCTGGCCTCCCTGGCCATGGACGTCTACCTGCCGGTCGTCCCGTCGATGCCGGCGATCCTTGCGACCTCGCCCACGGTCGTGCAGCTGACGCTGACCCTCTATCTGGTCGTGCTCGGCATCGGCCAGGTCCTGTTCGGGCCGCTCTCCGACCGGGTCGGCCGCCGACCGGTCCTGCTGGGTGGTGCGCTGCTCTTCGCGCTGGCCTCCTTCCTGATCGCGTCCACCTCCTCGGCGCCCGCCTTCCTCGCCCTGCGCGTGGCGCAGGGCCTGGGGGCCGCGGCGATGCTGGTGGCGACCTTCGCTACGGTGCGCGACGTCTATGCCGATCGCCCGGAAGGGGTGGTGATCTACGGCCTGTTCGGCTCGATGCTGGCCTTCGTGCCTGCGCTGGGACCGATCGCGGGCGCGCTCCTAGACCGATCGCTCGGCTGGCGCTCGATCTTCGTCATGCTCGGGATCATGGCGGCGGCCGCGGCGCTGCACGCCCTGGTGCGCTGGCCCGAGACCAGGCCCGCCCACCGTTCAGCTTCGAGCATCCCCTTGCGCGAGATCCTCGCCGACCAGGGCTTCTGGACCTACACGACCGGGTTCAGCACTGCGATGGGCGCGTTCTTCGTGTTCTTCTCGACCGCCCCGCGCGTCCTGGTCGAGCATGCCGGCCTCACTGAACTCGCCTTCAGCGGCCTGTTCGCCACGGTGGCCCTGGTGATGATCGCGACGGCGCGCTTCGCGAGGACGTTCGTCGCAGGCTGGGGCATCGACGGCAGCCTGGTCCGCGGCATGGTTCTGCTCGCGGTCGGCGCCGTGCTGCTGGCGGCGGGCCAGGGGATCGCCGGCACCTCCCCTTGGACGCTGGTCCCGCCCATGTGGCTGGTCGCCGCCGGCATCGTATTCGCGGTCTCGGTGACCGCCAACGGCGCGCTGCAGCGCTTCGGCCATGCCGCCGGCGCCGCGACCGCCCTCTACTACTGCATCCAGAGCCTGGTCGTGGGTGCGCTGGGAACGCTGTGCGTGGTCCTGCTGCCGGGCGACACCGCCTGGCCGCTCGCGGCCTGGTGCCTCTCCATGGCCTCACTCACCCTCGCCCTGGTGGCGACAATGCCGCGGCGAACCCGAACGGAAGCCGTCTCGCCCTGACCGCAGCGCCGGCGCGGGACGCTCGGGTCGCCAGGCCGCCCGCGCCGCTCCTCAGTCCACCGTCCCCCGCTCGGCCAGGAAGTCCAGCAGGGCGCGGACCCGCGACGGCAGCGGCCCGCCCTGGCCGACATGGATGGCGTGGAAGGCTTCCCGGTCGCCCGGGTTGAGATGTTCCAGCACCGGAACGAGGCGGCCGGCGGCGATGTCGGCGCGCACGGCGAAGCCGGCCAGGCGCGCCAGCCCGACCCCGTCCAGCGCCAGCCGGCGCAGCGCCTCGCCGTCGCTGGCCTGGACGGGCCCCGCCGTCGGCACCACGACCGTCCGGCCGCTGGTCGCCAGCGGCCAGCCGTCGACCGTGCGGACATAGCCGAAGCCCAGGCGGCGGTGGCTGTCCAGGTCCTCCACCGTCCTGGGCGCGCCGAAGCGGGCCAGATAGGAAGGCGCGCCCACCACCATCATCGCCGTGTCGCCGAGCTTGCGCGCCACCAGGCTGGAACTCTTCAGCGGCCCCGCCCGGACCGCCACGTCGGTCCGCTCCGCCAGCAGGTCCACCACCAGGTCGGTCTGCACCAGGTCGAGGCTGATGCCCGGATAGCGGTCCAGGAACTCCGGCAGGATCCCCGCCAGGACATGGGTGATGTAGGACGCGCTGGTGTTCAGGCGGATGCGCCCCACCGGCTGCTCGCCCGCCCCGGCGCCCCGCTCGGCATCCTCGATGTCGGCCAGGATGCGCGTGGCGCGCTCGTAGAAGGCGCATCCTTCCGGGGTGAGCTGGAAGGCGCGGGTCGAGCGGTTGACCAGCCGGGCGCGCAGCCGGGCCTCCAGCCGGGCGACCAGCTTGCTCACCGCCGAGGGCGTCATCCGGCAGGCGCGGGCTGCCGCGGAAAAGCCGCCCTGCTCCACGACACGGACGAACACCTCCATCTCGCCGGAACGGTTGATCTCGGCACGCGCCATTGGTCGTTCATTTCACAGATCATGTTCCAGTAGGCACACTATGTCACTGCAGGCCCGGCGTCTATGTTCTGCTCCGGACTTCCTCCTTCCTGCAGGACAGACGATGCCGCTGGCTCTCTATGCCCTGACCGCCGGAGCCTTCGGCATCGGCGTCACCGAGTTCGTCATCATGGGGCTGCTGCTGGAGGTCGGCGCCGATCTCGGCGTGTCGATCGCCAGCGCAGGCCTGCTGATCTCCGGCTACGCGCTGGGCGTGGTGGTCGGCGCGCCGGTGCTGACGGTGCTGACCGCGCGCTGGCCGCGCAAGACCGTGCTGCTCGCTTTGATGGCGATCTTCATCGCCGGCAACGCCGCCTGCGCGCTGGCGCCGGGCTACGGCTTCCTGATGGCGGCGCGGGTCGCAACCGCCCTGGCGCACGGCACCTTCTTCGGCGTCGGCTCGGTGGTGGCGACCGGCCTCGTTCCAAGCGACCGCAAGGCGTCGGCCATCGCGGTGATGTTCACCGGGCTGACCGTCGCCAACATCCTGGGCGTGCCGCTCGGCACCTGGATCGGCCAGCATCTGGGCTGGCGGGCGACCTTCGCCGCCGTTACCCTGGTCGGGCTCGCGGCCTTCACGGTCATCGCCGCGCTCGTCCCCAGGGACCGCGCGGCGCCCGAGGCGGGCGACTGGCGGACGGACCTCGCTGCCATCCTGCAGGCCCCCGTCCTGCTCGGCCTTGCCACCACCGTGCTCGGCTATGCCGGCGTGTTCGCGGTCTTCACCTACATCGCGCCGCTGCTGACCCGGATCAGCGGGTTCCAGCCGGCCGCGGTGTCGCCGGTGCTGCTGGTGTTCGGCGTGGGCCTGATCGCCGGCAACCTGGTCGGTGGACGGTTCGCGGACCGCAACCTCCTCGCCACCGTGTTCGGCACCCTGGCGGCGCTGGCCCTCGTGCTGGCGGCGATGACCTGGGGATTCCAGGCGCCGGTCGCCGCGGTGCTCCTGACCGGGCTGCTCGGCGCGGCCGGCTTCGCCACGGTGGCGCCGCTCCAGGTCTGGGTATTGTCCAGGGCCGCGGGCGCCAGCCAGAGCCTGGCGTCCTCCTTCAACATCGCCGCCTTCAACCTCGGCAACGCGCTGGGCGCTTGGGCGGGCGGCGCGGTGATCGAACACGGCCCCGGGCTCGGCTTCGTGCCGCTCGTGGCGGCCTTGTTCCCGGCGACGGCGATCGCCGTCGCTGCCCTGGCCGCGCGCCCGTCACGGCCGTTCGTCGCCGGCCGGGGCGCCGGCTCCACCCCGCATGCCGGCTGAGGCGACTCCGTCCCCCATCCGCTCCACCCGCCCGACCCCGCAAAGGATCAAGCCATGGATCATCGTCCTCTCGGTCGCTCCGGCCTCAAGGTGCCGGTTCTGAGCTTCGGCGCCGGCACGTTCGGCGGCACCGGGCCGCTGTTCGGCGCCTGGGGCAACACCGACGTCGCGGAGGCCCGCCGGCTGGTCGACATCTGCCTGGACGCCGGCGTCAGCCTGTTCGACACCGCCGACGTTTATTCCGGCGGCGCGTCCGAGCAGGTGCTGGGCGCGGCGCTCAAGGGGCGGCGCGACCGCGCGCTGATCTCGACCAAGACCAGCCTGCCGATGGGCGATGGCCCGAACGATGCCGGCTCGTCGCGCTTCCGCCTGGTCCGCGCCGTCGAGGACGCGCTCAAGCGGCTGGGCACCGACCATATCGACCTGCTGCAGCTGCACGCCCTCGACGCCGCGACGCCCGTGGAGGAAGTGCTGTCCACGCTGGATGCGCTCGTGCGCGACGGCAAGGTCCGCTATGTCGGCGTCTCCAATTTTCCGGGCTGGCAGGTCATGAAGGCGCTGGCGGCAGCCGACCGCCATGGCTGGCCGCGCTATGTCGCCCATCAGGTCTACTACTCGCTGATCGGCCGCGACTACGAATGGGACCTGATGCCGCTCGGCGCCGATCAGGGGCTGGGCGCGCTGGTCTGGAGCCCGCTCGGCTGGGGGCGGCTCACCGGCAGGATCCGGCGCGGCGCGCCGTGGCCGCAGGGCAGCCGCCTGCACGACACCGCCAGCTTCGCGCCGCCGGTCGAGGACGATCATCTGTTCCGGGTCGTCGACGCGCTGGAAGCCGTCGCGGCGGAGACCGGCAAGACCGTGCCGCAGGTCGCGCTGAACTGGCTGACCCGGCGGCCGACCGTGGCGTCGGTGATCATCGGCGCGCGCAACGAGGAGCAGCTCCGGCAGAATCTCGGCGCGGTCGGCTGGACGCTGACCGACGGGCAGGCCGCCAGGCTGGAGGAGGCCAGCGCCGTCACCGCGCCCTACCCGCATTTCCCCTACCGGCGCCAGGAGGGCTTCGCCCGCCTCGATCCGCCGATCGCGGGATAGATCCTGGAGGATGGCGCGCCGGCGCCGCCATCCCCGCCGACTTGGCCCCTCCCCGCCTAGCCCTGCTCGTCCAGCAGCTCGCGCACCCGCGCCGCCAGATCGGCGAAGGCGAACGGCTTGGTGATCAGCTCGACGCCCGGGTCCAGGCGGCCGTGGTGGACGATGGCGTTGCGGGCATAGCCGGTGGTGAACAGCACCTTCACGCCCGGGCGCAGCGCCCGCACCTGCTCGGCCAGCACCGCCCCGGTCATCCCGCCCGGCAGCACCACGTCGGTGAACAGGAGGTCGACCCGGCCGGCCATCCGCTCCAGGAGGCGCAGCGCGGATGGCCCGTCCGGCGCGTCCAGCACCCGGTAGCCCAGCTCGCGCAGCGCCTCGACCGAGTAGGCGCGGACATCGTCGTCGTCCTCGCAGACCAGGATCGTTTCCAGGCAGGCCGCGTCCGGCACGGTCGCCGGGGCCGGCTCCTCGGCGTCCGGGCCGGCCTCGGTCAGGCGCGGCAGGTAGATCCGGACCGTGGTGCCCTCCCCTGGCTCCGAATAGATCTTCAGATGGCCGCCCGACTGCTTGACGAAGCCATAGACCATCGACAGGCCGAGCCCGGTGCCCTTGCCGACCTCCTTGGTGGTGAAGAACGGCTCGAACGCCCGGGACGCCGTCTCCGCGTCCATGCCGGTGCCGGTGTCGGACACGCAGATCATCACGTACTGGCCGGGCACCACCTCGGCGTTCTGCACGACATAGGCGCGGTCCAGGTCGGCATTGGCGGTCTCGATGGTCAGCTTGCCGCCCTGCGCCATGGCGTCCCGGCCGTTCACCGCCAGGTTCAGGAGCGCGATCTCCAGCTGGTTGGGATCGGCCTCGACCCGCCACAGGCTGGAGGACAGCACGGTCTCGATCTCGATGGTCTCGCCCAGCGTGCGGTGCAGGAGCTCGGACATGCCCTGCACCAGCCGGTTCACCTCGATCGGCTTGGGCGCCAGCGGCTGGCGGCGCGAGAAGGCCAGGAGGCGCTGGGTCAGCACGGCCGCCCGCTGCGCGCCGGTCATCGCGTTCTCGGCGGAGCGGCGCAGGCGCGGCGGCTCGGCCGGCAGGTGGCGCAGCAGGATGTCGAGGTTGCCGGTCACGATCTGCAAGAGGTTGTTGAAGTCGTGGGCGACCCCGCCGGTGAGCTGGCCGACCGTCTCCATCTTCTGCGCCTGGCGCAGCTGCTCTTCGGCCGCCGCCAGCGCCACGGCCCGCTCCTTCTGCTCGGTGATGTCCCGGCCGACGCCGTGCATCAGGATGCCGCCCGGTTCCGGCACCAGCGTCCAGCCGATCCAGCGCCAGCTCCCGTCGGCGGCGCGCAGCCGGTTCTCGAAGCTCACCGGCCGCCCGCTGGCCCGCATCTCGTCCAGCCGCTCGCGCACCAAAGCCAGGTCGTCCGGGTGGATCAGCTCCGTGTAGGGCCACTCCAGGAGCCTCGCCTCGTCATGGCCAAGGCGGCGCGAGCAGGACGGGCTGACCCGCAGCACCCTGCCCTCGTGATCCGCGGTGACCAGCAGGTCCTCGGACAGCTTCCACAGCCGGTCGCGCTCGGCGGTGCGCTGCTCGACCTGGGCCTCCAGGGTCTGGTTGAGGCGCTGGGCTGCCTGGAACAGCCGGGCATTGTCGATCCCGATCGCGGCCTGTCCGGCCAGGCCCGACATCAGCCGCTGGGATCGGTCGGTGAACACCCCGACCTCCTCGTGGCCGAAGAACAGCCCGCCGATCACCTCGCCGGAGCGCGAGGTCACCGGCACCGCCAGATAGCTGCGCACCGGCAAATGCCCGGGCGGCATGCCCTGGTAGGGCGCGTTCCTGCCGTAGCGGGGGTCGGCCAGGATGTCGGGAGAGCGCACCACCCCCTCGCCCTTGAAGGTCGGGGCGAACACCTCGGTGGCGCGCGGCATCGGATAGCCGGCAAAAGCCTCGGGCTCGACGCCGGACAAGGCGTAGAGCATGTAGCTGCCGCCCTTGTCGTCCAGCACGTTGTAGAAGAATGCGCCGAACCGGGCGCCGGTGAGTTCGACCCCGGCATCGACCACGGTCTGTACCAGCCGGCCCAGATCCAGCTCGGCGGCGATCTGCGCGCCGGTCCGGTTCAGGATCTCCAGGGCATGGCTCTCCTCGCGCAGCGCCGCCTCGGAGGCTGCCAGCGCCGCCAGGTCGCGCTTGCGCTGGGAAATGTCGAGGACGGTGCCGACGAAGCGGACCGCCTGGCCATCCTCGAACAGGCCGCGCCCGGTGGCGACCACCCAGCGCTCGATCCCGTCCTCCAGGCCGATCGTGCGGTACTCGATGTTGTAGTCGCTGGCTCCGCCCGGGCGCAGCGCCTCCTGCACCGCCTGGCAGGCGCGCTCCCGGTCGTCCGGATGGAGGCCGGCGACGAAGCTGCCCTCGTAGCTGACCGGCGCGTCGGGGGAGAGACCGAACAGCTCCCGGCAGCGCGTGTCCCAGCGCAGCTCGCCGCTGAGCGGGTCGTAGTCCCAGGTGCCGATCGCGGCGGCCTCGGTGGCCAGGCGCAGCCGCTCGTCGCTCTCGCGCAGGGCCGCCTCGGCCATCTTCAGGTCGTGGATGTCGGTGCAGGTGCCGTACCAGCGCAGGATCCGGCCATGGGCGTCGCTGACCGGCTGCGCCCGGCCGATCACCCAGCGGTACTGGCCGGAGCGGTGCCGCAGCCGGTACTCGATATGGTAGGGCGTGCCGGTGGTCAGGCTGTGCCGCCAGACCTGCCAGGCCCGCTCCTGGTCGTCGGGATGGAACATGTCGTTCCAGCCCTCGCCGTCGGTGGAGCCCGCTGGCACCCCGGTATAGTCGTACCAGCGCTGGTTGTAGTAGTCGTGCAGCCCGTCCGGGGTGGTCGCCCAGATCATCTGGTCGATCGAGTTCACGATCGCCTGGAACTTGGCCTCGCTCTCCTGCAGCGCCGCCTGGGCGCGGTGCAGCTCGGTGCCGTCCCGCACGATCCGCACGAAGCCCTCGTGCAGGCCGGCGGGATCGCGCATCGGCATCAGCTCGCCGGTCGCGAAGAAGCGGGAGCCGTCGCCGCGCCGGTACCAGCGGTCGCAGGAAGCCCGGCCGTCGCGCAGCGCCTGGGCGCGCTGCCGCGCCGGCACGTCCGCCTCCAGGTCCTCCGCCAGGAACAGCAGGTCGACGTCAGCGCCCAGGACCTCTTCCTCCGGCCGGCCGAACAGGACCGCCGCGCCCGCGTTCCAGGCGGTGATCCGCCCGCTGGGGTCGGTGGTGACGATGGCGTAGTCGATGGCGCTGTCCAGGAGCCGCCGCAGCCGGCCCTCGTCGGCGCGCTGCGCCAGCGCCGCCCGAAGCCGCGCGTTCTCCGCTTCCAGCTCGGCTAGACGATCGCCGCTCCCCCCGCCCTGTCCCACGCCACCCGTTCCCGCGCCACCGCGCATGTCTGTCCTGCCGGACCGCGCCCCTGGGCGCCGCCCGCCACGCGCCGCGCATTGCGGTGCCTGTCGGCTTTCGGGCGGCGCAGGCAGGCCGTCAAGCCAGTCGCGTCATCAAGGGGCACTCCAGGGCGACCAGGGAGCGCCGCCGCTGTCACCGGCCAGTCCGCCGGTCAGGCCGCCGAGGGCAGGCAGGCCGGTCCAAGCGGCTCGAAGCTCTTGTAGCCCAGGATGAATTCCTGGTGGCCCAGGTCCTCCGAGCGGGTCTTCTCGCCCCGTCCCGCCGCCACGATCACGTCGAAGATCTCCTGGCCGACCTGGTCCAGGGTCGCCTCGCCATTCAGGATCCGCCCGGCATCGACGTCCATGTCGTCGGACATCCGCTTGAAGGTCTCCGGGTTGGCGCAGATCTTGACCACCGGCGAGACCGCCGAGCCCACCACGGAGCCGCGCCCGGTCACGAACAGCACGACATGGCTGCCGCACGCGATCAGCTCGGCGATCTCGGCATTGTCGTTGATGTTGGGAAAGCCGAAGCGCACCTCGCCGTCCGGCACCACGTCCAGCAGGTAGAGCCCGCCCTTCGGCGGCACGTCGCCAGGCTTGATCAGGCCGGAGATCGGCGAGCGCCCGGACTTGGCGTAGGCGCCCATCGACTTTTCCTCGATGGTCGACAGGCCGCCATCGGCGTTGCCCGGCGCGAACGAGCCGTAGCCCAGGGTCGCGTAGTAGCGCGCCGCCTTGGCGACGCTCTCCTCCAGCACCCGGCCCAGCTCCGGGTTGACCGCGCGGGCGCTCATGATGTGCTCGCAGCCGATCAGCTCGCCGGTCTCCTCGAAGATGCAGGTGGCGCCGGCCTCGACCAGCCGGTCGAAGGCCCGGCCGGCCGCCGGGTTGCCGGTGATGCCGCTGGTGCCGTCCGAGCCGCCGCACACCGTGCCGACCACCAGCTCGTCGACCCGCATCGGCACGGTGGGCGCCGCCGCCAGGGCCCGGGCCTGCTCGGCCACCCAGGCGCGCCCTTCCTGGATCGAGGCGCGGGTGCCGCCGGTCGCCTGGATGGTCAGCGTCTTCACCGGCCGCCCGGAATCGCGGACGACCTGCTCCAGCCTGTACTTGTTGAAGCTCTCGCATCCCAGCGAGACCAGCAGCACTGCGCCCACGTTCGGATGGGTCGCCAGCGCCTCCATCATCCGCTGCGCGTAGGCGTTCGGGAAGCAGCCGGGAAAACCGATCACGTGGACCCCGTCCTCGCGCATCGGCCAGGCGATCTCCTTGCACACATGGTGCGCGCATTCGACCAGGTAGGCGACCGCCACCGTGTTGCGGATGCCCTTGCGCCCGTCCTGGCGCAGCCAGCCCCGCATCGGGGCCGCTTGGTCATGAAGCATGGTTTCCATCAGGCAGCTCCGGTGCGCGGCTTGGCGTCGTCCAGCGTGTGGGTCGCGGTGTAGTTGCTGGCCAGGTTGTGGACGTGGACATGCTGGCCAAGCCCGATCGGCCGGCTGACCGAGCCGATCGACACCCCGTATTTGTGGACCTGCGCGCCCGGCTGCAGCGCCCGGCGCGCGATCTTGTGGCCAAGGCCGATATCGGCGTCGGCCAGGACCTGCTGTCCCTCGACGGTGATCGTCTCGCCGCGCCGGATCCGCGCGATCGCGACCAGGATGTCGTCCTGGTCGTCCAGCAGCAGGAGCCGTGGATCGTTGGTCATTGCCGGTGGAGCCTCCCGAGTTCGGCCGGCGCCGCCACGGCATGGATCGGCCGGCCGCGGCGCGTGCGGACGCATCATCTGCGGCCGAAGCGGCGGCGCCGTCAATGTTTAGAATATAAAATTTTTTATTTGACCGTTCCAGCCCCGTCATGATGTGTGACCCTCGCGTCCTGACGGGAGGCGACAGGGGGGCGAATGACGATCGCGCGGCCGACACTGGCCCAGCAGGCCTATGCCGAGATCCAGAACAAGATCCTTTCCGGCGAGCTCGCGGCCGGGCAGCGCCTGTTGCCGGACGCGCTGGCGGCCGCCCTGGCAGTCAGCCAGACCCCGGTCAAGGAAGCCCTGGCGCTCCTGGAGCGCGACGGCCTGGTCACCGGCAGCGAGCGGCGCGCCTCCTCGGTGCGGCGCTTCACCCCGCAGGACATCCTGGAGATCTACGAGGCGCGCATCCTCCTGGAAGTGAACGCCATCACCACCGCCTTCGACCAGGGCCGCGCCGATGCCGGCCTGCTCGCCCGCCTGGAGGCGATCGTGGAGGCCCAGCTCACCTTGTTCCCACCCGCCAGCCGCGAGGTGCTGGTGGAGATCATCGCCCTGGACCGCAGGCTGCACGAGACCATCATGGAAGCCGGCGGCAACCGCCTGCTGACCGAGTGGCACCGCTCGATCCAGCTGCAGATCCAGACCGTGCGCACCTATTCTTTGGAAAACTACGACCTGGAGCGCTCGCGCCGCGAGCACAACCAGATCCTGGACGCGCTGCGCTCGGGCGGGCGCGAGGGCATCGTCGCAGCGCTCAGCCACCACCTGGCCTCCAGCCGCGACGACCTGATCCGCCGCCACCCGGACGAGCTGCCGCTGCGCCAGTAGCCAGCCCCCGTTCCCCCTTTAGGCGATTCCCCTCAACTCGAGCGGCCGACGGCCCTCCAGCACTGGCAGATGGATGAAAGCGCTCCTCATCGAGGCCAACGGCAAGACCGGCCTGCACGACGTTCCCGACCAGGAGCCAGGTGATGGCGAGGTCCTGATCGGCATCCGCCATGTCGGCCTGTGCGGCAGCGACCTGAACACGTTCCGCGGCCTGAACCCGCTGGTGGAGCTGCCGCGCATCCCCGGCCACGAGATCGGCGGCGAGATCCTGGCAACCGGCGCCGGCGTGCCGGCCGGCCTGCGCCCGGGCATGGCGGTGACCGTGCTGCCCTACACCAGCTGCGGGCGCTGCGCGTCCTGCCGCAAGGGCCGCACCAATGCCTGCCGCTACAACCGCACGCTGGGCGTCCAGCAGGATGGCGCGCTGAAGGAGCGCCTGGTGGTCCCGCACGACAAGGTCGTGCCGGTCGACACGATCGCACCCCGCCACCTGGCGCTGATCGAGCCGCTCTCGGTGGGCTTCCACGCGGTGGAGCGCGGAAGGATCCAGCCGGGCGACAAGGTGCTGGTGCTGGGCTGCGGCATGATCGGGGTGGGCGCCCTCCTGGGCGCCGTGCGCCGGGGTGCCGAGGTCACCGTGCAGGACATCGCCGCGGACAAGCTGGCCCTGGCGCGCGAGCTGGGTGCTGCCCACACCATCGACCCCAACGCCGAGGACCCGGCCGCCGCGGTGGCGCGCCTGACCGGCGACGACGGCTTCGACCTGGTGATCGAGGCGGTGGGCGTGCCGGAGACCTTCGTCCAGGCGGTGGATGCCGCGGGCTTCGCCGGCCGGGTCGTCTATATCGGCTACTGCAAGGCGGAGGTCGGCTACCGCACCCAGCTCTTCAACCTGAAGGAGCTGGACATCATGGGATCGCGCAACGCGACCCTGGACGACTTTGCGGCGGTGATCGGCTGCCTGGAGGAGATGGGCGACCGCGCCGACCGTCTGGTCTCCACCACCTTCCCGTTCGCCGAGGCCGACCAGGCCCTGCCGTTCTGGGAAGCCAACCGCGCCACGGAGCTGAAGATCATGGTGGAGATGTCATGAGCGCGACCTCGTTTCAGCAGGCGTTCGGCCTGGCCGGCAAGACCGCCCTGGTCACCGGCGGCGGCTCCGGCCTGGGCCTGGCCATCGCCCGCTGCATGGCCGCCGCCGGGGCGAAGGTGATCGTCGCCGGCCGCCGCGCCGACCTCCTGGAGAGCGCCGTCGCCGGGATCGAGGGCGACGTCCATGCCCGCACCGTCGACCTGAGCGCGCCCGAGACCCTGGCCGGCTTCGTCGAGGAGGTGACCGGCGCGTTCGGCACCATCGACATCCTGGTCAACAATGCCGGCAACACGATCAAGAAGCCGTTCGAGGAATCGACCCTGGACGATTTCGACGCGGTGTTCGACGTCCATGTCCGCGGCGCCCTGGAACTGACCCGCCACGTGCTGAAAGGCCAGGTCGAGCAGGGCTCGGGCGTGGTGCTGTTCACCGCCTCGATGACCTCGTTCATCGGCCAGCCCCTGGTGCTGGGATACACCACCGCCAAGACCGCGATCACCGGCATGGTGCGCGGCCTGTCCGCCGAGTTCGCCGGCCGCGGCATCCGCATCAACGCCGTGGCGCCCGGCTGGATCGACACCCCCCTCTATCAGAAGGCGACGTCCGGCGACCCGGCCCGCCGCCAGAAGATCCTGGGCCGCATCCAGATGGACCGGCTGGGAGCGCCCGAGGACATCGGCTGGGCCGCCGTCTACCTGGCCTCGCCCGCCGCGGGCTACGTCACCGGCCAGACCCTGGTGGTCGATGGCGGCGGCGTGATCGGCTTCTGAGCCCGTCCCGATCCAAGAACGCATTTCTCGAAGAACCAACGGAGATGAGCATGTCCCCCTTGAAGATGCTGCGCCGCACGGCGCTCCTCGCCTCCGCGGCGGCCGTGATGCTGGGCGGCGTCGCCACCGCCGCCTTCGCCGACCCGGTGGCGATCAAGGTCGCCTACGAGAACAATCCGGGCGAACCGGTCGACAAGGTGATGCACTACTGGAAGGACCTGCTCGCTGAGAAGAGCGGCGGGGAGATCACGCTGGAGCTCTATCCGAGTTCGCAGCTGGGCTCGAAGAAGGACGTGACCGAGCAGGCCATGATGGGCCTGAACGTCATCACCATCACCGATGTGGGCTTCCTGGCCGACTACGACCCGGATCTCGGCATCCTGTTCGGGCCCTACCTGAGCGACAACCCGGAAAAGCTGTTCAAGATCTATGACGGCGAGTGGTTCAAGCAGAAGGCCGAGGAGCTGCGCTCCAAGGGCATCCGCATCGTGATGTCGAACTATCTTTACGGCGTGCGCCAGCTGATCGCGACCAAGCCGGTCCACACCCCGGCCGACCTCGCCGGCATGAAGGTCCGCGTGCCGAACAACGTCATGCAGATCAAGGCGTTCGAGGCGATGGGCGCCACCCCCACCCCGATGCCGCTGGGCGAGGTGTTCACCGCGCTCTCGCAGGGCGTGATCGACGGCGTGGAGAACCCGCTCTCGGTGCTCTACGGCCAGAAGTTCCACGAGGAGGCCAAGTATCTGAGCATGATCGGGTACCTGACCAACACGGCCCTGTTCGTCGGCGGCGAGGCGTTCTTCGCGAGCCTGCCCGAGGAGCAGATGAAGATCATCGACGAGACCGCGCATGAGGCCGGCCTCTACAGCCAGAAGATCGCCATGGAGGAGGACGCCGCCACCATCCAGAAGATGAAGGATGCCGGCGTCGAGGTGATCGAGGTCGACCAGGAGCCCTTCAAGGAGCTGACCCGCAAGGTCTACGAGGAGTTCCCGGAGTGGACCCCGGGCCTCTACGAGCAGATCCAGGCGGAACTGCAGTAAGCGCATTCCGCGTCCATCGCAAAGCGGCCGGCCCGGAAGGGCCGGCCGCTTTGCCGTGATGAAGAGCCCCGCCCCATGAAACGCTTCTCCGCTCCGATCATCTGGCTGGCCGGGATCCTGCTGGTCGCCCTGATCGTGCTGTTCAACGCGGCGGTCCTGATGCGCTACGCGTTCGGCCAGCCCATCCACTTCACCGAGGAGGTCTCCGGCATCCTGCTGATCTGGATCGTGATGATCGGCGCCATCGACGCCGAGCGCCTGAACCAGCATCTGGCCATCAACGTTGTCACCGACCTGCTCCGCGAAAAGCCGCGCCTGGTGCTGGACTTCCTGACCGACGTCGCCTCGGTGATCGTGCTGCTGTTCGTCGCCTGGCTCGGCTGGAAGCTCGCCAACACCGTCCAGTTCAAGCTCACCGGGATCCTGCGGATCTCCTGGTTCTGGATCGACCTGGCCATTCCTGTGGGCTTTGTCGGCGTGACGCTGGTCATGGCGTCCCGCGCGGTCCGCTCCTTCCAACGCCTGCGGCTGCGAGATCGCGCATGAGCCTGGTCATCATCTCCCTGATCATGCTGGCCGCGTTCGCGCTGGGCATCCGGCTCTATATCGGCATCCTGATCGCGGTCCTCTCCTATTTCCTGTTTTTCGGCTCGGTGCCGCTGGTGATCGCGATCCAGCGCGTGGTCGGCCCCACCGAGAACACCTCGCTGCTCGCGATCCCGTTCTTCATCATGCTCGGCACGCTGATGTCGCACACCGGCATCGCCGAGCGGATGCTGAAGCTGGCCGACCTGCTGGTGGGCCGGATCCGCGGCGGCATGGGCCTCGCCAACATCCTGCTCTCGACCCTGATGGGCGGGATCAGCGCGTCCAACCTGGCCGACGCCGCGATGCTGACCCGGATGATGGTCCCGGAGATGGAGCGCCAGGGCTATGACCGCGCCTTTGCCGGCGCCGTCACCGCGGCCGGCTCGCTGGTCACCCCGATCATCCCGCCCGGCATCGCGCTGATCATCTATGCGCTGCTGGCCGACGTGTCGGTCGGGCAGATGTTCATGGCCGGCATCCTGCCGGGCATCATGTGCGCGCTCCTGCTGATGCTGGCGACCTGGGTCACCGCGGTGAAGCGCGGCTACAAGCCGGCCCGGGAAGCTTGGCCCACCCCGCGCGAGGTCGGCACCACCCTGGTCGGCACCTGGCCGGCCGCCCTCTTGATCATCGCGATCATCGGCGGCATCCGCGCCAACGTGTTCACGCCCACCGAAGCCGGTGCCGTCGCGATCGTGCTCGTGCTGATCATCGGCTTCGTGATCTACAAGGAGATGCGCCTCTCCCACGTGGGCGAGGCCCTGGCCGAGACCGCCCGCTCGACCGCTTCGGTGTTCCTGGTGATCATGGCCAGTTCCGCCCTGGCCTGGATCTTCTCCCTGGAACAGGCCGGCGCTGCCCTGTCGCAGCTCATCACCAGCATGGACGCCGACCAGGTGACCTTCCTCCTGGTGGTGAACGCCGTGCTGCTGGTGGCTGGAATGTTCATGGAAGGCACCGCGCTGATGATCGTGCTGGTGCCGCTGCTGCTGCCGACGGTGAAGGCGCTGGGCATCGATCCGGTCCATTTCGGGATCGTGATCATCTTCAACCTGTCGATCGGCACGCTCACCCCGCCGGTCGGCACGGTGATGCTCCTGGTCTGCAACATCGCCAGGATCAGCGTGGCGGCGTTCACCCGCCAGGCGATCCTGCTCTACGCGGCGCTGGGCGCCACCCTCTTGCTGCTGACCTACGTGCCGGAGATCTCGCTGCTCCTGGCCCGCTGACGGGCCTCCTTCCGGCTGGCTTGGGTCGGGTGGCCGGGCTCATGCCCCGGCCACCCGCCTCAGAAGATCAGGGCAAGCAGGCCGATCACCACGAGCAGGCCGATCAGGAAGATGATTCCGACGGTTCCACCAATGAACTTCAACATGGTCTCGTGCCCTTCGTGCTCGGTCCGTGGCAATCCCACAGTGCTCCGCTGCTATAACCGGCGCCGGCCCGACCGGGTTCCGGACCGGTGGGCCGGCGTCGCAGGGGCGGGCGTCCACAAAGCAAGTCCGCTCAATCCCTTCGCCCGCTCAAGGGTGCGACGTCCCGGCGGATGCCGTGCGACGGAAAGATGACGAATCCGCGGCGGGCCAGTGGCGCGGCCCCGGTCGGCAAGCTATATCCCGAATGTGGAGACCACCCGGAATGGAAGGAGCTCGAGCATGTCGCTGCTGGAGCACGTCGGTAGTCTGCGTGTTAAGAAGTCCCAGATCGAAGATATGATCGACCAGGAACAGCACCGTCCCCTCCCAGACCAGACTATTCTTACCCGCCTCAAGCGGGAAAAGCTGAAGATCAAAGAACAGATCAACAAGATCGACGTTCGTACCAGCTCCATGAACGGTAGTTCTCAAACCCTGCAGTAATTTCCCGCCCGCTGAAACTGGGCAGGACGTCCCGCCTTTTCGGTTGCGGGACTTTGCCGAGACGGCGGACAGGCCGCAGGCGCGCGCGGGGGACCCCATCCATCCGATGGTCATCGGCCCTCTCCCGCCTGTCGCCGGAAGTCGCTTCCCGACGGCGTCATGTCTCCCGCGCCGACGACAAGCCTCCCTTCCGGCCAGACCGGTCCGCTGTTTCGAGCCCGCTCGGCATCGCCGCTCCAAGCCGCGATGCCCGCGGCGGCTTCCCCGCCGCCCGATGCTCCCGGTGCCCGGCCGCCTCCCCGCCCGGCATCGCCGCCGCCTCGCGACGCGCTTGCGCATCTCGATAAAATAGGATCAATCTCGCGGCCGGAGACGTGATTTCCGCGGGCCCGTCCGCTGGTCGGCCGTGCCCAGCTACATGCCGCAAAGGCAGATCAGGGGAGGCAGAAATGACGAGCATGGTGCGTCGTGCGGCGTTGGCCGCGGCAGCGTCGATGGCATTGCTGGCAGGATCCGGGGCGGCCATGGCGGCCGGGCCCGAGGTGGTGGAAGGCCCGGGCTACCTGCCCGAGTGCTTCGCGCCCTGGGACGCCGACACCAAATATCTCCAGTGGGAGAAGAAGGAAGGTCCCTACCGGATCGCCCTGGTGAACGGCTTCGTCGGCAACACCTGGCGGATCCAGATGATCCAGACCGCCAAGGTCTTCGCCGAGAGCCCCGGCATCGCCGAGAAGATCGAGGAGTTCAAGGTCGTCTCGACCGGCACCGACGCCGCGGCGCAGTTGGGCGCGATCGAGGACTTCATCAACCAGGGCTACGACGCCATCGTCACCATCGCGGTCAGCCCGGAAGGCTTCGACCGCGTCATCCGCCTGGCCGACCGCAACGGCGTGGTGATGGTGCCGTTCGACAACACGCTCGACACCGACAAGGTCATGCAGGTCAACGAAGACCAGTATGAGATGGGCAAGATGTCGGGCGAGTTCCTGATCAAGGAAATGGGCAAGACCTCCGGAAAGATCCTGGAAGTCCGCGGCGTGCCCGGCAACTCGGTCGACCGCGACCGCCACCAGGGCCTGCGCGACGCGCTGGAGGCCGGCGGCGACTTCGAGGTGGTCGAGATCGTCGGCAACTGGGACACCGGCACCTCGCAGAAAGCCACCGCTGATGCGCTGGCGGTGCACGGCCAGTTCGACGGCATCTTCACCCAGGGCGGCTCGGACGGCACCGTGCGCGCGCTGATGGATGCCGGCCACCCGTTCGTGCCGATGGCCGGCGAGGGCGAGAACGGCTTCCGCAAGCAGATCGCGCAATATGCCGACAAGGGCCTCAAGGGCCTGTCCTATGGCCAGTCGCCGGGCTTGGTCGCCATCGCGACCAAGGCGGCAATCGCGGCGCTCGAGGGCAACACCATGCCCCAGATGATCTCGGTGCCGATCCCGGTCGCCGATTACGAGACCCTGGAAGACGGCGTGAACTACTGGTCGGATCTGTCCGACAAGTTCTTCACCCCCAACGAGTTCGCGCCCTGCGACGTGAACATCAAGGCCGTCGATATCATGGCCAAGAGCGCCGACAACGTGGAGTGAGCCGTCGGGGCCGCGGTTTTTCCGCCGCGGCCCCGCCCGCTTGTCCCGCTCTCTCCGACACGATCACCGGGCCGCGCCGATGACGCCAGACAACTCGCCGTTCCTGGAACTCGCCGGCGTGAGCAAGCGCTATGGCGGCGTGCGCGCCCTGGAGGGCGTCGACTTCGCCTGCCGGCAGGGCTCGATCCATGCCGTGCTGGGCGAGAACGGCGCCGGCAAGTCGACCCTGATCAAGATCATCGCCGGCGTGGTCCAGCCCGACGAGGGCACCATGCGCCTGGCCGGCCAGCCGGTGCGCTTCCGCGACCCGCTGGCCGCCAATGCCGCCGGGATCGTCTGCATCTTCCAGGAACTGTCGCTGATGCCCGACCTCACGGTCGCGGACAATATCGGCATCTCCAACCCGCCGCGCACCCGGCTGGGCCTGATCGACGGCCGCGCCCAGCGCCTCCGGGCCGAGGAACTGCTGGCCAAGGTCGGCTGCGAGGACGTCAACCCGCTGGAGCAGGTCAAGAACCTGCCCTTGTCGCGCCGGCAGATGGTCGAGATCGCCAAGGCGCTCGGCCGCGAGCCGCGCCTGCTGATCCTGGACGAGGCGACCTCGGCGCTCACCAGTTCCGACGTGCTCAAGGTCTACGACATCCTCAAAAGGCTGCGCGAGGAAGGCCTGTGCCTCCTCTACATCAGCCACCGGATGCACGAGATCGAGGAGCTGGCCGACACCTGCTCGGTGTTCCGCAACGGCCGCCACATCGAGACCTTCACCGCCGGCACCCGCAGCGCCGACGACATCGTGCAGCTGATGATCGGCCGCGAGATGGCGCACGTGTACCCGCCCAAGCCGCTACCTTCCGCCACCGCCGCCACGCCCGTCCTGGAGGTCCAGGACCTGCGCTGGACCGACCGGCTGAACGGCATTTCGCTGAAAGTCGGCAAGGGCGAGATCGTGGGCCTGGGCGGCCTGGACGGCCAGGGCCAGCGCGAATTGCAGCTGGCTTTGTTCGCGGTGCTGCGCGGCGTGTCCGGCAAGATCCTGGTCGACGGCAAGCCGATCCATCTCTCCAGCCCGGGCCAGGCCAAGGACAAGGCGATCGGCATGGCGCTGATCCCCGAGGACCGCAAGACCGAGGGCCTGATGCTGCCCATGTCGGTCGCCGACAATCTCGGCATGGCCGCCATGAACACGCTCACCTCCGGGATCTTCGTCGACAAGGCCAAGGAGCGCGCCGCGATCCAGCGCATGGTCGACAAGCTCAAGATCAAGGTCGGCGATGTCGGCAACCCGGTCGCCACCCTGTCCGGCGGCAACCAGCAGAAGGTGGTGATCGCCAAGTGGCTGATGACCGAGCCGCGCATCATCCTGCTCAACGACCCCACCCGCGGCATCGATGTCGGCACCAAGCAGGAGCTCTACCAGCTCCTGCGCGACCTGGCCGACGCCGGCGCCTCGATCCTGTTCTACACCACCGACTATGACGAGCTGATCGGCTGCTGCGACCGGGTGCTGATCCTCTATGACGGCCGGGTCGTGCGCGAGCTGGCCGGCGACGACATCAACGAGAAGGCGATCGTCGCCGCCTCGCTCAACCTGGACACCGAAGCCGGTGCGCCCCTTTCCGCCGAGGCAGCCCCGTGACCGACCTCCGCCTCCGTTTGGGCCAGAACCTGGGCCTCCTGCTCGCGATCGGCCTCTTCCTGCTGTTCTGGCTGGTCTATAACGGCCTGCACCCTAAGGGCTTCTCCACGGCGGTGCTGATTCAGAACGCCAACGAGAGCTTCGTGATCGGTGCGGTCGCCATGGCGCAGACCGTCCCGGTCCTGGCCGGCGGCCTGGACCTGTCGGTGGGCGCGGTGATGACCCTGGTGAACTGCCTGGCCAGCATCCTGGTCAACGGCTCTCCCCTGCAGATGCTCCTTGGCATCGTCGCCTGCCTGGCCGCCGGCACGCTGGCCGGCTGGGTCAACGGCGTGGTGGTGGTGTATGGCCGGATCCAGCCGATCATCGCGACGCTCGCCACCGGGGCAGTCTATATCGGCATCGCCCTGTTCATCCGCCCGACCCCTGGCGGCAATGTCGACGGCGATCTGTCCTGGGCGCTGACCAACGACATCTACGAGTTCTGCGCCACCTACGGCCTGTTCGACGACGGCGAGGCGGCCTGGCTGCAGCCGGTCGCCTGGATCCCGATGCCGATGGCGATCATGCTGGCGGTGATCTTCCTGGTCTGGATCCCGTTCCGCGATTCGGTGACCGGCCGGGGCGTCTACGCGATCGGCTCGTCCGAGGGCGCTGCCTACATGTCCGGGGTGCGCATCGAGCGCTGCAAGATCGCGGCCTTCACCCTGGCCGGCTTCTTCGCAGGCCTGGGCGGCCTCTATCTCGCCCTGCAGACCAGTTCCGGCAACGCCGACGTGCCTCAGGCCGGAGCCTACACGCTGAACTCGATCGCCGCGGTGGTGATCGGCGGCACCTCGCTGATGGGCGGCTCCGGCGGGGCGATCTGTTCCTTGATCGGCGCCATGGTGATCCGGGCGATCTCGTTCAACTTCCGGATCTTCGACATCGCCCCGCTCCTGCAGCCGCTGTTCGAGGGGATCGTGCTGCTGGGCGCCGTCTCGATCGGCGCCGCCCGGGTGTTCCGCATCAAGAACCGCCTCGACCTGCTGGGCTGAACGACCATGGCCACCGGCTCCCTCCCCTCCGCCCAGTCCTCCTGGTCCCTGTCCCCGGAAGACAAGCCGATCCTGATCGCCGGCGGGTTCATCCTGGTGATCCTGGCGATCGGCACCGCCTACACCCTGGCGACGCAAGGCACCGCCAGCTTCCTGAGCCCGGTCTACCTGCTCCAGCAACTCCAGGTCGGCGCTTTCCTGGGCATCGTCGCCGCCGGCATGATGCTGGTCATTCTGCTGGGCCATATCGACCTGTCGGTGCCCTGGACGCTGGCCGCCGGCGCCATGCTCGGCACCGCGGTGGGCGGCCCCTACGCCATCCCGGTGGGTCTCGGCGTCGGCATGGCGGTGGGCCTGGTCAACGGTTTGGGCGTGGCCTATCTGCGCGTCCCGTCCATGATCTTCACCCTCGGCGTCAACGCGGTGATGCGCGGCTTCATGGTGATGCT
Source organism: Geminicoccus roseus DSM 18922 (assembly GCF_000427665.1). NCBI lineage: Bacteria > Pseudomonadati > Pseudomonadota > Alphaproteobacteria > Geminicoccales > Geminicoccaceae > Geminicoccus > Geminicoccus roseus. Next base: position 942,695 of record NZ_KE386572.1, read on the forward strand.
GACCGGCGGCTTCGCCCCGCAGAGCATCGCCACCCCGCTGATGAGCTTCCTCGCCACCGGCCACGTGCTGGGCATCCCCATGCCGCTGATCGTCTGGGCGGTGCTCTCGGTGCTGATCGTCCTGCTCCTGCAGCGCACCTCGCTCGGCCGCTACATCTACGCGATCGGCAACCGCGAGCGGGCGGCCTATCTGTCCGGCATCAACACCCGCTGGGTGATCATCTTCGCCTTCGTGATGTCCGGCGGCTGCTCGGCCCTGGCCGGCGTCCTGCTCGCCGGCTACTCCACCAACGCCTACCAGGGCATGGGCGACGCCTACCTGCTCCCGTCGATCGCCGCCGTGGTGATCGGCGGCACCCACATCCTGGGCGGCCGCGGCCGCTACCTCGGCACCGTGGTCGGCACCATCCTGATCGTGCTCCTGACCTCGGTCCTCTCGGTCATGCAGATGCCCGAAGCCGGCCGCCAGATCATCTACGGCTCGGTGATCATCCTGATGCTGCTCGTCTACGGCCGCCAGCGCGGCGCCACGGGCTGAAGGAGGGGCCGGCCCCGCCCAACCCCGCTCGCGCACCGCTTACCATGTACCAGATTTTGGTACATATTGGCATCGCAGGAGGTGCCCATGGCGCGCAACACGTCCATCTCGCTCGGCGACCACTTCGCGACCTTCATCGACGCCCAGGTCCAGAGCGGCCGCTACGGCTCGGCCAGTGACGTGGTACGCGCCGGCCTGCGGCTCCTGGAAGAGCACGAAGCCAAAGTCCAGGCGCTGCAGGCAGCCCTGATCGCCGGAGAACAATCCGGCCCGCCCGAGCCCTTCGACGTCGACGCGTTCATCGCCAGAAAGCAAAGCATCGGGTCCTGATGAGCGGCGTTCTCCTCTCCCCGGCTGCCCAGGCCGACCTGGACGGGATCTGGGACTACACGGTCGAGCGCTGGGGCCAGGAGCAGGCTGTCACCTACATCCGCAGCATCCGCGACGCTTGCCAGGAACTGGCGACAGGCCAACGCGCCAGCCGTCCGGTAGGCATCCGGCATGGCTACCGCAAGGCACCCGTCGGTTCGCACATGCTGTTCTTCAGGACCACCGATACTGGCGAGATCGCCATCATCCGCATCCTGCATCGGCGCATGGATGTAGACCGGCACCTGTGACGGGGCGTTGGTCGAGGCCCTTCGCCCGTCGTGGGTCAGCGGCCAGGAAAGCGCGCGCGGAGATGCCGCCACAGCCGTTCCGCCACCGGCCCGTGGGGAAGATCGCTGCGCCGGGACGCCGCCAGGATCTCCACCCCGCCCGGAAGATGCCGCCCGCGGATCCGCACCAGCCGCCCGGCCTCCAGGTCGCCGGCCACCATGAAGTCCGGCAGGTGCCCCCAGCCCATGCCGTGCAGGATGAGCTCCCTCTTCATCGCATGGTCGGGGACCGAGCAGGGGTGCGCGCCCGGGACCAGGAAATGGTCCTCGTTCCCGCCGCGGGCGCTGTCGCGGATCACGCACTGGGTGAAGGGACGAAGCTGGTCCGGCCGCAGATCAGGCCCGAGATGCGGCGGCAGGAAGCCCGGTGCGGCCACCGGCACGAGCCGGATCTCGGCCAGGTCGATCCGCTCGACCGGCACCGCCATGGCCTCGGCGCGATGGAAGATCAGGTCGGCCGTGCCGTGGCGCAGCCGCCCGGCGGGACCGCCCACGGCCTCGTAGTCGAGATGCAGCCGGGTTGCCGCCACGCCGGCGAAGAACTCCGAGAGCAGAGGGAGCACCAC